>JBBRDT010000062.1:0-20588 GCA_038203635.1 Solirubrobacterales bacterium
AGATCCTGGTCCCCGGGGGCTCCGGCAAGACACAGAGCACGACGAGCGTCAGCACCGCGATCCTGGCCGCTGCCGCCTTCTGTCAGATCTGGTCGGCGCTGCTGTCGGCCGTGCTGGCCGCCACCCGGCGGTTCGTCGCCAGCGCTGTCCTCTACTCGATGTCGGGCATCGTGACCCTCGGTGTCGGAGCGTCGCTGATGGCGGCCGTCGGCATCTGGGGAGCGACTGTCGGAGTCCTCGCAGGGGCCGCCACGCTGCTGGCCGGACACCTTGTCTACATGCGCCGGTTCGGCTTCGTCGTCTGGCCGCACTGGAGGCCGGCGCTCGAGTCGCAGACGTGGAAGCTCGCGGCGCTCGCTGCCGGAGGCGCGTCGGTGCCGCTGTGCTTCCAGCTCGACGTGACGATCAGCATCGCCACCATCTCCGAGCAGGCCAACGCAGTCACGGCATACACGTATGCCTATTTCCTCACGGTTCTTCTGTCGAGCGTCACGGGTGGCGTGATCGGCCTCGTGACGATGCCGAACCTGATCGCAGCGCTGCACGAGCGCGGCCGCGGAACCCTGCGCGAGTACATGCGGGAGATGGCGCCGTTCGCCGTGTTCTTCTACGTGCCCCTCGCCGCCGGCTACGCGGTGTTCGGCCGCCCTATCCTGGATGCCCTGTTCGAAGGACCGCTGACGGAGGGCACCGTCGACCTGCTGTGGGACACCTCCCGCATCTTCCTGCTGATGGGGCTTGCGTGGTGCCTGCTGGTCCCCGCCTCTACGATCGCGCTCTCCCTCCAGATGTTCCGCGAGCTGGCGATCATGGCTGTCTGCATGGTCGGTGTACACGCGGCGCTCGTGATCCCCGCGGGTACCTTGGGCCCCAGGGCCGTCGCCACAGCGCACGCGATCAGCGGCACTCTGGTGGTCGTGACGGTGCTGGTGATCGTGTTCCGGAGCGAATCGCTGCGGGCCGGCCTGGACGCGGTGCGCGCCTCGCTGCCCGCCGGATTGCTCGCGCTCGTGTTCCCGGTCCTCGGGCTCACAGCGCTCGGCGACGGAGGCGTGGCCGCGGCATGCGCCGGTCTGTTGCTCGGAGCCGCCCTGTACGTCGGCCTCGGTGTGGCTCTCTGGCCGTCGGTCGGCCGCCGGGCGGTCAGCCTCCTGCGGCAGTCTTCCTAGTCGGCGTCCGCTGCGCCCTTCCCCCACGCGAGCTCCAGCAGCCAACGTCTGCGCTCCGGGTTGGCTTCGTCGAACTGCCGCGTGCGATTGTCCGCCACGAGCAGGTTCGCCTGGCGTCCGCGCCTGAACGTGTTGCTCTCGTAGTAGCGGTCGCTGTCGTAGGCCTCCCCGTCGCGGCCGACGACGAGGGCGCGCAACCCCATGGCCCGCACCTGCCTGCTGATGCCGTGCACCCCGCTCTCGAGCTTCCACGCCGCGGTCTTGGTCCGGACCTCGCTCCAGTTGAGCGCCAGCATCGTCTCGCACCGGAGCATGAACGCGTTCGAACGGATGTGTGGGTTCGGAAACGCCGGGAACTGCAGGCGGCGGAACGGCCGCGCGACCAGGGGAGCGTTGGTGGCTGCGCTCTCGTAGGAACCGGATGCTCCCACCAGGCCCACCCCGGGCGTCGTGAGGTGGCCGAACATCTTGGCGAGCCATTCGTCGTCCAGCAGCTCGCTGTACGAGTTGAGGAAGCACAGGTACTCCGAGTCGAGCTGCCGGCCCGCGGCGATGTAGGCGGCGAGGTCGAGCATCCGGCGAGACAGGTGCACCGATTCGTACTGAAGATCGCCGAGGGCTTCCTGGAACGCGTCCTCGTCGCTGGGTTCGACGCCGTTGAACACCACGGCCAGGCGGTGTGGGGTTCCCCCCGAACGCGCTCGGTACGATGCCGCGAACCTCTCGAGGGTCGGTGTCCCCAGCGGTCCCCACACGAGGAACACGACACTTATCTCCGAGCTTGGCATCTGACCCTCAATCGCCCGTGTCACCGCTGTGCTGGGCATGTGGAGCGGTCACGTCGCCCGACGAGGTGTTCGAGCCCGAGGGCCTCTACCGCTGCCCCGCATGCGGGCTGCTCTTCGCTCCGCTCGCGACTGCGGACAGCTTGGAAGAGCTCTACGACGACGAGTACTTCGAGGAGTACACGGCCGGCGAGGCGTACGACGAAGACGAGGCGCAGCGCCGCCACGAGGCTCGCATCCGGGTTGCACTCGTCAGGACATACCTGGACACGGGCAAGCTGCTCGAGATCGGCACCGCGTCCGGGTACTTCCTCGACGAGGCGCGCGCGGCCGGGTTCGAGGTGCAGGGCGTCGAGCCGGGAGCAGCGATGGCGAAGCAGGCACGGGAGCGTTTCGGGCTTGACGTGAAGACGGGCATCGTCGAGCACATCGACCTGCCGGAGAACGGCATCGACGTGGTGTGCGCCTGGCACGTGGTCGAGCACCTGGCGGAACCGGAAAGGGCGCTGGAGAGGATCAAGCGGGCTCTGCGGCCGGGCGGCTACCTGCTGCTCGAGGTTCCGAACATCGAGAGCGTGAACGCGCGCCGGTGGGGAAAGAGGTGGACGATGTGGGACCTCGGACATCACGTCGGGCACTACCGCCGCTCCTCGCTTCGCGCCCTGCTCTCGCGAGCCGGCTTCCAGACGCTGGCGACGGACACGTTCCCCTCGCTTGCGTACGTGCGCCCCGTGCGTGCCCTGCGTCCGATCATGCTTGCGGTGCAGGCCAAGGAGCTGCTGCTGGTGAGGACGAGGCCGCGCCGGGCTCACCCGTGGAAGCACGAGTTCCTGCGGTCCGTGGCCCGACTGCCGGACTGACCACGCGTCACTCGACCTCCGCCGGCTCGGGTATCGGCCGGATGAACCGCCCGCCGCGCGCGCGGTACTCGGCCTGCTCGGCGACGATCTCGTCGGCCATGTTCCAGGCCAGGATCAACGTGTAGTCGGGGCGATCCTCGGCGAGGCGTGACGCCTCCACCACGGGCAGGTGCATGCCGGGTGTGTACAGGCCCTGCTTGAGCGGGTTCTTGTCCGCAACGTAGTCGAGCAGGTCGGGGCCGATGCCGCAGTAGTTGAGCAGCGTGTTGCCCTTGGCGGCGGCTCCATAGCCCGCCACCCGCGCGCCGCCGCGCCGCAGGTCGCCGAGCATGCGCAGCAGGCTCTCGCGGATGCCGGCGACCCGCTCGGCGAAGTCGGCGTACGTGGCGAACTCCCCGACACCCGCCTCCTCCTCGCGCTCGAAGGCGCCCGCGGCCGCCGCGGTCCGCTCGAAGGAGGCGCCGGTGCGGCACACCGAGGCGCGGATCGTGCCGCCATGCACGTCCGGGAAGAGCTCGACGTCGAAGATGCGCAGACCGTGACGCTCCATCACGTGCTCGAGCGCGCGCAGCGAGAAGTAGAAGAAGTGCTCGTGGTAGACCGTGTCGAACTCCGCCCGGTCGAGCAGCTCCAGCAGGTACGGCGCCTCGACCTGGAACACGCCCTCGTCGGCGAGCAGGGTCGCGACGCCCTCCATCGTGCCGTTGAGGTCGGGGATATGCGCGACCACGTTGCAGCCGACCATGAACGATGCCGGCCCGTGCTCCTCCCGCAGCCGGCGCGCGATGCCGGGCTCGAAGAACTCGTTGACGGTCTCGATGCCGTGCGCGCGCGCGATCGCGGCGATGTTCGTGGCCGGCTCGATGCCGAGCGTGCGGATGCCGGACGGCTCGAAGCCCCTCAGCAGCGTCCCGTCGTTGCTCCCGATCTCGACGACGAGGTCATCGGCGCTGAGATCGAAGCGCGACACGGCTTCGCGCGCCAGGGCATGGAAGTGCTCGGTGATCGACGACGACGTCGAGGTCACGTACACGTAGTCGCGGAAGATCTGCTCCGGCGGGACTGTGTGCATCAGCTGCACGAGCGTGCACGTGGGACAGAACCCGACCTCCAGCGGAAAGGACGGCTCCACGGAGCGGAGCTGTTCTTCTTTGAGGAAGCTGTTCGCCAGCGGAGTGCTGCCGAGGTCGAGGAAGGAGCGGACGTCGGCACCGCACGAGCGGCAGCGCATCAGGCGCTGACGGCGATCGGCGCCTGGGCGAGCATCTGCCGGATTCCCTCGCGCGGCCCCAGCAGCGGCGTGCGGGCGGCGGCGCTCGCCCGGTCGATCAGCAGGCCCGCCCCGAGCGGCCGCGGCGCCGCGAGGCCGAGCTCGTCCGTCGCGACCGGCCGGACCAGCGCCGGGTTCAGGCCGAGCTCCTGCGCCGCCACGCGGGCGAGGTCGGAGCGCAGCATGCGCTGCGCTCCCGCCACGTGGAAGACGCCGCGCTCACCCGCCTCGACGAGGTCGCGGACGACCTCGGCGGCGTTCGCCGCCGCGGTCGGAGTGCCGGTCTGGTCACCGGGAGTACGGAACTCCCGCCCCTCCGAGAGCGCGGCCCACAGCTGGAACACGAAGTTCTTGCGGCGGCGCTCGTGCCCGTACACGCATGACACCCGCGCGACGATGAAATCTCCGGCGGTCAGCTCCGGCAGCGCCTGCTCGACCTGCACCTTCTGACGCCCGTACTCGTTGATCGGGTTGACGTCTCGCTCCTCGTCGTACGGACCGTCGGCTCCGTCGAACACGTACTCGGACGAGAAGAACACGAACGTCGCGCCCACGGCCCGCGCCGCGGCGGCAAGCGCGAGCGTGCCGTCGACGTTCACCGCGCGAGTCGCGGCGGGCTCGAGCTCGCAGCGCTCCACGTTCGAGATCGCCGCCGGGCAGATCACGACCCCGGGGCGCACCTGCTCGACGAATGCGCGCACGCCGGCGGCGTCACGCATGTCGAATGCCACCAGGTCGTCCCCGCTCTGCTCGTTGGCCGTGGCGACGACCGGTCCGGACGCAGCGAAGACGCGCGCGAGGTGCCCTCCCATCAGACCGGACGCCCCGACGATCAGGGACGGGCGATCGCTCATCCGTGCTTCAGCGACCAGTCGTAGGGAATCTTGTCGGAGAAGGGGTCGAGCCTCACGATCTCGTCCGGGTCGTGCGGGATCGAGGCGCAGTTCGCGACGATGGAGCGATGCTCGCCGATCCCCTTGAATCCGTTCCAGACGAGCGGCGGCACCGTCACGAGCGCGTAGTTCGCCTCGCCCACGTAGATCTCGTCCAGCCGGCCGCGGGTCGGCGAGCCCTCGCGGTCATCGAACACCACGAGCTTGATCTTGCCGTAGGGGACCGCGTAGTTGATCGTCATCCGCTCGTGCAGATGCCAGGCCTTGATCGCCCCCAGCTCGACGACCGAGAAGTAGATCTCGCCGAACTCCTGGAAGTGCGGATCGTCAGCACGCAGCATGTGCATCACCATGCCGCGCTCGTCGGGGATCTGGCGCAACGGGTGGACTGTGACGCCTTCGATCACGGGCCGGAACTATAGGAGTTCAATGCCGCGCGCAGGGCCAGGAGCAACGCCACAGGCAAGCCCGTGAGCAGCAGAGCGGCCAGCGCCCACAGCAGGCCCGCGCTCACCCACGACGGATGGAAGAGGGCCGCACGCTCGAACACGTCACCCATGGCGGCCAGCATCGACCGCGACTCACCGCGCTCGAACACGAGCGTGAGGTCCGTCCCCGCGTCGTGCCCGTCGACCCTGGCGGTGCTCGTCCTTGCCGCCCCCGCCACGCCGCCCCAGATCGTGACCTGCCGCCGACCGACGTTGCGCACGCACAGTTCGATTCGCCGACCCGCGACGATGCCGCGCGGCGACGCCGCAACGGTCGCGCGGTCGCCGTAGCCGGCGCGGACCGAGTCGCGTCCGGCGATGGCGCCGGAGGTCCGGGTGAGGACCTGCAACTGCGGCCCCGGCGCTCCGAAGGTGCCCACCGAGAATCTCACGGTGCGTGCGTCGGCGGGCACGTCGATCGGTTCCTGGCAGACGGTCTGGCCGGGCTGGAGCACCGCGGCGACCTGCGCCGGCTGCACCCCGAGCGTGAACGCGAGCGGGCGGTCGTCGAGCGCTGCGACGGTCAGCAGACCCACGGCGCCGAGCACGAACACCGCGGCGAGCGCGACCAGCGCGGGTCTGCGCACGTCACGCATAGAACCTCCCGACCACGATCCCGAGCGACGCGAGCTGGAGCACGGCGAGCCCGCCGAGCAGCAGGGCCGCAGCGACGGGCTGCCGGCGTGCCGGCAGCGCGGACACAGCGGCCGCGGCCGCCGCCCCCATCAGGGCGATCAGCGGCAGCAGGTAGCGGCCCTGGTTGAACGGGCCGGAGCCGCCCACGAGAGTCCGGAACTCGGTCCAGTGCAGGCCCGCGAGCAACGTCAGCACGGCGAGCGCGAACGCCGCCGCGAGCGCGCGGTCGACGCGCGACCACGCCCGCACGACTGCGACCACGGCGCCGATCAACAGCGCCAGCGTCAACAGCGCGAGCAGCACGTACACGGGCTCGGGGAACTTGACCTCGAGCCACCCGAACGCCGCCCAGCCCTGCGTCAGCCAGATGTCGTACGCGGGCAGGTCTGTCATTCCCCCGAACCGCTGCTGGAACGGCAGCCGCGGCAGGTAGTACTGCCAGAAATAGCTGCCCGCTTCGCGCGGATTGAATGACGTCAAGGTCGGTGCCGGGTTCTGGGTGCCGGTGCCGACCTGGTTCACGGCCGGCCGGTCGAGCGCCCGCGCCGTTCCCAACCATGCGCCGACGATCACCGCGAGCACGACCAGCGGCGCGACGACCACCACCCGCCGCCGGGGCACGCCCGGCTGATGGGCACGGCGCAGCCGCGCGTATCCGACCGCCAGTACCACCAGGGCTGCCGGCACGAGCGCATAGCCGGTTCCCTTGGTCACCACGGCCAGCCCGACGACCGCAAACAGCGCTACCCCTTCCGCGAGGCGCAGCCCGCGCTTCAGGATTCGCGCGAACAGCCAGAACGCGATGCTCCAGGTGGCGAACAGCAGCGCGTCCGGCGTCACGGAGGCGGAGATGAACGTGACCATCGGCTGCAGGCCCGCAAACGACGCGGCCACCAGCTGCAGCAGCCGGTTGCGCGCGAACAGCTCACCGGCGAGCAGCCACGCGCCCACCACGGTGACCAGCAGCAGCAGGACGGACCCCAGGCGCAGCGTGTACAGGCGATCGAATATGTCGCCGCCCGACGCCAGCAGATAGGGGATGGACTCGTACAGGTAGTAGAGCGGTGGGTTGGACGAAGCGGGATTCGGCCCCCCGCCGTCGCTGCGCGCGGAGTCCGGAAGACGCGCGTCCAGCGCTCGCCAGCGCTCGTACGCCGCCTTGCTCCACTCGGGCTTGGTCTGGAGCACGGCCGCCGTCTGGTCGGAGTTGGACCGATCGTGGGCCAGCAGCTGCTCGGTCGAGAACAGCGGGCGATCGGAGTCGCCCGGCAGGTCGAAGTCCTCCGCCAGCCGCTGCACGTAGCCGAAGTGGCTGTTCTCGTCGGGCGCCTGGAACGGCGGCACGAACAGCGCCCACGAGACGCCGAGCAGCGCGACGGCACAGAGCAGCAGGAGGAGCGAACGAGGCAGCGTCCGCGTAGCGCGACGCAAACGCCCGCGGTCAGCAGTGGGGGGCACGGGGGCGGCGAGGCTACCATGAAGCGCCGCACCAATCCCCGTGAGCGCCACGACCTCGACACAACCCTCGGACGACCCGGCCGAAGACGCGCCGGCCCGCGAGTCCACCGAGATCGCACACCTGCAGCGGGCCCTCGCGGATGCCGAGGCCGAGGTGCTGCGCCTGCGTGAGCATCACTCGCTCGAGATGGCCCGCCTCGAGCGCCAGGTCTACTGGCTGGATCGCTGGGGCGTCGACCTCGACACCTGGACGCGGCGGCGGCCGGTACGAATGGCGCTGCGCGCGCTGGGGTTCCTGCTGCGACTGCCGCGGCGACTGCGCGAACGACGCCGATGATCGCGACGGTGTCCGTCGTCGTGCCGGTCAAGGACGGCGCGCGATACCTGGACGAGCTGCTCGAGGCGGTCGCGAACCAGCGCATCGACGCGAAGGTCGAGGTGCTGGTGGTCGACTCCGGGTCACGCGACGGGTCGGCTGCGATCGCACGTTCCCACGGCGCCCGCGTGATCGAGATCGCCCCGGCGGAGTTCGGGCACGGGCGCACGCGCAACCTCGCCGCCGAGCGCAGCGCCGGAGAGGCAGTGGTCTTCCTCACGCAGGACGCGACGCCCGCGGGTGACGACTGGCTTGCATCCCTGGTCGCCCCGCTGGACGGCGACGCGCGGGTGGGAATGGCGTTCGGGCCGCACCTCCCGCGCCCGGACACCAGCGCGACGATCGCGCGCGAGCTGTCCGAGTTCTTCGGCGCCTTCAATGACTCCCTCACCGGCGGGGAGCTGCGCCTCGACGACCACCCGCAGCCGGGCGACCCCGCGGCGGGCTTCTTCTCCAACGTCAACTCGGCGGTGCTCCGATCCTGCTGGGAGCAGGTGCGCTTCCGCGATGTCGCGTACGCCGAGGACCAGGCCTTTGCGCGTGACGCGATGGCGGCGGGATGGCGCAAGGCCTACGTACCGCGCGCAGGGGTGCTGCACGCCCACGACTATCCCTTCGCGCAGTTCATGCGCCGCTACTTCGACGAGTACCGCGGCCTGGCAGAGACCGTGGGCCACGTGGAGCCGGCCCACCCGAAGGCAGTGGCGCGGCACGTGGCCTCCGGTGTGCGCGGCGACGTCGCCTACATGCGCGGCAGAGGCCTGGCCGGGCAGCGACTCGCGGGCTCGGCCGGGCGTTCCCTGCGCCATCACGCCGGGCGCGCGGTGTTCTCGGCGCTCGGGTCCAGAGCCGGGCGGTTGCCCGGCGGCCTCGGCCGGTGGCTTTCGCTCGAGGCGCGCGAGACTGCGTCGAACGTGCCTCTCCCCTACGAATACGTGCGGCCCTTCTTCACCGGCTCCCCGGCGCCGCTGGCCGCACCCTCGCCGCACGACGGATCGCGGGAGCGGCTGCACATCGCCTGGCTGATCCCGCCGTTTCGCCGCGGCAGCGGCGGCCACATGACGATCTTCACGATCGCCGACGAGCTCGAGCGGCGCGGGCACTCCTGCTCGATCTGGGTCCACGACCCCACGCGGATCATCCACGGCGGCGGCTCCGGGGCCCAGCGCGAGCTGCACGAGGGCTTCACGCCGCTGAGAGCGGGCGTCTTCTCAGGCTTCGAGGACTGGCAGGGTGCCGATGTCGCAATCGCGACGGGATGGCAGACCGCCTATCCGCTTTGGACCCTCGCCGGCTGCAAGCTGAAGGCCTACCTGGTCCAGGACTTCGAGCCGGACTTCTACGCCGCCTCGGCCGAGCGATTGTGGGCGGAGGAGACGTATCGCATGGGATACGCCTGCGTCGCGGCGAGCGCGTGGCTTGCGGAGCTGCTCACCGAGCGCTACGGCGCCCGTGCCGACGTGTTCGAGCTGGGCGTCGACCTCGACACCTACAGGCCCGTTGACGCGCCGCGCGACGATCGCACGATCGTGTACTACGCACGCCGGTCCACCCCGCGCCGCGCGACCGAGATGGGCCTGCTTGCGCTCGACGAGGTGGTGCGCCGCCGTCCGGGCACGCGCGTGGTCCTGTTCGGTGACACGCGTGCGCCGGAGCTCTGCTTCCCGCACGAGTTCGCGGGCGTGCTCGACGCGCCGGCGCTCGCGCGGCTCTACAACGAGGCCACGGCCGGCCTCGTCATATCGCTCACCAACTATTCGCGCATGCCCAAGGAGATGATGGCCTGCGGTCTCCCGGTGGTCGACGTGCGCCATCCGAGCGTCGTGTCCGCCTTCGCGGCCGACGAGCAGGTGATCGAGCTGGCCGACATGGACTTCGTCTCGATCGCCGACCGGCTCGTGTCGCTGCTCGACGACTCCGAGCGACGCTCCCGGGTCGGCGACGCGGGGCGAAGGTTCGTGGAGGGCATGACTTGGACAGCCGCCGCCGGCCAGATCGAGGACGCCGTGCGCCGCCGGCTCGCCGAGCGCTGGTCCGAAGCGCTCGACGGCGATCAGAGCCGCTCGGCCAGCGTCCCCTCCGCCCGCCGGTAGAGCGCGACGCTCGCGGCGAGCAGCGCCACCACGATCCCGAACGGGATCAGGAGCAAGGGGGCGCCGCCGATCGAGTCGGCTGCGCTCGGCGCCGAGGAGTCGACAATCGCATGGCGTGCCTGCTCGATGATCACAGCGAGCGGGTTCATCATCAGGATCTCGCGCACGCTGGCGGGCACGGTCACGATCACGTAGATGATCGGCGTGCCCCAGAACAGCATCTGCGTGACCACCTCCCAGATCGGCGCCATGTCCCGGAACGGCACGTAGAGCACGGCGAGCAACATGGACACCGCGGCCGTCAGCGCCAGCAGGCACACCACGAGCGGGATCAGCTCCAGCCACGCCGCCTGCGGCGCGATGCCCGTGATCAGCACGAACACGAGCACGACGCACAGGTTCAAACCCAGGTTGAACGCGGCGGTGAGCCCGACCGACAGCGGCACGACAGCGGGTGGGAACGGGACCTTGCGCAGCAGGCCTTCGCGCTGCACCAGGGACGTGAGCGCCGCTCCGGTGGCCTCCGCGAAGAAGCTCCACAGGACGATCGCGAGCAGCAGCTTGAGCGGATAGTGCTCGATGTTCCCGCCGAACCGCACCACGTGCGTGAAGACGACGTAGAGAACGCCGAACACCATCAGCGGGCGCATCAGCGACCACACGTAGCCCAGCACCGACCCGAAGTAGCGGGTCTTGAACTCGGTCACGGAAAGCGCGACCAGGATCTGGAAGAAGCGCCGGCGCCCTGCTGCGCCCAGTGGCTGCCGCTCGACGGCGGCGCCGGCCGTCACGCCGACAGCTCGCGCACGCCGACGCGCTCGATGCTGAACTCGTGGGCGGCGCCGGCCGCGGGCCCATGCTCGCCCGCGCCCGTGACGACGAAGCCTGCCGCGCGGTCGCGGCGATCGACGACCCCGGCGGTCTCTCCTTCGAGCAGCGCAACCTGCGGCGAGAGGTAGTAGCGGCCAGGAGAAAGGAAGCTCTCGAACGAAACGGTGAACAGGACCTGCTCGCCCGCCTCGAAGCGCCCGGTCCGGCACCCGTTCCACGCGCTCGACGTCGCAAACGCGACCGCGCCGCTGTCGCTTTCGATGACGAGCGTCAGCGCGGGGTCCTCCAACGGCCAGTTGAAGTTCACCAGCACCTTGCAGACGACCGGGTCGCCGGCGGCGGCGTATTCGCGCCGCTCACCATGCTCGGTCTCGAGCCACGCGTCCGTGACATAGGCGGCACGGTCAGCGAGCTCGCCCATCAGCTCGGTCGCGTCCGCGCCGCGCTCCTCACGGAAGTTGACCGCCATGTACTTCCCGGTGACCTCCTTCGGGTCGCCGATCGCGATCACCTCGCCGCGCTCCAGCAGCAGGGCGCGGTGACAGAACCGGTTGACGGCCTGCATGTCGTGCGTGACGAACAGGATCGTGCGACCCTCGTCGCGCAGGCGCTCGAACTCCGTGTAGCACTTGTGCTGAAAGGCGGCATCGCCGACCGCCAGCACCTCGTCGATCAGGAGGATGTCGGCGTCCACCTGGATCATCACGGCGAACGCAAGCCGCACGTACATCCCGGACGAGTAGTTCTTCAGCTTCAGGTCACGAAACTCCTCGAGCCCGGCGAAATCGATCACGCTGTCGACCCGCTTGCGCGCCTCCTTCGGGTCGAGGCCCAGCAGGATCGCGTTGAGGACCACGTTGTCCTCCGCTGCCAGGTCCGGGTTGAAGCCAACACCCAGCTCGATGAAAGTGGAAAGACGGCCGTTCACGCCGATCTCGCCGTCGTCGGTGCGGTAGATGCCCGCCACGCACTTCAGAAGCGTGCTCTTGCCGGACCCGTTTCGGCCGACAACGCCGAAGAACTCACCCGGCGCGACCGAGAACGACACGTCGTGGAGGCCCTCCAGCACTTCCCACCGCGTGCGGCGGAAGCCGTGCAGGACCCGCTCCTTGATGGTGTGGTACCGCTCCCGCGGCACACGGAACCGCTTGGTCACGCTGTCGACGACGATCGCGGGTTGCCGGTCGCCCGATGGCTGCTGGGCTGTCATTGCGAGTTGGAGTCTAGGCGCGCCGCTCCCGGGGTCATGAACCCGATCGCCTACCATGACGCCCCTGTCCGACGACGGAGCAGCTCCACTGCGCACGACGAGTCCGGCCCGCGACCTCGCGCGCGAGGGGCCCGAGGCCAGTGCATCGCCGGGATCCGGCCGGTCGCGCCGGCTGTTCCGCCGGCTCCTGCTGCGCCTGCTCAGGCCGTACACGGCCTACCAGCAGGCGATGGACAACAAGCTGCTCGACGCGATCGACCGCATCGAGGCCCGGCTCGCGCAGGGGCCCCAGCAGCTCGAGCAGCTGACCGAGGACCTGCTCGAAGCGACCGAGACGCTCCGCGCGAGGATCGACGCGGGCGCTGACGTGATCGCGGCCAGCCGTGCTGTGCCGTACACCGGCACCGGTGTCCTCGAGCAGTTCCGGGACCCGTTCGGCGGCGTGGTGCTCGGCTACCGCGACGGAGCCGATGCCGGCGGTGCCGCCTATGCCGCGTTCGAAGACGTCTTCCGCGGGCCGGAGGAACGGGTCCGGGAACGCCAGCGGGTGTACGTCGACCTTCTGAAGGATCACGGGCCCGTGCTCGACGCCGGCTGCGGCCGCGGTGAGTTCCTCGACGTGTTGCGGGAAGCCGGGATCGCCGCGACCGGAGTCGACAGCGACGCCGGAATGGTCGAGCGATGCCGCGCCAAGGGACACGAGGTGGCGCTCGACACGGCCGGCACGTATCTCGAAGGGCTGGCCGAGAGCTCGCTCGGTGCGGTCTTCAGCGCGCAGGTGATCGAGCATCTCCCCTACGCGGAGCTGAACAGCTTCCTGGCCCTGTCGCACTCGCGGCTGCGCCCGGGCGGTGTCCTCGTCGCGGAGACGGTCAATCCGCATGCACCGCACGCGCTGAAGACGTTCTGGGTCGACCCGACGCACCAGCACCCTCTGTTCCCGGAGGTCGTGCTCGTGCTCTGCCGGATCGCGGGCTTCGCCTCCGCGTACGTGTTCCACCCGCTCGGCACCGGCCACGTGGAGGATGACCGCTACCGCGAGAGCGCGTACGCGGTGGTAGCGACAAAAGCGTGAGGTTCTGCACGATTGCCTCGAGCGCGGACCTGGCCCGGCTCCGCGCACTGGCGGGCAGCATCTACGAGCACCACCCCGAGGCGCGCCTGTCGGTGCTCACCCTCGACGGCGACATGCCGTCGGACCCGCTGCTCGACTGGGTCTCTCCGGACCATCCGGGCTTCGGCCACCCGGTCCTGGTCCGCGACCGCAGGGCGGAAGCAATCGCGCTGCTGAAGCCCCGGCTGCTCGGCCATCTGATCACGGAGGGCGAGGCGGCGGTGATCTATGTCGATGCGGCGGTGCACGTGAGCGCGCCGCTCGACCCCGTGACGGACGGCCTAGAGCGGCACGGCGCCGTCGTCGTGCCACGATCGGTGCGCCCGCCGCCCGACGATGGCCGGCGCCCCGGCCCCGCCGACCTGCGCCGCGCGGGCCGGCTGGGAGCCGCGCTCGTCGCGGTCACGCCATGGGCTATGAACGCCGGGTTCCTGCCGTGGTGGATCGCGCGCCTGAACGAGGCCGTCGTGCTTGCCCGCGCCTCGTGCGGCGAGCCCTCCCAGATCGCCAATCGTGCCCTGACCCGATGGCTGGACCTCGCGCCCAGCCGCTACCCCGAGCTGCACGTGCTGACGGATCCCGGCTGTGGATTCAGCCACTGGAGCCTCCACGAGCGCACGCTGGAGCAGCAGGACGATGAGTTCTTCGTCAATGGCCGCCGGTTGCGGCTCACGCACTTCGAAGGGTTCGACCCCGCGCGCCCGTACCTGTTTGGCCCCGCCGGGGGCCGGGCGCGCACGAGCGAGGACGAGGCGCTCGCCGCGCTGTGCGACCTCTACGCACAGCGGCTGATCGAGGCTGGGTGGACGGACCCGCGCCGGCGCCGCGACGTCGGCCGCAGGCTGCCGGACGGCGCGGTGTTCGACGACCGCCTGTCGCATCTGCTCGCGGCAGCAAATGCCACCGGCCAAAGTTTCGATCCGTTCGATCCTGGCGAGTACGAGCAGTTCCTCGACTGGCTCGCCGGCCCGGCGCCGCGCGGCGCATACGCCGGCGTCAACCGCTTCCTGTGGCGTCTGTACTGCGAACGCGAGGACCTGCAGACCGTCTACCCCGATCTCGACGCCGGCGACGCGGACGGGCTGGTCGGCTGGGCATGGGTGTTCGGACGGGTCGAGATGGGCATCCCCGAGCGCCTGCTCCCGCCGCGACCGCCGGGCATCCGCGCGGCCGCGCCCGGCGACGGCGGCCGGTTCCGCCTACCTGCGCTGCCCCGCGGCCCCAGGCCCGACATCTCCGTGAACGTCACGGGCCTGTTCCGCGGCACGCTCGGGCTGGGCGAGGCCGCGCGCGGCTACGTCGAGGGGCTCGAGGCGGCGGGTGTGCCGACGTCGACGACCACCGTCGATGTCGGCCAGTTCGTCAAGGAGGCCGCCGGGCCGCACGCGGGGTACGGCGAGGTGCACTATGCCGAGCGCAGCGGTGAGGACTCCGCCGGGTTCAATCTGATCTGCATCAACGCCGACGAGCTCGGGGCGTTCGCGGACTCCGTGGGCGAGAGCTTTTTCGTCGAGCGTCCGTCCATCGGGGTGTGGGCATGGGAGACCGACGAGGTGCCGGATCGCTGGGCGGATGCCTTCCACCTGCTCGACGAGATCTGGGTCTACTCGAGCTACGTGGCGGAGAACCTCGGGCGGGCGGCGCCGATCCCGGTCAGGTGCGTGCCGCCGCCCGTGTCGCCTCCCGCGCCCGGCGACGTCGCGCTGGAGCTCGACGTGCCGGCCGGGTTCCGGTTCCTGTTCATGTTCGACTTTTTCAGCACGACATCGCGCAAGAACCCGGTCGGGCTCGTGCACGCGTTCCGGCAGGCGTTCGACCCGGGCGAGGGACCGCAGCTCGTCATCAAGACGATCAACGCCGTCCACCGTCGCGAGGCGCTCGAGGAGCTGCTGTGGGCAGCCCGCGGCCGCCCGGACGTGCACGTCATCGACCGCTCGCTGAGCGCGCGGGAGCGCGACGCGCTGGTCGCGGGTTGCGACTGCTACGTGTCACTGCACCGCAGCGAGGGCTTCGGCCTCACGATCGCGGAGTGCATGGCGCTCGGCAAGCCGGTGATCGCGACGGCCTTCTCGGCACCCACAAACTTCATGACGGAGGACAACAGCTACCCCGTGCCCTACGAGCTGACACGGGTGGGCGCGGACTGCCAGATCTACCCTGCCGAGGGAACGTGGGCGGATCCGGACGTGGCCGAAGCGGCACGGTTGATGCGCAAGGTCGTCGCCGACCCGGCCGAGGCAGCGGTCAAGGGGCAGCGCGCCCGCCGCGACATCGAGCGCCTCTACGCGCCGGAGGTGACAGGAGCGATCGCCCGGGCGCGGCTCGAGGAGATCGCGGCGCTCTGGGCCGAGGGCGACCGCTAGCCGCTGCGACGGCGACGGCCGAGGCGGTACGCCAAACGCAGCAGCCAGAACAGCGGCCGCCGCAGCCACTTCCGGCCGACCACTGCGAGCAGCGCCCGTTGCTCCGCAGGGGGCAGGACCGCCCCGGGACCCACCACCTGCCCCATGCTCTCCTCGAGTCCGGCCCATTTGGCGAGCCGGCCCTCCTGCACGCGCGCTTCGGCGGCGAGCGCGGCCGCGGGGCGCAACGGAGAGCGGGCCGCATCCTGGTACATCTCGAGCAGGCGTTCCACGATCTCGTCCCAGCTGGGCATGCTCCCGGCCGCAGAGGCGAGCAGCTCGAGGTGGCGGCGGCGCTCGTCCGGGTCCCGCAGCAGCGGCAGCGCCCGGTCCGCCGACGCCTCGCTGTCCCATGGGACCAGCACGGCTGCGTCGGGCGGCAGCACCTCTGCCAGCGACGCCTGCGCCGCGAACAGGCAGGGCACCTGCGCGCGCGCGGCCTCGAATGGGATCAAGCCGAACCCTTCGTACACGGTGGGGTAGAGAACCGCCTCGGTGTTGCCGTACAGCCAGGACTTCTCGGCGTCGGTTACAGCGGGCAGCTCGTGCACACGGCTCGCAAGCTCCGGCCGCGCAGCGAGGAACGCCGCCTCGTCGCCGCGCGACGAGCCGCTACCGACATGGGCACCCGCAAGCACCAGCGACCCATCCCAGCCACGCTCGCGCAATGCGGCCAAGAGCTTCACCGCGAACAGCCGGTTCTTGTGCTGGAAGTCGTTGCCGATGCACAGCAGGAACGGTTGCTCGGGCACGCCACGAGGCCTCTCCGGCGGCGCGGAATGGAGCTCACGTCCGACGACCCTCATCGGGATCACGCGTGTCCGATCCGGATCGACCAGTTCCTCCCGTACCGCATCGTCGACTGCATGGCGGCTCAAGAAGACCACCCGGTCCGCGAGCGTCAAGGCCTGGCGCGTGACGCGGCGGAATTGCGTCCAGTGACCGAACGAGGCGAAGTAAGCCGGATTGTGAAACGCGATCAGGTCGAGGTGGGTGACGATCAGGCGCTCGCCCAGGCGCTGCAGCAGATCCAAGTCGTCGAAGCCGGTCACCTGATAGGGGCGGTGGACCAAGTCGGTCTGCGGCGTCGCGTCGCGGACGTCGTCTGCAAAGAGGAGCTCCGCCCCGGGCGCGACGCGCTGGATCTCGCGTAGCGAATCGGCCCCGATGGCCGAGTCGAGCAGCACGCGCAGGCGCCCGCCGGGTTTGCTGCCAACGGCCTCGATCAGCTCGAGCGTCGCAGCCTGCGCGCCTGACAGCTCGCCGCGCAAAATCCGCGCGTCCACCGTGACGGACACGCCTGTGACGCACTGCCGGGCGATCGACACAGAACGCGCGAGTGCCGGTGGTGCGCCTTCCTCGACCGTCCGCCGCAGGTACGGGTACCGCCGCTCCAATAGAGCGCGGTCGTCGCCAACGTCAAGCGTGCCGCCGTGTGCCGAGAGGCCCTCCAACGTCGAAGCGACGAACACATCGTCCGCCACGACGTTGAGGAACCCCTGGCGCAGGGAGCGTTGCGAGAAGTCGACGAGCGCCGCGCGTGGCGCGGCGAAGGCGGTGTCAAACGCCCCCACCAAATCGAGGGCCGCACGCGACAGCCAAACGCAATGCGACTCGGCAACCGGCGTGCGCGGGACCGCGCGCAGCGACCTTGTCGCCACGTCGCTCGCGAGTTGCTCCGGACTCACCTCCGCCGGCAACGGCTCGTAGGGAGCCGGGACGGAGAGCAGGCCGGCGTTGTTGCCGAGCGTGCTGACCGTTCCCACGATCGAGTCTGAACGCGCGGCGTCCCGCAGCCGGTCGAACCAGCCGTCCCCCACGACCGCGTGGCTGGCCAGCAGGACCACGTCGGCCGCTCCGCACGCCCCCAGGCCGGCATTGGCCAACTCCACCTCGGTAGGGGTGCCCTGCTCGACGACGTGGACTGTGTCGCGATCGATCTCTTCGAGGAACCGTCCGACCGCCGGATCGCCGCCGGCGCCCTCCACGATCACCAGGGGCACGTCTGCAGGCACCTCCTCGAGGAGGCTGCGAATACAGCGATACAGCAGGTCCGGTGCGGTCGTCACCGGTATGCACACGGCGGCGGATCCGCGCGGCAGCGCCTGTCCGGATGCGTCGGTAACCGAGGCCGTGACGGTCATGAGAAGGTCGGTCGCACAGGCGCGACATGGCCCCCTCGGGGGGTGTGAGCTAGTACCTTGCCGCACATGGAACCCGAAGGCTACCGTGCGATCGTGGCGGGCCTGGGGCGCATGGGCAGCTACCACCTGCGCGTCCTGAGCATGCTGCCTGGCGTGCGAGTCGCGACGCCGGTCGATCGCCTGTCAGTCACGGTTGAACACCGGCGGTGGGCATCGTCCCCTTCCAACCCCTGGTTAGCACGATCGTCAACCGGACCGCGGCGATCAACCGGCAGCGCCCCGAGCCCGTGAGTATCCGTCAGTGTTCGTAAGCTGGGTCGCGTTCCCGCTGCTCGCGCTTGCCGCGAGCGCCGGGTGCGGCCTGCTGGTGCACCGCCTTGCGGGCGACGCGTTGCCTTCGCTGCTCGTGCTGCCCTGCGGGTTCGCCGGGATGATCGTGGTTGGCACGGTCGGGACGTGGATCACCGCGCTGGCGCCAGCGACGGGTTGGTTGATCGTAGCCGTGGCGGTCGCCGGGTTCGTCTCGGCGCGGCCGCTGCTGCGCATGCCGCGGCCGGCATGGGAGGACGCGCCGTGGGCCGCCGCAGCTGCGGCTGGGGCCTTCGCCATGTTCGCAGCCCCGGTGGTACTGACCGGACAGCCGACCTTCACTGGATTTCTCCGCATCGTCGACATCGCCCACAACTTCGACCTCACGAACCAACTCGTCCACGACGGCCGGTCGTTCCACGCACCGATCGACTCGTCCTACAGGCAAGTTGTCGCCAGCCTGGTCGGGAGCGGCTACCCCGGCGGCTTCCATGGCGTCCTGGGAGGGCTGGCGCGCGTGGTGGACACCGACGTCGCCTGGGTGTACCAGCCACTGCTGGCCGTCGGCGCCGCGATGGGGGCGCTCGCGCTGTACGGACTCCTGGACGGCATCGTCGACCAGCGTCCCTTGCGCGCGCTCGCCGCCTTCATCGCCGCGCAGCCCAACCTGCTCTACGGCTACGGCCTGGTGGGCGGCTTCAAGGAGCTGATCACGGCCGGCCTTCTCGTGCTCGCGGTGGCACTCCTGCGCGCCAACCGCTTCGACGTCGCAAGCTGGCGTTCAGCGCTACCAATCGCGGTGGTCGTCGCCGCCGGCTTCGCCGTCATCAGCTACACGGCGCTGCCCTGGCTGGGGCTGATCCTCGGGTGCGCTTTCGTGTTCGGCGCCGCCCGCCGGCCATCTTGGCCGGCCTTCGCGGCGCACTGGGCGTGGCTCGCCGGCATCAGCGCGCTCCTCTGTCTGCCGACGTTGGGAGCCGCTCGCAAGGCGACGGGCGCGGTCGGCGTCGCCGAAGCCCCGCAAGACCTCGGCAACCTCGCCGCGCCCCTGAAGCCCTGGACGTCGGTCGGGGTGTGGCTGACCGGCGACTACCGCTATCCGCTAACCCAGCGCGTCGACCTCACATACGTGCTAATCGGCTTCGTGCTGGTGCTCGCCGCCGTCGGCGTCACGTACGCGGTGCGGAGGCGCCAGGCTGCGCCGATCGTGCTCGCCCTCGCCTTCGGCGGCGCGCTCGCCTATGTCACCCGCCGGACCGGCCCGTGGGTCGACGCCAAGGCTTTCGCGATCACCGGGATGGTGTGCCTTGCGCTCGCCTTTGCGGGCATCGCCGCCCTGCACCGCGGACGGCTGAAGCTGGTCGCCTGGCCGGCGGCGGCGGTAGTCGCGGCTGCGGTCCTGTACGGCAACGCGCTCGCGTATCACGACATCACGCTAGCGCCGCGCGGCCAGCTTCGTGACCTGGAGCGCATCGGCGAGCGGCTCGCCGGGCCGGGGCCGACTCTGTACCCGGCCTTTGGGGAGTACGCCGAGTACTTCCTGCGCCGGCAGCGAACAACGAGCCTCGTCAATCCGCCGCAGGGCCAGCTCCCGGTGCGGCCCAAGGTCGCTGCTGTCCCTTCCGGGTTCTTCGTGCGGGACCTCGACGACTTCGTCCCCTCCTTCGTGCAGTCCTTCGGCTACATCGTGGCGCGTCGTAGTCCCGTCGCCAGCCAGCCGCCGAGCAATTACGTACTCGTCGAGCGGACGAGCTTCCACACGGTGTGGAGGAAGGACTCGCGCCGCCCTAGAGTCGTGCGGCACTTCGCGTTCTCCGGCGGAGCGGACGAGCGCAGCCCCCGCAAATGCCGTCGCATCCGGGAGGCGACGCGCGCCGCGGGACCCGGGGCCGAGGTGGCCTACGCTCTCGCGCCCACGATCGCGCTGTTTGAGCCGACGAGCGCGCTGCCGCCGGGGTGGGGCCCCGGCTGGACGCCGCAGGGCCCAGGGCGGATAAGCGGCACGATCCGCGTGCCTCGGGATGGCCGATATCGCGTCTGGCTCGGGGGCTCAATCGGACGGCCGGTCGACGTCTCCTTCAACGGCCGGCTCGCCGGCTCGATCAGCTACCACGAGAACTACCCCGGTCAGTTCGAATATCTCGTCGAGCTCGACATGACCCGGGGCGCTCATGGCGCGGAGATCGCCCGGGGTCGGGGCAGCCTGCATCCGGGGAGCGGGGACGGCGGCCCGCAGTCGATCGGGCCCCTCGTGGTCGAGCGGATCTCCACCGAGGAGGACCGCGTCCACTACGCGCCCTCGCCGCGCGCGATGGCACTGTGCCGCGGGAGGGCGCCGCTCGACTGGCTCGAGGTAGTCGGGCCGGGGACGTGACCGCCGTCCTGGAGGCGAGGACGATCGCACCACCCCTAAGAGCCCCTTTCACAATGCCCCCGCCGTCTGAAGCTGCTTGAAGCAGATCAGGCAGCAGCCGATCGTCAGCAGGGCCTCATGGATGTCGGCCCGGCGCTCGTAGCGGACCCGCAGCCGGCGATGCTGGTGAAGCCAGG
>JBBRDT010000063.1:0-20520 GCA_038203635.1 Solirubrobacterales bacterium
TCTCGTAATCCCCTCCCCCCCCCCCCCCCGGGGGGGGCGCGCCCCCCGCGGCCTCAAAAAACACGCCCCCCCCCCCCCCCCGGCCCCCACCCCCCGCGCTACCCCCACGCAACAGACGAAAATCAGTAGGCACCGGCCCCAGTGTTTGCTAGGTTGGAGCCGTCGGATGAGCGACGACCTTCCTCGAAGTCCCGGCGGACATAGCGCCGCCATCAAGGGCAAGCAAATGCCGGGACGAGCCGCGCACACTGTTGCGCTACGGCTGAGCTAGTCAGGATCACTTGACCGCGCTCCTCCTAGTACTGCTCTTAGTCCTGATCCTGTTTAACGGCTTCTTCGTGGCCGCGGAGTTCGCTCTCGTGCGCGCGCGGCGCACCCGCATGGAGGAGGCGGTGAAGGATGGTTCGCGCAGCGCCAAGCTCGCACTCCACCAGATGGACAACCTGAGCCAGTACCTGTCTGCCGCGCAGGTCGGCATCACGTTCACGTCCATCGGGCTCGGCTTCCTCGGCGAGCCCGCGGTCGCCACGTTGCTCGAGCCGCTGTTCGGCGGCGTCGTGAGCCACGGTTTCGCCGTGGCGATCTCGGTGGCGCTCGCGTACATGCTCGTCACCTCCGCGCACGTGATCGTGGGCGAGCAGGCGCCGAAGATGACGGCCATCACCCACGCCGAGACCATCGCGCGCTGGTGCGCGCGTCCGCTGCAATGGTTCAGCATCGGGCTCCATCCGGTGATCTGGGCGCTCAACAACGCGTCCAACTTCGTCGTCAAGAGAATCCTGCGGATCGACGTCGAGAGCGACGCCGAGGCCGCCACCGCCGAGGAGCTGCGGGTGCTGATCGGCCGCGGCGAGCGCTACGGCGAGCTCGATCCGAACGAGGCCGACATGCTCGAGGGCGTATTCCATCTGCACGAGCAGGAGGCCCGGCAGGTGATGACACCCACCCCCGCGCTCGTCACGGTCAACAGCGACGACACGGTCGAGGTGGGCCTGCGGCGCTGCATCACGTCCGGGCATACCCGCTTGGTCGTGATCGAGGACGACAACCCCGACCGCGTACGCGGGGTGGTGCACTCGAACCGCCTCGCCCAGACGCTGTTGAGCGAAGGTCCCGAGGCGCCGCTGGCGCCGCTCGTGCGCGAGCCGCTGATCATGCCGGAGACCAAGCCGCTCGATGACCTGCTGGCCGACATGCAGCGCCAGCGCACCTCGCTGGCGGTGATCGTGGACGAGTTCGGCCGCACCGCCGGCATCGTCACGATCGAGGACATCATCGAGGAGATCGTCGGCGAGATCGTGGACGAGACCGACCCGATGCTGTCCTCGATCCGGCGGCTCGTGAACGGCGACTGGTTCGTACGTGGCCACGTGTCACTCGGCGACCTCGAGGACGCGGGCATCAGGCTGCCGGTGGATTCCGACGCCTACACGTCGGTGGGTGGATACGTCTTCGGCCAGCTCGGGCGGCTGCCCAAGCGCGGCGACCAGATCAGCGCGAACGGGTACCAGATCCGTGTGGAGTCGGTGCGCGAGAACAGGGTGGAGGCCGTCCGGATCCACCCGACCGCTCCCGCGCCCAGCGCCGGCCGCCAGTAGCGCGCGCGCCCCGGCGTCCGGCCCGTGCGGGGTCTGTCCGCAGGCCTCTCTAGCTTGGCGGGCGTGATCCGAGGCCGACCCCGGGGGTGATTCAGGCGGATGTGGTGCGCACGCTTCACGGATAGCCAGCTGGAGACCCTCAAGGACCTGATCAGGATCCAGGGGGAGATAGGCGCCGAGCTGGAAGGCGCTCTGGAAGCGCTCGAGCTCGCCCGCTGGGACGACCTGCCCGAGGCGCAGCTGCCCTGGTCCCAGGTCATCGAGCAGGCGGATCTGCAGGGCATCAGCGAGGCGGACGTCGTGTGGGACATGTCCGGCCGCAAGAAGGAGCCCGCCGTCCCGCGGGGCCGCAAGCCGCGCAAGCCCGCCAGCCGCGCACCGAAGCGCACCCGCAAGGCCGCCGGGTAGCGCTCAGTCGTAGTCGTAGAAGCCGGTCCCGGACTTCCGCCCGAGCTGCCCTGCCCCGACGAGTTGCTTGATGCGCCCGGGCGGCCGGTGTGCCGGATCGTCGGTGTCGCCGTAGAGTGCCTCGCCGATCGCGTCCGCGACATCCAGCCCGACGAGGTCGAGCAGCGCGAGCGGACCCATCGGGTGGGACGCGCCCAGCTTCATGCACTGATCGATTTCGGCGGGCTCCATGCCGGTGCGCTCGAGCAGGCGCACGGCGTCGAACAGGTAGGGGAACAGCAGCCGGTTGACGACGAACCCGGGCTCGTCGGGCACCTCCACGGCCGACTTGCCGATCGCCTCGCAGAAGGTGGCCGCGCGCGCACCCCCCGCGTCGCCCGCGTCCGGCGGGAAGCACAGCTCGACGAGCTTCATCTTCGCCACCGGGTTGAAGACGTGCAGGCCGAAGAAGCGTGACGGATCCCCGCTGGCGCGGGCCAGCTCGGCAATGTTGAGCGACGACGTGGTCGTGGCCAGCAGCGCCTCGTCGGACAGCAGGCTGCGAAGAGAGGGGAGCAGCTCATGCTTGACCGCCGGCTCCTCCACGACCGCCTCGACCACGAGCGTGGCAGCGGCCAGGGCATCGCGGTCGGTCGTGACCGTGAGCTCCTGCCCGTGTTTCTGACGGGCGAGCGTCTTCCGGGCGCGGCGCTGCGAATCCTCGCTGCGAGTCCACATCACGACCGCGCCGCCGTGTCCCATCACACACGCGGCGAGGCCGCAGGCGATCGTCCCGGAACCCGCAATCCCGACTCGCTCGGGAAAGGTCTCCGACGCGGTCTGGCCCTCGCTCGTCTCAGGTTGACTCATGAGTCAATGAAGTAACATAGCCGCTGCACGAGGCACCAAACTCTTCGCCGCGCCGAGGCTCCCCGCAAGGATGTCGGAAGCGGCCGGCACGACAATTCGGAGGCGCACCGATGCAGAACGGGAGAGGACGTGAAGTAGTCATCGTCGAGGCCGCACGAACCCCGATCGGGCGCGGCCACCCTGAGAAGGGCTACTACAAGAACACCCACCCGAACGCACTGCTCGGCGAAGCCTTCAAGGCCGTCATCGAGCGCGCCGGGATCCCGGCCGGCGATGTCGAGGACGTGATCACGGGCTGTGTCCAGCAGCTCGGCGAGCAGGGCTTCAACGTCGGCCGCAACGCATGGCTGCAGGCCGGCCTGCCGATCGAGACGCCCGCGACGACCGTCGACCGCCAGTGCGGGTCGGCACAGCAGGCCGTCAACTTCGGCGCGGCCCTCGTCGCCTCCGGCGTGCACGACGTCGTGATCGGCGGCGGCGTCGAGCACATGGGCCACATCCCCATGGGCGTCACGTTCAACTTCGTGGACCAGGTCGGCTCGCCGTGGCCGGAGGAGCTGATGGCCCGCTACAACCTCGTGCCGCAGGGGATCTCCGCGGAGATGATCGCGGACAAGTGGGAGATCCCTCGCTCCGAGCTCGACGAGCTGGGGCTGCGCTCGCACCAGAATGCAGCACGCGCGACCGAAGAGGGTCGCTTCGAGCGCGAGACCATCCCGATGACCGTGAAGATGAACGGCACCGAGGAGTCCGTCGTCGCCGACCAGGGCATCCGGCAGGACACGAGCCTCGAGTAGCTGTCCCAGCTCAAGCCCGCGTTCAAGGAGGACGGCAAGGTCACCGCGGGGAACTCGAGCCAGATCTCCGACGGCGCCGCCGCGGTGCTGCTGATGACGCGCGAGAAGGCCGACGAGTACGGCCTCAAGCCCCGCGCCCGCATCATGGACCAGACCACCGTCGGCGTGGACCCGATCATCATGCTCACGGGCCCGATCCCGGCGACACACAAGCTGCTCGAGCGCAACAAGATGAAGATGGACGACATCGACCTGATCGAGATCAACGAAGCCTTCGCCTCCGTGGTCGCGGCCTGGCGCCGTGAGCTCGAGCCGGACATGGACCGGGTGAACGTCAACGGCGGCGCGATCGCGCTCGGCCATCCACTCGGCTCGACCGGCGCGCGGCTGATCACGACGTTGCTGCACGAGCTCGAGCGCACCGACAAGGAGATCGGCCTCGTGACGATGTGCTGCGGCGGAGGCCTCGGTACCGGCACCCTGATCCAACGCGTCTGAGACTGCGCACGAGAACGGAAGGAGGAGCTAGGTGGACCTGACCCTAAGTCCTAGCGAGGAGGCCTTCCGCGACGAAGTGCGTTCGTGGCTGGCCGAGAATCAACCGGGCGAGATCCCGGAGGACGACAAGGAGGCCTTCGAGTTCTCCCGCCGCTGGCAGCGCCAGCTGTTCGAGGCCGGCTGGGCGGGGGTGTCGTGGCCGAAGGAGTACGGCGGCCGCGGCGCGACGCTGATCGAGCAGGCGATCTTCTACGAGGAGATGGTGCGGGCGAAGGCACCGCGCGTTGCGAACGTGCTCGGCCTCGTCATGGGTGGCCCGGTCGTCATCACGCACGGCACCGAGGAGCAGAAGCAGCGCTACCTCGAGCCGATCCTCTCCGGCGACGAGATCTGGTGTCAGGGCTTCTCCGAGCCCGAGGCCGGTTCTGACCTCGCGTCCCTGAAGTCGCGTGCCGTGAAGCGCAACGGCGGGTGGGTCGTGTCGGGACAGAAGGTCTGGACCACACTGGCGCACGAGGCGAAATGGTGCATGCTCGTCGCGCGCACGGACACCGACGCGCCGAAGCACCAGGGGCTGACGTACTTCCTGATGGACATGGAGCAGGACGGCGTCGAGGTGAAGCCGCTGGTGCAGATCACGGGCGAGGCGGAGTTCAACGAGATCTTCATGGAGGAGGCCTACATCCCGGACGAGAACGTGGTGGGAGGAGTGGGCAACGGGTGGAGCGTCGCCATCACCACGCTGATGAACGAGCGCGCCGGCCTCGCGTTCGCCGCCCAGGCCGCGCTGGAGCTCTCGATGCGCAGAGCGATCGAGCTGGCAGGCACGACTTCGCGCAACGGCGGCCTCGCGTCCGAGGACCCCGTTGTGCGGGACCGTCTCGCGCAGCTCTTCATCGAGTCGGAGATCTTCCGTGTCACCAATCTGCGAGGGCTGACGAAGATCATGAAGAACGGCGTGCCCGGGCCCGAGGGGTCGCTGGGCAAGTGGCACTGGGCCGAGATCAACCAGCACCTGATGGAGCTGGCGCTCGAGATCGAGGGGCCGTACGCGCAGTTCGCCGACGGTTCGCAGTACTCGCTGGGGGGCGACTGGCAGTACCAGTACCTGCGCACCCGTGCGAACTCGATCGAAGGCGGCACCACCGACATCCTCAGGAACATCGTCGCCGAGCGCGTGCTCGGCCTGCCCAAGTTGCGGTAACGGAGGGACCACGTGAATTTCGATCTAACCGACGAGCAACAGATGCTGCAGGCCGCGGCGAGGGAGTTCCTCGCGGCGCGCCTGAAGTCACAGCGGATCCGGGAGCTTGCGGAGTCCGAGGACGCGTTCAGCGAGGACCTCTGGCGCGAGATGACCGAGCTCAACTGGCCGGGCCTGATGGTTCCGGAGAAGTGGGGGGGCCAGGAGCTCGGCACGATCGAGCTGGCGGTCCTCATGGAGCAGCTGGGATATGCGCTGACTCCCGGGCCGATCCTCTCGACCATCCTGGCCGGCATCGCGCTCGAGGCCGCCGCCACCGACGAGCAGAAGGAACGCTACCTTGCGCCGCTCGCGACCGGCGAGCAGCGCGGGACGGTTGCGCTGTGGGATGCCGGTGCCGGCTGGTCGCCGAGCGACATCACGCTCGAGCCTGAAACTGCCAATGGTGGCTACGTGCTGCGTGGTGAGAAGCTCTTCGTGCTGGACGCCGCGACGGCGCACTTCTTCGTCGTGGGCGCCGCGGGCGACCGGCGGTTCATCGTCGAGCGCGACGCAGACGGCCTCTCCATCATTCCGACGGAGACGATCGACGCGACGCGCAAGCAGTACGCGTTGAAGCTCGACGGTGTGAAGGTGGGTGAGGACGCGGCCTTCGGCGGTGAGGGCGCGATGGACCCGGCTCGGGTCCGCACGTACACGGCAATCGCAGCCGAGCTCACCGGGATCGCGCAGCGCGCAATGGAGATGGCGGTCGACTACGCGAAGGAGCGCAAGCAGTTCGGCCGGCCGATCGGCTCATACCAGGCCGTGTCACATCGCTGCGCCCAGATGCTGCTGGAGACCGAGGCTGCACGTTCGGCCACCTACTACGCGGCGTGGGCGGTCGACAACGAGCCGGAGGAGACCGCGCCGCTCGCGGCCTCGATGGCGAAGGCGTACGCGTCCGACGCCGGCACGCGCGTGACCGGTGCGTCGCTGCAGGTGCACGGAGGCATCGGTTTCACGTGGGAGCACGATCTGCACCTGTTTCTCAAGCGTGCCATCTCGGACGCCGTCATGTTCGGCGACGCGCGCTGGCATCGCGAGCAGGTCGCCCGGATGGTGATCGACAATCCGGGTGTCGTGGCCTCGGAGCCGGCCGCCGTCGCAGCCGCAAAATAGAGGCGGCGTAGCCGCTCAGCCCGGCTCCGGAGGGAGCCGCCCGCCGACGAACTGCGTCAGCCCCGATAGGCGCTGGCGGACGTCGGTGAACCCGCGCTCGCGCAGGGCGTCGACGAGCTCTGCCTGGTCGAACATGCGGATACCGGCCGGCGCCGCGATCGCGGTCTCGAGGGCGCGCAGCGCGCCCGTGCGGCCATGGCTGCTGGTGAACAGCGCGATGCGCCCGCCAGGAGCCAGCACGCGCCGCATCTCGTCGAGCGCCCTGAAGGCCTCGGGAAACAGGTTCAGCGCCGCGAAGCAGCAGGCCGCGTCGAAGGACGCGTCGCGAAAGGGCAGCGCAGCCGCATCGGCGAACACGAAGCAGAGGTTGTTCAGCCGCGCGTCCCGCGTCTCGCGCACCGCGCGTTCGAGCATCGGGCGGGAGGCGTCGACGCCCACCACCACCCCCTCCTCACCGACCGCACGCGCGAAGTCACGCGAGAAGTTGCCGGGGCCGCAGGCGACGTCGAGGACTCCGTCACCGGGCCCGAGGCCCATCAGCAGGCGCGCGATGCGCTTTTCGTCGGCCATCCCGGGTCCGCCCACCCCCTTGGCGACCCGGCCGAGCGCCGGCCGCCACCAGCGCTCGTACACGCGCGATATCGGGCCGGCCTGCATGAGGCTGCCGACGAGCCCCGGCTGCTCGAGCTCACGCCCGAGCACGTCGAGGTAGCCGTCACGCGCGGGCGGGTCGCCCAGGTCCGGGCACAGCAGCGGCCGAACCCGCTCGCAGGCGGGAGGCAAGCCCTTCTCGGACGCTGCGCGTCCTTCCCCCGTCACTCGGCGTCTTGGCCGAGCCGCAGGCTCGGCAGCGGCTGCTCGTGCTCCTGCACGTGGCCCTCGGCCTGCCCTTCTTGGGCGATGCGCTCGAGCCGTGCGATCGCGCGTTCGCCCTCGACGCGGGCGGGGTCACCGTCCGGCAGGCCCGCGATCAGCCGCGCGACACGATCGCGGATCTGTAGCGCGAAGTGCGGGGTCGCAGGGCCCAGGAGCTCGCGCACGTCCTCCACCGTCACGCGGTGGTCCGGTGCCAGACGGTCGGGTCGCTCGGCGCCGCTCATGCCCACAGACTAAAGCGCTTCGTCGCGCACGCGCACGATCTCGGAGAGCTCGTCGATCCTGGACTGCACACCGAGGCTGATCGCAGATTCGTCTCCCAGTATCCAGGCGTGGTTGTAGACGCCCCGCACCGGATCGAACCGGTAGCCCGGCTGTATGTCGAGCAGGTAGTTCTGGAGCTCGCGGGGAAGCTCCTCCGCGTCGTCGAGCAGCAGCATCGGCCCGTACTTGCCGGCGCCCCCGAGCGCGGCCGCCGCGGCCGCATCCCCCGGGCGATCCGTGTTCGCGAACACCAGGCCGTGGCCGGGATCGCGGACTCCCCATCCGAAGGTCGCATCGGAGTACCGCGCGAACGCGATCGCGTTGGTGACCGGTGTGCGGCCCTGGATGCGCGTGACCCGGCCGAGGCGCCGCAGCGAGCGCTCCACGGAAGAGGAGATGACGCGCTCCGGCCCGAGCACGTAGATGCGGGGGCGCTCGTGGCGCCGGACTGCCTGCCTCGTTGCCTGTGGCAGCGAATCTCCTTCCGTGAACAGCACGCTGTCGCCCGACTTCGCCGCCCACGAGGCGGCCGGCATCGCGAACTCGGGCTTGTCCACGGACACGATCACGACGTTCGGCGAGGGCCGCCCCGCGACATCGGTGACAAACGCGTCGATGGCGGCCGCAACTCTCACCGGGTCGCTCCCCGCGATGCGGCGGGCACGCAGGTCCCCGGGGGCACGGGCCGGTCCGACCTCGATCGCCTGCGCGCCGCCGGCGGGCGGTGCGCCGATGGGCTTGAGGGTCTCGAGCGCGGTGGACGTGGCGCGCGGCAGGTCCCCGCCGTCGGTCAGGAGGACCGGGGCACGCAGCGGCCGGGCCATCAGCGCGGAAGCGGCGACGCCGGCACGCCAGTCGTCCTGGTCGACGAGTGCCACGGCGCGCGGACGCGTGCCGCGGGTCTGACCCGGATAGGTCGCGGTCGCCGTCCCGGCCGCATCCGCGGCGGCGTCCTCGCCGCCCACCCGGGTCGTGTTCTTGGTGGCGAGCGCGGGGAACCCGAGGACCGTCTGGTCGGCGGTCTCCTCCTTGAGCCGGACCTCGACCGGGTCGTCCCCACCCCCGCATCCGGCGATTGCGAGGGCCATCGCGACAGCTGCGGTCACCGCCCAGACCAGCTGCGGACGGCGGCCCGCCGCGGGCGCGCCTGTGCGGGACTCGGCCATGGAGCGGCGGACGATAGCGGCTGAACCTCCCGGGGCCGAAACCTGGTTGACGGCCCCCGAGAGGGGTACAATTTCCTTGGTTGACTCGTCAGTCAACCGCCGGAGTGCATGGACCGCCTGGCGCCATGCGGCGGCCGAGACTTGGAGCCGGAATCGGATGGACTTTCGACTCAACGACGAAACTCTCGAATGGCAGCAGTACTGCCGCAAGTTCGCCCGCGAGGTGGTGCGGCCGGCGGCGCCGCAGCACGACCGCGACGAGAGCGTGCCCTACGAGGTCATGAAAGAGGCCTACGCGTGGAAGCTCGCGGGGCTCGAATGGATTCAGACCCTCCAGGGCGACTCCGACGGCCTCAAGGGCGTGATCTATGCCGAGGAGATCCACTGGGGCTGCGCCGGCATCGCGCTCGCCATTTCGGCCTCGACGCTCTGTGCCGCCGGTATCGCGTCCTCGGGCACGCCCGAGCAGATCGGCCGCTGGATCCCCGAGGTGATCGGCAACGCGGAAGACCCCAAGATCGGGGCGTACGCGGTCACCGAGCCCTCCGCGGGCTCCGACGTCAAGTCGCTGCGCACGACGGCCAAACGCGACGGTGACGATTGGATCCTGAACGGCACCAAGACCTTCATCTCGAACGGCGGCATCGCGGACGTGACCGTGGTCGTGGCGACGGTCGACCCCGACCTCGGGCATCGCGGCCAGGCCTCGTTCATCGTCACGGGCGACAATCCCGGCCTGAAGCTCGGCCACAAGGAGTCGAAGCTCGGCATCCGCGCCTCGCAGACCGCCGAGATCGTCCTCGAGGACTGTCGCATCCCCGGCGACCACCTGCTGGGCGGCGAGGAGAAGCTGCAGCGCAAGCTCGAGCGCGCCCGCTCGGGCAAGAGCTCGGGCGCTTCCGGCGCGCTTGCGACGTTCGAGCTCACGCGTCCCACCGTCGGGGCCTCGGCGCTCGGCATCGCGCAGGCCGCGTATGAGTGGACGCTCGAGTACCTGCACGGTCGCTCCGAGGACGGCCATCCGCTGCTTCAGGAGCAGCGCATCCAGCAGGTGCTCGCCGACGTCGCGACGGAGATCGAGGGGGCCCGCCTCCTCGTCTGGCGCGCGGCGTGGATGGGGCGCCACGGGATGCCCATGACCGGCGGCCAGGGCTCCATGTCGAAGCTCAAGGGTGGCGACGTGGCGATGTGGGCAACCACCGAGCTGATGGACCTGGTCGGGCCGATGGCCCAGTCCACGGACTACCCGCTCGAGAAGTGGTTCCGGGACGCCAAGATCTACCAGATCTTCGAGGGCACGGCCCAGATCCAGCGGCTGGTCATCGCGCGGATGCAGGCGGCCGAGTACGCAGAGCGGCTGCAGTTCGCCCAGGACGTCGCCGCCTCGGCGACGGCGGGCGGCGCGAGCAACGGAGTCGTCTCGCAGGCTCCCGGCAACGCACAGTCGGAGACTGCGGCGGGCGCCGAGACCCCGCAGGTCCCGGTCTAGCGACGCTCACAGGTGCAGCGTGCCGTCCTCGCTCAGGCTGGGGCGGTGCTCGGCTGACCCGTGCTCGGCCTGCAGGCGCGCCATCCGGCACGCGAACACCACGCGGTCGCCGCGGCGTGCGCGCAACGTGAACGTACGCCGGTATCGGGACAGCGCCGCGTAGCGCTAGCCTGGGCTCGATGGCCCACGCGCACGGTCATTCGCACTCGCATGGCGGGCTCGACGCACGCCGCGCCGGCAACCGGTCGCGGATGGCGGTCGCGCTGGCGATCAACGCCGTGCTGCTGGTCGCGACCGTGGCCGGGGGGATCCTGACCGGCTCGCTGGCGCTGCTGGCCGACGCCGGGCACCTGTTGTCGGACGTCGGTGCGATCGCGATCGGCCTGGTGGCGGCTCGGCTGGCCGGCCGGGCCCCGACGCCCGCGCGCACGTACGGGCTGCAGCGCAGCGAGGTGCTGGGGGCGCTCGCAAACGGCATCCTGCTCGTCGTCATCGCGGTGTTGATCGTGGTCGAGGCGATCGGGCGGTTCGGATCACCTCCGGACGTGTCGGGCGCCGGGATGCTGGCGGTCGGGCTCGCGGGCCTTGCCGGCAACGTCGCCGCGACATGGGTCCTTGCCTCCGGCGACCGTGGGGACCTCAACCTCGAGGGGGTGATGCGGCACTCGGCGGCGGATGCGCTCAGCTCGATCGGCGTGGTCGTCGCCGCGATCCTCGTGCTGGCCGCGGGGTGGGACGAGGCCGACCCCGTCGCGAGCCTCGTGATCGCGGGGCTGATCGTCGTGGGGTCGTGGCGCCTGCTGAAGGAGCCGGTGGACGTGCTGCTCGAAGCCGCGCCTGCGGGCACCGACGTGTCGGCTGTCGGGAGCGCGATGGCCGCGGTGCCCGACGTGATCGAGGTGCACGACCTGCACATCTGGACGGTGACCTCGGGGTTCCCGGCGCTCAGCGCGCACGTGGTCGTGAGGCGCGGGTGCGATCGAGACCTCGTCCTGCGCCGGGTCGAGCGGCTGCTGCACGACCGCTTCGCGATCACGCACACGACCCTCCAGATGGTCGAGCACGATTCCAGCGCGGGCCTGATCCAGGTCGAGGGAAGCGGCACCTAGATGATCACCTGCACGGTGCCGCCGTCGACGCTCCACGCGGCTCCGGCGACGTAGGACGCGCGCTCCGAGCAGAGGAACACGATCGCGTCGGCGATCTCGCCGGGTTCCGCAAGGCGCCCGATGGGGCGGCCGGCCCCGGACTTCGCGATTGCCTCCTCGGCGCTCGCGAGACCGGACAGGGCCGCCGACTGGTCTGCGAGCCCGCCCTCGCCGACCCACAGCTCGGACTTCGTCGGCCCCGGGCAGATCGCGTTGACCAGCACGCCGTCGCCCGCGCACCGGTCCGCCCACAGCCGCGACAGCGACAGCTGCGCCGCCTTGGCGACGGAGTACTCCGGCATGTTCGCCGAGGGGCGCTTGCCCGCTGTGCTCGCGACGTTGACGACGCGCCCCCAGCCGCGTTCCCGCATGCCCGGCACGAGCGCGCGCATCGCGCGCAGCGGCGCCATCACGTTCAGCTCCCAGGCCGCCTGCCAGTCCTCGTCGGGCACGTCGTCGAGGTCGCGCCACCGGGCCGTGCCCGCGTTGTTGACCAGCACGTCGGGCGCGCCGATGCTCGCACCGGCTTCGGCGGCCATCCGCTCGCCCGCGTCGGGAGCGGTCACGTCGCACGTCAGGGCCGCTGCCTTGCCGCCCGCGGCCAGGCAGGCCTCCACCGCGGCTTCGAGGGGCGCCGCCGTGCGCGCCACCAGCAGCACGGAGGCACCCTCCGCGCACAGCGCGCGAGCGGTCGCGAGGCCGATGCCGCGGCTGGCGCCGGTCACCACGCATGCTCTTCCCCCCAGGCCGAGGTCCACGCGCGCAAGTGTAGGAAGTGCGGCGCAATCCCTCGTGCAGAGGTGACCCGGCGGGCAGGAAAACGCGCCGCCACACGTCTTGGTGCTAAGGTTCTCCCGCTTTTGCAGGCAAATCAGTTCTGGGAGGTACTTACCTTCTCGAACCGCTGAGTTCTCCCCCGGCGGCCAGGACGGCCAACGCGGGGCGAAGCGGGGGAACCAACGCCAGTCGCGGGCGCCCAGGTGGCGTCCTCGGGGCTAATCGCCACGAGCCCCTTCGTGGTGTAGCGCCAGCTCTTCCGGCGCGAGCCCGACAGCTAACCCCGTAAGCGTTGGAAAGAGACAATGGTGGATCCAAAACTCCCGGCCTCCGGCAGGGGCCTCGCTCGCACAACCGACCCGCGCACGCCACGGCAGGAAGCCGCGCTCGTCGCTGCTCTGTTGCTGGCAGCCCTTGCGCTGCTCGCGCTCCTACCCGGAGCGTCGCGCTCCGCCTCATTCCAGGCGATCCAGGCGAACATCGGCGACAAGCAGGCCGCGATCGACAACGCGCGCGCGAAGGAGGGCGTGCTCACGAGCGACATCAGCGCGCTGTCGAGGCGCATCCGCTCCCTCACTCGCGAGATCGGCTCGCTGCGCCGTCGCGAGGCGCGTGTCGAGAACACACTTGACGGGCGGCGTGCCCAGCTCGCTCGTGTACAGGCGCGCTATGAGGTCGAGCACAAGCGGTTCGTGCGCCTGCGCAAGGAGCTGGGCCGCTCGCAGGGCGTGCTCGCCAAGCGCCTGATCCAGATCTACAAGGCCGACCAGCCCGACATGATGTCGGTGATCCTCGAGTCCGACGGCTTCGACGATCTGCTCGTACGAGCGGACTACATGAGCGCAATCGGCGAGCAGGATTCGGTGATCGTCGACAAGGTCCGTGCGCTCAAGAAGAAGTCGGCGCAGAAGCGGCTGCTGCTCGTGGTGCTGAGGTCGCAGGCCGTCGAGGCCGTGCGCGTGATCGAGACAAAGCAGCGTGAGCTGCAGGAGGCACGCTCCGCGATCCAGGCGAACGAAGCCGACCTGGCCGCGGCGCGCCACTACAAGTTCGGCAAGCTCGGCAACGTGAAGGAGCATCGTCACGAGCTCGAGGGCGACCTGCGTGCCCTGCAGGCCGCGTCCGCACAGGTCACCAACCAGCTGCAGGGTGCAGGCCCCGCGCCGGCGGGCCCGATCCGCCAGGGCGGTGGGGGTTACATCTGGCCTGTGAACGGGCCGGTCGTCTCGCCCTTCGGGATGCGCTGGGGACGCCTGCACGCCGGCGTCGACATCGCGGTGCCGGCAGGCACGCCCATCCGGGCGGCGGCGAGCGGGACGGTCGCGATGGCCGGCTGGATGGGCGGCTACGGCCAGTACACCTGCATCCAGCACGGCGGCGGCGTCGCCACGTGTTACGCGCATCAGTCGTCGATCGGAGTCGGGGTGGGAGCAAGCGTCAAGCAGGGCCAGGTGATCGGAGCGTCCGGCTGCACCGGCCACTGCTTCGGCGACCACCTGCACTTCGAGGTGCGGATCAACGGGTCTCCCGTCGACCCGATGGGCTACCTGTAGCCCGCCTGCGGCACTCACGTCGCGTCCGCTCGGGATAATCGCCCACTGTGCAGCCCGAGATCCAGCTAGGCCCGCTCGAGCTGAAGACGTTCGGGCTCATGTTCGCGCTCGGCTTCCTGGCCGCGGGCGCGGTCATCGCACGTCGCTTCGAGGAGCTCGGCAAGCCCGTGGACTGGGCGTACGAGATGACCTTCGCGGCACTCCTGGGCGGGCTCGTCGGAGCGCGCGTGTACTACCTCGCGCAACACTGGTCGGACGTCCACGACGACCTGTTCGGAAACATCTTCTCCGGCTCGGGGCTGGTTTGGTACGGGGGCGCGATCGGCGGCGCGCTCGCGGTGTTCGGGTGGGCCTGGTGGCGCGGTTTCATTTCCCTGGCGTTGCTCGACCTCGCATCGGTGCCGCTTGCGCTCGGGTACGCGATCGGCCGTGTCGGATGCCAGGTGTCGGGCGACGGGGACTACGGCCGGGCGTCCGACCTGCCGTGGGCGATGTCGTATCCGGACGGGACCGTGCCGACGAACGAGGAGGTTCATCCCACGCCCGTGTATGAGACGCTCGCGATGGGACTGGTCGCCTGGCTGCTGTGGCAATGGCGCGACCGCTTCAAGCCCGGCGTGCTGTTCGCGCTCTACCTCGTCCTGTCCGGGCTGGAACGCTTCCTGGTCGAGTTCTTGCGGCGCAACGAGGACACGGTCGCCGGTCTCACGACCCCGCAGGTGGAGAGCCTCGTGTTGATGGCCGTCGGGGTGACGTGGATCGCCGTGGTCAGCCGCCGGCCGGGAGGTATCGCGGTCCAGGCAGCGTGAACCTGGTGGCGACCAGAAGGTACAGGGCGGCGACCCCGATGCACTGGCCTCGAACGGTCGCCGCCACACTGACCTCCCTGCTTTAGAAATAGCACGCGGAACGTCCGCGGTGGCGAAGTATTCACATGACGCGGGAGAGCCAGCGCAGCGACTCGCCCTGCAGTTCCGCATCGTGCTGGGCGGAGCGGTGGTCGCCGCCCTCCAGCAGCAGGAGCTTCTTCGGCTCCGCAGCGAGCTCGTAGAGCTTCTCCGAATGCGTGTGGGGCACGACCTCGTCTCCGCGCGCGTGGATGATCAGCAGCGGCTTGGCTCCCATCCGCTGCACGGCGTCACCCACGTCGCTGGTCTCGAGCCACCCGGCCAGGGAGGGCGCATCGATCCGCATCGCCGCGAGCGCGCTGCCGGCTTTGGGCGGCCGGCCCTCGGCGATGCGCCGCACGTCGGCGGCGAGCATCGATTCGGCGGCCGGGCAGATCGCGACCACCGCGGCCACGCGGTCGCTGGCCGCGCCGGCGTGGATCGCCATCAGGCCGCCCATGCTGGACCCTCGGGCCGCGACCCGGCGCTCGTCGACGTCGGGCCGGGCGGCCAGCCACTCCGCCAGCAGCCGCAGGTCGTCGACCACCGTCGAGTCGAGATCTCCCTCGGTCTCGCCGTGACCGCGGTTGTCGAAGGTGAGCGCGACGAAGCCGTTGCTCGCCGCAAGGCGGGCGAAGTCCGCGTGGTTCTCCTTGCGCGACCCGGCGCCGTGCATCACCATCACGGCCGGCCACGGGCCGTTCCCGAGCGGACGCCACAGACACCATGCGATGCCGGCGAAGGTGCCCGTTTCCGCGGGCGGCTGGATGTTCAGTTGTGCGGTCATAATGTCGCGGCAGTATGGCGGCTACCGCTCTCAGCCACGCGTATCCGCTCGGCTCCCGGATCAACGAACGCGGCCACCTCGAGATAGGGGGCTGTGACGTCGTCGAGCTGGCCGAGCGCTACGGCACTCCCGCGTACATCTACGACGAGGACGACATCCGGGCGCGGGCCCGGGCGTATGTGGCTGCCTTCCAGTCCCGGACCGACGACTTCGAGGTGATCTACGCGTCCAAGGCGCTGCCGATCACGGCGGCCTACAAGGTGATGGGCGAGGAGCGACTCTCGGTGGACGTGGCCTCGGGCGGGGAGCTGTACCTCGCGCTTCGCGCCGGGATCGATCCGGCGCGCCTCTTCATGCACGGCAACAACAAGACCGAGGCGGAGCTGAAGATGGCGTTCGATGCGGGCGTGGCCTATCTCGTCCTGGATTCCTTTTCGGAGATCGATCGCTGCGAGCGGCTCCTGACCCGCTCGCAAGACGTTCTGATCCGGGTCACCCCCGGCATCAAGCCCTCCACACACAGCTACGTGCAGACCGGGCAGCTCGACTCGAAGTTCGGCTTCGGGCTCGAGGACGGGCGCGCGCTCGAAGCCGTGCGGCGGGTGCGCGAGTCCAAGCGGCTCAACCTGGTCGGGATCCATGCCCACATCGGGTCCAACATCTTCGAGCTGGAGCCGTACACGCGCACGATCGAGCTGCTGGCCGACTTCATCGACTTCGACTGCCGCCTGCTGAATGTCGGCGGTGGCCTGGGCATCGCCTACACATCCGAGGAGGAGCCGGCCTCGATCGAGGACTACGTGGACGTCAAGGTGAAGGGCGTGCAGGCCGCGTTCGACCCGGTCCCGCGCGTGCTGATCGAACCGGGCCGCTCCCTGGTCGGCAACGCGGGCATCACCGTCTACCGGATCGGGACGATCAAGGAGATACCCGGCGTGCGCACCTACGTCGCGGTCGACGGCGGCATGTCGGACAACCTGCGGCCGATGCTCTACGGATCGCGCTACGAGGCCGCGATCGCGGACCGCCCCGACGCGATGGGGACACAGCTCGCGACGATCGCCGGCATGCACTGCGAGTCCGGCGACATCCTGATCAACGAGGTCGCGCTGCCGGACCCGCAGGTGGGTGATCTGCTGGTGACGCCCGCGACCGGGGCGTACGGGTACGCGATGGCGAACAACTACAACGGCGTGCCGCGGCCGCCGGTGATCTTCTGCCGGGACGGCGAAGCGCGCGTCGTCGTGCGGCGCGAGACGTACGAGGACCTGGCGGCACGCGACGCATGACAGCCGCGCCTTTCCGCGTCGGCCTGCTCGGTCACGGCACGGTGGGGTCGGCGTTCGACTCGCTGCTCGCCGAACGCGCGGACGCGATCGCGTCCGCCACGGGACGCAAGCCCGAGATCGCGGGGGTGCTGACCCGGTCCCGCGGATCGTTCGACGAGATCCTTGACGCCTCCGACGCGATCGTGGAGCTGATCGGCGGCATCGAGCCCGCGCGTGACTATGCGCTGCGCACGCTGCAGGCGGGCAAGCCCCTCGTGACCGCCAACAAGCAGCTACTGTCACAGCACGGCGACGAGCTGTTCGGCGCGGCGCGCGCCGGTGGGGCGCAGCTGCGCTACGAGGCCGCGGTCGCCGGGGTGGTGCCGATCATCCGTGTGATGCGGGAGTCGTTTGCCGGAGCGCACATCGAGAAGGTGCACGGCATCGTGAACGGGACCACCAACTTCATCCTGAGCGAGATGGCGCGCACGGGCGCCTCGTACGCGGACGTCCTCGAGCGCGCGCAGGAGCTGGGCTACGCGGAAGCCGACCCGACCGAGGACGTGAACGGCAAGGACGCGGCAGCGAAGATGGCGATCCTGGCCCGGCTCGCGTTCCACGCCGAGGTGACCCTCGACCACGTGCCGTTCGAGGGCATCGAGCAGATCACTTCCGATGACCTCGACTACGCCAAGGAGTTCGGCCTCGTGCTGAAGCTGCTGGGCGTCGCCGAACGGCGCGAGGGAGGCGTGAGCGTGCGCGTGTTCCCGGCATTCCTGTACGGCGGCCACCCGCTCGCATCCGTCGTCGGCCCCTTCAACGCCGTCACGCTCGAGTCCGAGTCGATCACCGAGGTGACGCTGTCGGGCCCGGGAGCCGGCGGGCCGCAGACCGCGTCGGCCGTGCTCGGCGACGTGGTCTCGGTGATGAGCTCGCCGGGTATGGACCTGGATCCGGTCGAGCGGCCGCGCTTCGTCCCGGAGGAGGAGGTCGAGTCGGCGTTCTACCTGTACATGGAGGTCGAGGACCGGCCGGGAGTGCTGGCCCAGGTGGCGCAGGTCTTGGGCGACCACGGTGTGAGCGTGAAGAGCGTCGTGCAGAAGGGCATCGGGGAGAATGCGCGGCTCGTGATGGTGATGCACCCAGTGGCGGAGGGCCGGTTCCGCAGCGCGCTGGCCGCCATCTCCGAGCTCGAGTTGCTGCGATCGAGCCCGCGCTCGATCCGCGTCATCGAGGAGGAGTTCACGTCGTGAGCGAAGTGACGGCCGTCAGTCGGGTTCCACTGATCGAGCGCTACCGGGATCGCCTGCCGATCGACGCCGACACACCGGTCGTCTCGCTGATGGAGGGCTCGACGCCGCTGGTGTACGCGCCGCGCCTTTCGGAGCGCATCGGCGTGGAGACGCACCTCAAGTGCGAGGGGATGAACCCGACCGGCAGCTTCAAGGACCGCGGCATGACGCTCGCGGTGTCGTGGGCGAAGGGAAAGGGAGCCGAGGCGATCATCTGTGCCTCGACGGGCAACACCGCCGCGAGCACTGCGGCCTACGCCGCGCGCGCCGGCATGCGCGGCGCGGTGATCGTCCCGGAGGGAAAGATCGCACGCGGCAAGCTTGCCCAGGCGGTGATGCACGGGGCGCGGGTGATTTCGCTGCGCGGAAACTTCGACCAGGCCCTCGAGCTCGTGAAGCAGATCGTCGAACGGCAGCCGGTCGAGCTGGTGAACTCGATCAACCCGTACCGCATCGAGGGCCAGAAGACCGCGGCGTTCGAGGTGTGCGACGAGCTGGGCGCGGCGCCCGATGCGCTCGCGATCCCGGTGGGCAACGCGGGCAACGTGACGGCCTGGTGGAAGGGCTTCGTCGAGTACGGGCAGGGCCGGCCGCACCTCTACGGGTTCCAGGCCGAGGGCGCTGCGCCGATCGTGCTCGGCCACGTGGTCGAGCACCCCGAGACGGTCGCCTCGGCGATCCGGATCGGCAACCCGGCCCGCTGGAAGGAGGCCGAGATCGCGCTGGAGGAGTCCGGTGGCTCCATATCCGCCGTCAGCGACGCAGAGATACTCGACGCGCAGCGCTGGCTTGCCGCCACCGAGGGGGTGTTCTGCGAGCCGGCGTCGGCAGCCTGCATCGCGGGGGTCCTGAAAACGCCGCCGCAACACGTGGCGCTGCTCGTGTGCGTGCTGACGGGGCACGGCCTGAAGGACCCGGAGACCGCGCTCGCCGCGGTCGACGTGACGGTCTGCGACCCGGACTACGACGCCGTCGAGCACGCCGTGCTCGGCTGATGGGACGCCGCCGCCGGGTGCGGGTGCCCGGCTCGTCGGCGAATCTGGGGCCGGGCTTCGACGCGATGGCGGCCGCGGTCTCGGTGTATCTGGAGCTCGAGGTCGAGGAGACCGGCACCTTCTCCGTCGACCCGGGCGACGACCGCCTCGCGGCCGACGAGTCGAACCTGTGCGTGCGCGCATTCGCGCAGCTGCATCCCGTCGCCGACCTGAGCTTCCGGATCCGATCGGAGATACCGCTGGAGGCCGGCCTCGGATCGAGCGGCGCGGCGATCGTGGCCGGGCTGATCGCAGCCGACCACATGTACGAGCTGGCCCTGGACCGCGACGAGCTGATGCAGCAAGCGGCGCTTGTAGAGGGACATCCCGACAACGTGGCCGCTTCGCTCTACGGCAGCTTCGTGATCTGCGCCGACGGCGCGGTGACCGTGATCGAGCCGCCTGCGGGGCTCGAGGCGGTGGCCGTCGTGCCGCGCGAGCCTGTGCCCACGAGCGCCGCGCGCGCGGCGTTACCCGCGCAGGTGCCGCTCGCCGACGCGACGTTCAACGTCGCCCGCGCGGCCACGCTCGCGCTGGGCCTTGCGCGCGGTGATCTCGCGGAGATATCGAGAGGCCTCGACGACCGCCTCCATCAGCCGCATCGCCGGCAGCTCTATCCGCGGTCGATGGACCTGGTCGAGCGCGCGCAGGAGCTGGGCGCGCTGGGCGCGACGATCTCGGGCGCCGGGCCGACCGTGCTGTTCTGGGTCTTCTTCGAGCAGACAGGCGCGCTCGTGGAGCGGCTGCGCGAGGAGGTCGAGGGCTGGGCCGAGATCCGGCGCCTCAACTTCGTGGCGCTGGGCGCGGACGTGGCCGAGCTCTAGCTCTGGGCGGAGCGCCCGGAAATGGCGACCTGCCGGGCCGCCTCGGCGGCAGCTTCCGCCTCGGCGAGCTTCACCGCCTCGGCGACCAGTTTCCTGTTTCCCCGTTGCTGGAGCGGCTGGATGATCCCGCGCAGCCAGGTCACCGGCAGCACCCAGCGCGGCGCCCACACCTTGTCGGCCCGGCGGGTGACGCCGCGCTCGATCGCCTTGCCCGCCGCCGACAGGGGCGCGGTCTTGCTGAACGGGCCCGGAGCCGCGTCGCGCAGCAAGTGTGCGGCGGGACTCTCGAGCCCGTCGCGCGTCATGTCCGTGTCGATGAAGCTGAAGTAGGCGACTCCCACGCGTGTTCCCGTGTGCGCGACCTCGGCACGGAGGCTGTCCGAGAACGCCTCGACGCCCGCCTTCGTGGCCGCATAGTGCGCGAGCATCGGAGGGTGGAGCGCCGCGGCCAGCGACGCGATCGTGAGGATGTATCCCTGCCGCGCGACCACGTGCGGCAGCGCCGCACGCGCGTGCGCCAAACGCCGATCAGGTTCACCTCGATCGTGCGCTCGAACGCAACGGGATCGATGGTCGCCACGGTGGCGAAGGGTGCCACGCCGGCATTCGCGATCACGACGTCGATGCCGCCGAAGCGCTC
>JBBRDT010000064.1:0-19999 GCA_038203635.1 Solirubrobacterales bacterium
GAACAGCTCCACGCGTGATCCCATTCCTTCCGCCGCCTCCCGTTCGAGCTCGATGAGCATCGAACCGTCGGCGTCTGCTCGGACGGAGGTGGGGCCAGTTGAGGCCGTCGCAGTGGGGCCAGTTCAGACCGTCGTTCCCACCTACGAGGATGCGGTCGAACTCGAGGCCGATCGTCGCTATGACGAAGCCCTCGATGCCTACTACCGCGCGTCGTCAAGGGACCCGTCGAACCTCGCCCTCCGGTACCACATCGGACAGCTGCAAGAGAAAATGGGTCTCTATCTAGACGCATTCAGCGTGTATCAGGGGATTCTTGCGATCGAGCAAGAAAGCACCAAGCCGCGACGGCTGCGGTATCGCCTCGCTGCACACGCGGAGCGACGTCGCACAGCTCTCGTCGCGCGCTACCGCCGGGACGTGCTCTTGGGCGGCAGCGAGCTTGCCGACCAATGGCAGAAGCCTACTCCGATGGACAAAACCCAGTGGACCGAGCGAGAAAAACGGCGCGAGGAGCTGCGCGACCGGCTGCGGGACGGACTCAAGGAGGAACTCGCGCCACTTGATCCGGCCACGGCGAGCGCAGCAGGTGGCCTGCTCGCAGAACTGCAACCGTACGATCAGGCGAAGTGCCCCTTGCCAACCTATGTCGCCAAGGAGCGACAGACGCTGCTTGAGCTGCGTAAAGCTTTTGCGCGCACCGCGCTCCAAGACCTGAAGTCCGTGCGGCGCCACGCACGGAGACACCGGGGCGATCGTCGTTTGGTGCTCAGCCATGACAGCGTCGAACTCACGCGGGCGTGCATCGACCAGCGGCTGGACTTCATCCGGCACGAACTGTCCAATGGGCCGGCCGCAGCGTGGGAACCCAAAATGGATCTTCTTAAGGAGAAGGTGCGGAATGCCGAGGGCAGCGGCTTCGACCGGTGGCAGGAGAACTACAACGCGGCATGCGCCTTCGCCATTCCGCTGATGGTGAACGGCGGGACCGGAACGGGCTCGTCGGGCTCGTGGCGCGCGGAGCTGGCAGAGCACGCAGTGGAGCGGCTCACCCAAGCCGCCGCGTGTTCCGACAGCGGTTACCTCGCAGGCCGCCGCGCCTGGCTGCTCAGCGAGGACCCGGACCTCGATGGCCTCCGCCGGCATCCGCGCTTCAAGTGGTTCGAGGCCATGTACTTCCCTGCTGCCGCGCCCACGCCCGATAGGCCACGGCATGTGCAAACGCTCGAGATCTCACGGTACATTCGTGACCTCCTGGTCCAGACAGCCGACCGATGGGAATCCGCGTGGCACGAGCGCGGCAAGAACCTCGATCGCCGCCCCGACGTGCACACCCTCCTGAGGTGGTGGAGCGACGAGCGCGGCGCGTGGGATCTCGTCCGAGACATCGCGATCAATCATCGCCACTGGTCCGCACGGCTGAAGTTGATCACGAGGATGCACGCGTGGGGCGATGTACACGGATTCAGTCCTCTGGACGCCTCGTTTGGCCGCTACGAGGACGAACCCCTGCCAGAGACGAGTGCAGCAGATGCCCGCCTACGTTGCATGCAGACCCTCCTACCCGGCGCGAATGGATACCCGCCCGGCGCTGAACCAGGGGAGATCACACAGTGGCAGTCGACATTGCGGCGGCTCGACGCTGACGGAAAGGCGCCACCGCAGCTCATCATCGCTGTGCTTTGCGACGAGCATGCCGCCCTCTGGCAGCGATTCCGCGAATGGCTGCTCACGGAGTCCGCTGCCGAAGAAGATCAACGGCGAGACGCATTCAAGCGTCAGATGGAAGAAGCGAGGCAATGGTGGTGCAGGGCACATCGATGGTGGCGGAGTCCGAGTCTGTTCGTGGCGGTGGCGCACCGTGCGATGCCACGCCGGCGGACCGAACCGGTCGGTGTTGACGAGCGCTAGCCGGTCAACGCGAGCAACCCATGCGGCAGGCCGCCCCGTTCGCCGTGTGGAACGCGTCGGCCATTCGTCCAAAAACGCGACGTTGAATGGCGCGGAGACGAAAAGGTAAGCACGGTGACTAGTCTGAACAGACTCCGAGATGTGCCGACAGGTGCGGCTCATCTCGCCTCCATCTTGCGGTGACCGTAGACGATGTCCGCCGGGATCTGGCCGGCGGTCAGTCGTCCGTGGTGGACGCGGTCGAAGTTGTAGATCTTCAGGTAGGTGTCGAGGTCGCGACGCAGGCCGGTGAAGCGAACGTGCAGGTAGCGCGCGAACGCCGGTCGCCAGCACTCCTCGAGGATCGTGCGGTGCAGTCGCTCGACGTGACCGTTGGTCTGTGGGCGTCCTGAGCGGATGTGGGTGACGCGGGCCCCGAGTCGCTCGACCGTCTCGTGGAAGCGCCCCGCGCTGAACTCGTTGCTGTTGTCGACCAGCACCCGCTCGAGCGCCCAGCCGGCCTGTGATAGGTCCTTTGCCACTCGCCGGGCGAGCGCCGAGGTCTGAGCCGCGCTGGGATTGCCCGTGGGGCAGACGACCAGGTCCGCCCAGCCGTAGCTTGAGCGGACATCGATCGCCGTCAGCTGCCAGACCGTGCCCTGGGTGCCGCGCAGTCGCCCGACCGAGAAGCAGTCCATGCCGACCAGTTCGCCGGGGCGCTCCCGGTTGCTGCCGTCGGGGATCGTCTCCAGCCCGCGCTCAGCAAGCTGCGCGTTCGCCCGCTTGATGGCCGGGTACAAGACGCGCTCGCGCACGGCGTTGCGGTCTCGCCGTTTGCCGTCCCGGCCGGGGAACACGTAGGCGTCCGGGCCTGCTTGCCTGGTGCCTGCCTTGTGCGAGGCCAACTCGTCACGCAGCTCGGGGTCCAGTTCCACGTGCCTATACAGATGTCCTCGGGTCGCGTAGGTCGGGCACTCCCCCCTCCCCCTTTAGTGCCACACGGACTTGGTGCTTGATCGCCGCCCGGCGATAGGGCGATACTGCGCGGACGATGTCGCAGGAGAACGTGGAGATCGTGCGTCGAGGTGCGAAGGTGTTCAGCACCGATCTCGATCTTTACGTGTCCGAGTTCTTGGCCCCCGAGGTCGAGTGGCACACAGCAGCAGAAGACCCCGACGCTGCAACGCACCGCGGGCAGGAGGCGTTCAAGGCCTACGTCGAGCAATGGATGGATAGCTTCGACGGGCTGCGTGCCAGAGTCGAGGAGTTCATCGATGTGGGCGACGATCGCGTGTGGACGTGGGTTCGCTGGACCGGGCGGGGGCGCACCAGCGGTGTCGAATCCGAGTGGCACCTTGCGGTCATCTACACGCTGCGTCACGGTAGGGTCGTTCGGGGTGACGAGTACTTCGACCGAGCGGAGGCCCTCGAAGCTGTGGGGCTGTCGGAGCATGACGTTCACGCCGACTCCTGAGCCTGCGGGATACTGCGCGGGCGATGTCGGAGGAGAACGTCGGAGCCGAGCAGCGTGCTCTCAAGGAGGCGCTCGCGTTGCTGAGCCGAGCGGACGTAAACGGGTTCATGGAGTATGTCGCTCCCCATCCCGACTGGAAAGCCGCAGAGGAGCTCCATCCCTTCGATGACAGGGAGGCAGTTCGCCGCTACACCGAGCGGTGGCTCGAACACTGGACTGACTTCTCGCTCGATGCAGTGGACTTTCGGCGCTTGGCCGACGATTGGCTCATCGCCGTTCGTGCCCGGGGACGGAGCCGAGACAGCATCGAAATCGACGCCCACTACTATCTCCATGTCTCGATCCGAGAGGGCCGCATCCTTCGGTGGTACGAGTACACCGAGCGATCCGAAGCCCTCGAAGCCCTGGGCCTCTCGGAGTAGGTGATGTCCCAGGAGAACGTGGAGGTGGTGCGCCACGCGTACGACGCCTCCTTGCGAAGCGATTGGAACAGCCTGTCGGAGCTGATCGATCCGGATTTCGAGTTCCGTGGCACTGTCGGCGGTCTTGAGGAGGGCCGGATCGCGCGTGGCGTGCAACAGTTCATGGAGGTCTTTGAAAAAGAGGACCTCGATGCATGGGAGGAGCGCCGCTTCGAGCCAGAGGACTTCATCGACGCCGGCGATTGCGTCGTCGTGCTCCAACGCGAATACCGGCGCGGGAGGGCCAGCGGAGTCGAGCTCGAGACCGAGACCGCAGTCGTCTTCGAAGTGCGCGGCGGACGCGTCGTGCGCATCCAGGGATACATGGATCCTGCCTCGGCCCTCGAAGCCGTGGGGCTGTCGGAGCAAGACGCTCAGCAAGACGTTCTCTGAGCTCGGGCCCGCTGCTGCGGGGCCCACTCATGCTTGCCCAGTTGCGCGTGCACAACGCGCCGCTCTGCCCTAGTCCGTACCGCCCACTCGTCTGAAGCCCTCCTAGCGCGCCTGACGAGGTGCGGCTTGCTAGCCGGGCGTGAGTGACCCATGAGGGTCCAGAAAACACGGCGCGGCTATTCCGACACCCCCACGGCTTCGAGGGCTTCCTCCACGTTCGCGTACATCTGCATCATGATCCCCTGTCCGTCCCGGAGCGTCCAGACTTGAGCGAAGCGCATGTCGACGGGAATTCCCGTGGCCTTCGAACGCCCCCGCTGGCTGAGGATGACGACGACGCGCTCCCCGGCGTCGATGTAATCCTCGGCCGCGACCTCCCAGTCATCCCATGCATCGGCCCACTCGGCGTTGAATTGCATCGCGCCCGCGGGGCCGGGGTAGATCTGCTGGTCAGGCCAGCCGAGCTTGGAAACATCCCAGACCAGATCGGCATGGGCGCGGATTTCACCTTCTCCGGCGCCACCGGTGGCCATCCAGTGCGCGTAGCCGCGTCTAATGATCTCCACATTCTCCTGCGACATCGCGTTGCGCAGTATGCCGAAGGGACGTTGGCGGGGCTTCTGACGGTTCGGGCTGGCAGCGCCTGGCTGCCGCACCTCACCCGCGCGGCGATCAGCGCGGCTGCGGCACTATCCGGATGTACGGCCGCGGCGACTTCCAGCCGTCCGGATAGGTCTTGCGCGCGTCGTCGTCGGAGACCGACCCGGCGATGATCACGTCCTCGCCCTCCTGCCAGTTCACCGGCGTCGCGACCTTGTGATTGGCGGTCAGCTGGAGCGAGTCGATCACCCGCAGAACCTCGTCGAAGTTGCGTCCGGTCGTCATCGGATAGACGAGGATGAGCTTGACCTTCTTGTCGGGACCGACCACGAAGACGTTGCGGACCGTCTGATTGTCGGCCGGCGTGCGCTCGGTCGGGTCGCCGCTGACGCTGTTGGGCAGCATGCCATACAGCTTCGAGACGTTGAAGTCGGCATCTCCGATAATCGGATAGTTCGGAGCCTGGCCCTGCGTCTCCTCGATGTCGCTGGACCACTTCGCGTGGTTGTCGACCGGGTCGACCGAGAGCCCGATGATCCTGACGTTCCGCTTGTCGAACTCGGGCTTGATCTTCGCCATGTAGCCGAGCTCCGTCGTGCACACCGGAGTGAAATCCCTCGGATGCGAGAACAGCACGGCCCACGAGTCGCCGATCCAGTCGTGGAATCGGATCTTGCCTTCCGTCGTCTCGGCCTCGAAGTCGGGTGCCGTGTCGCCGATCTGTAGAGCCATCATCGTCCCCTCTGTCTAGGTGTGGTCCGACAAGTTTAGGGCGGCTTTTCCTTGACGGTCAGGCGTTCGATGCGTAGCGTCGCCGGGATGCTGGCCAAAGACGCCCACAACCAATTCAGCCACATCAGCCAGGCCTATCCGGACAGGGTGGAGGTGCGGGGACGCGACCTGACCGGCGACCTGATGGGCCGGCTGAGCTTCACCGAGTACTTCCACCTGCTGCTCACCGGCCGCGAGCCAACCGAGGACCAGCGCTTCTTCCTCGACCTGTTGCTCGTCGCGATCGCCGAGCACGGGATGATGCCCACCAACGTCGCCGCCCGCATGACGCTGGCGGCCGATCCGGGATCGCTGCAGGGGGCCGTCGCGGCGGGGATCCTCGGCTGCGGCCCGGTCATTCTCGGCACCGCCGAGTCCTGTGCGCAGCTGCTCGAGGCCGCGCAGGGGCAGGTGGCGTCGGGTGCAGAGCCTGCGGCGGTCGCACGCGACATCGCGCGTGCGGTCCACGCTGCCGACGACAGGATGCCGGGCTTCGGTCATCCCGTTCATCGGCCGCTCGACCCGCGGGCCGAGCGGATCCTCGCGCTCGCGGACGACCGCGGCGTGAGCGGCCCGCACGTCGCGCTCGCCCACTCCTTCCGCGATGCGGTGACCGCGGCGTGGGGCAAGCCGCTCACGATGAACGTCTCGATGCCCATCGCCGCGGTGATGCTCGACCTGGGCTTCTCGTCGGCCACGGTGAAGGCCGTTCCGATCCTCGCGCGCACGGCCGGCCTGCTCGCCCACCTGGCCGAGGAGCAGCAACAGCCGCTGGGCTTCCTGATGGCGGGCAAGGCGGAGGAGGCGATCGACTACCAGCGCCCGCCCGAGGACGACTCCACCGATGCTCGTGCCTGAAGTCGAGGCGCGCCCGTGGACCGAGCAGCTCGCCGTCGACGACGCGTCCTTTCGCACCCAACTCCCCTACCTCTTCGATCGCTCCCGCTTCTACCGCGAGAAGCTCACCGCGGCCGGGATCGGCTCGCCGCGCGAGGCGGGCGGGCTCGCGGACATCGCCCGTCTGCCCCTCACCGACAAGCACGAGATCAAGGCCACGTGCACGCCCGACAACCCGATCGGCGCCCATCTCTGCGCGACGCCGTCCGAGATCGTCCGGATCTACTCGACGAGCGGCACCACCGGCACGCCCAGCTACATCCCGCTGACCGCGAGCGATCTCGAGAACTGGGTGGCGGGGTCGGCGCGCAGCTACGCAGCCTCCGGCGTCGCCGCCGGCGAGCGGGTCGTCACGACCTACAACGCGGGGCCGTTCGTCGCGGGTGCGGCGCTTGCCGCCTTCGAGCGCATCGGCCTCTGTCACATTCCGGTCGGCACCGGCAACACCGAGCGCCTGATGCTCGCCGTCGAGCTGCTCGAGCCCCAGGTCGCAGTGCTGACACCCTCCTACGCGGCACATCTCGTCGAATGGGCGGCCGACCGCGACGTCGATCTTCGAGCGTCGAGCGTCGAGCGCGTGCTGGTGGCGGGTGAGCCCGGCGGCGGCGAGCCGGCCCTCCGTACGCAGCTCGAAGAGGGCTGGGGCGCGAGGGTCACCGAAGCGATGGGCATCGGCGACATCGGCGCGTCGCTTTGGGGGGAGTGCGAGGAGCAGGACGGGATGCACCTGGGCGCGCGAGGCTTCGTCCACGCCGAGCTGATCGATCCCGAGACCGGCGCCGCCCTCGAGATGGATGACGGGGCCACCGGCGAGCTCGTGTTGACGCACCTCCAGCATCGCGCGGCGCCGCTGCTGCGGTTCCGCACGCGCGACCACGTCCAGATCCGCACGAGCCCGTGCAAATGCGGCCGCACGGGCCCGCGCGTGCGGTGTATCGGGCGCACAGACGACATGCTCATCGTGCGCGGCGTCAACGTCTTCCCCGCCGCCATCCGCGAGGTGGTGAGCGCGTTCGCGCCCGAGGTCAGCGGCCACATCCTCGTCAAGCCGCAGGCGGCGGGCGTGAAGCAGGAGCCGCCGCTCCCCGTGATGGTCGAGCTCGGGCGGGGCGCAAGCGCCGAACCCGCGCTCGCGGAGTCGATCCGCGACAGACTGCGCAACGTGCTCGTCGTCCGGACACGCGTCGACCTCGTGCCGTGGGGCAGTCTGGGACGCAGCGAATACAAGTCCAAGCTCGTCGAGCGCTAGCCGCAACCGGAGGAGGACGATGCGAAAACTTCAGACCCAAGGTGTCCACCACATCACGCTCGTCGGCGCCGGCCGGCAGACGTCGATCGACTTCTGGGAAGGGGTGCTCGGCATGCCGTTCGTCTTCGAGCAGCCCAACCTCGACAACGAGTCGGAGAGCCATCTGTACTTCGATCCGGGTGACGGGCGGCTCATCACCGTCTTCACCAACGAGGACCGCGAGCGCGATCCGAGCCGCACCCCGACGGACCCCGGCTGCGTGCACCACGTCGCGTTCGCGCTGTCGCAGGCCACGTTCCGGCAGACTGTGGAGCGACTCGACGAGCGCAAGATCCACCACAGCGGCGTCAAGGACCGCGGCTTCATGGACTCGATCTACTTCGAGGATCCGCTCGGCCTTTTGATCGAGCTAGCGTCATACCGCTTCGAGCCGCCCGCCGGGTTCACGCATGCGGACGTGCTGCTCGAGGCGCACAAGCTCAGGGTGGAGCGCGGCGACTACAACATCGGCCCGATCCACCTCGCCGATGCGATCCAGACGCTGGTGGAGGGATCGCGGGAATCGCTTTCGGATGACAGGTCGCCCAAGGACCCCTACGAGCAGGAGGAGACATGACCGCACACACGCTTCACATCCTTCGGCCAAGCGTCAACAACCTGACCGCGCGGATCCTCGTGCGCGCCGCCGGCCTCGACTTCGAAGAGAACGACGTGTGGGGGAAGAAGGACGAGACGCGGTTCGTCCAAAAGGACCCGGCCCAGCTGACGCCGATGCTCGAGGCGGACGGCCTGCCGAAGGGCTCGCTGTGGGAGAGCTGCGCGATCATGCAGTACCTCTGCAACAAGCACGGGCTCGACCGGTTCTATCCGACGGATCCGGGCGAGCGGGCGATGATCGACAGCGCGATGTTCTATCTGGTCGGCACGCTCTATCCGCTCGTCGCGCGTGCCACCTATCCGGCGCTCGGCTTTCCGCAGTACCCGGGCGAGGTCGCCACGTCCGAGGCCGGCGACGACATGAAGGCGCAGGCCCAGAAGGACGCCGAGGCCGCGATCGCCCAGCCGCTCGAGGTCTACCGCACCTTCTTCCTCGACGGCAAGACGTTCATCGGCGCGGAGGGACCATCGATCGCGGACATCCGGCTGGCCGCGACGCTCGAGTTCCTGCACTCGATCGACTACGAGTTCCCGGCCTGGGCGACGGAGTACATGGCCGCGGTGGAGGCGGCCCTCGGCGAGGCCCACTCGGAGCCGGTTGCCGACGTGCGCGGTTTCGTGGCCGGCGCGAAGTCGCCCGGCTGATCCATCGCGCGGCTAAGCTGCGCGGCCCAATCAACGCGCCAACCGGGAGATAACTCGATGTCAATCTTTCTGATCATCAACATTCCAGGAGCCACGACCGAGCAGTACGACCAGATCGAGCAGGGGATCGGCGAGCCGCGACTCGGGGAGGGACAGACCTACCACGTCGCCGGCACGACAGCAGATGGCCTGTGCGTCGTGGACGTGTGGGAGTCCCGCGATCACTTCGAGCGGTTCCTGGCCGAGCGCCTCGGCGAACAGCTTCAGCGAGCCGGCGTACAGCAGCAACCACAGATCACCGAGGTGGCGATCCACAACGAGGTTCGCGAGTAGCTGCCGCCCGTTAACGCCACCGCGGTGCCATTGCATGACAGGGCCCGTGGAAGCGCGTGCCGTACAGGACGACGACAGTGAGGCCGGCCGGTCCGCCATACGGGGATGTCGCCACCACGCCGGAGCCGACGTCTTCCCACCGCCGCCCGAGAATGTTCCGGCGATGTGCAGTGCTGTTCAGTGCGACACGCATCGCATGCCGCGGCGTCGGGCTACCGCGTGAGTAGTAGAGATTCTCTCCAGCGCTCCAGCATCCGGCGGTGGGCTTGTATCCGCTGACCGCAACCCGGTCCATGTGGTCCCTGCCTCCCGGCGACCGATGGTCGAAGTAGTGGCGTCGGACCATGTCCCGCGCGTGCTTGAGGGCGACTCCACCGAGGTCATTATTCGGCCGCAGCTTCCGCACGCCATGTCTGCGCCGGTCGAGGTCTCGGAGGCAGGACAGCGCCTTCTCAAAACGCCGGGCATCCCTGGCCGGTTTGTCGGCCGCGCATCCTGCCTTTGGCGCTCGCGCCAGCATGACGTCCGCAACGGCAGGAGGGGCAGCCGGCGGATCTGGACCGAGATCCTCAGGCCGAGGCAAGCCGACGAGAAAGACAAACGTGAGACCTAGAACCAGTGCGCCAACCGCGATCGATCCACCGAGGCGCCTCCTGCGAGCGCGTCGGTAGGCTGCGGAACGGCGGTCTGTTGAGTGGGAAGGTCCACCCTTCATCATGTTGAGCTTCGACTGCGGCGGACCCATGCCTTAGCGTCGAGCGCGGACTAGACCAATGGTTTCCTGGGCACCGCGCGTGGTTACGGCACGAACACACCCTGCCGTAGGAAGTGCGTGTTGTCGTTCGTAGTCGCCGCCTGTTCGTCCGCTCCGCCGTCGAAGACGTCGACGCCGTTCAACTCCCAGATCGCACGCTTGCCCTCCACCACCGCGCCAGGAGCGATCGCGTTGAAGGTCGACTGCAGCGAGCAGGTGCCGCCGACCGACGTGCCGGCCGTCGCCGCGCACGCGATGGCGAACCGGAACGGGTTGAGCTGAGCGGTTGCCGGTTCGAGCTGGGAAGGACCGTTGAGACGGTCGGTGATCTGCACCATCTGCGCAACGCTCAGCTCACCGCTGTAGTCCGCAAGCGTGCCTTGCCTGCGCACGTCGGTGACCGAGACCTTTACGCTCACGTCGCCGACCAGCACGCCGTACCGGACCGAGCCCTGCGCGTTCGCGGCCTGGCCGTTCGAGTCGGGCGTGCCGACCGTCAGCCTGGTGGAGCGCAACTGCGGTGGGTTGCACGAGCCGAAGGCGAGAGGCGGGCCGTGCTGCCGGTTTGGGCTCGTGCACTGGTTGAACGCGGGCGTCAGCGAGACACGAAACGACGCTGCACTCTTGGGGCGGGGATAGCCGGGCGAGCCGGTTCCATACTCGTACGCACCGGCGTCGAGGGGCCCATCGGGGGGCCGGGCGACGCTCACCCCGGGGGCAACCGGCGTGTGTTGTGGCGGGGTCAAAGCCGGCGGAAAGAGCGGCGCGGGAAATGCATGGCCGGGTGGGCTCGTCGTGCCGGCGGGCCCCGCGTCGCGTATCGGCGCGTTGGGCGCGGGCCTCAGGTCAAGTGGCGCAGCATTTGCGAAGCCGGGGTCGGTGCCGCTGATCGTGCCCGTCCACTCGGGTGGGATGTTGAGCGAGCCCGCTGTCACCCAATTGCGGTTGCCTCCGACGACGCGGCCCGCGACCCAGTCCGCCTCGACCTCGCGCAGCATGTTGACCGGGGCTCCGCCCGCGCCGTGAAAGACGTTGCCGTGCATCTCCACGCTCTCGAGCGCGTCGAAGAGGCGAAACACAGCGCCACCGCCGGGCTGGGTGATCACCGTGTTGAACGCGAAGCGGTAGCGACCCTCGGATGCGCCGGTCCCGTCGCCGCCGAAGCGGGTGACGGAGAACGTGTTCACCTAGTAGATCTCGTTTCGCTGGGCGCGACTCTTGACGGCGTTGCCACCGTTCGTGTCGTGGACATAGTTGTGCTGCATCCGGAAGACCGAGCCCGGATAGGTGACCTCATCCGTCGCCATATAGATGCAGTGGTTCTGTGTCCCCGAGCCGCAGTCATACAGCTCCGAGTACTCGAGGGTGAGAGAACCCGAGTCGTCGTCGGCGCCGAGCAACCCATGCGCCGCGCAGCCGTGGATCACGAGATCGCGAACCACCACGTCGTCGGCGTGGTGATACAGGCAGCGAAAGCTGCCGCCCGTGATCTCGAGGCCTTCGAGCACGTAGTGGCTGGCGCGAACCTCGATCGTGTTGGTTCCTCCCGAGACGCGAGGCCGGAGACCGCCCGCGGGCACCCCGCGTACGACGATCGGTGCAGCGTCGGTTCCCGCCCTGTCGAGGACGACGCCGCCCGGATAGGTGGCGCCGCCGTCCACGAGCACGATGTCGCCCGGGCCAAGCGATGGGGCGACGCTCTGAAGATTCGGATGGGGCTTGCCCGGGCCGACCTGATACGTGGTTGCGGCAGCAGGCGTCGCAAGCACCGATGACACCACCAGCATTGACAGCAACGCGCGCATGAGCCCTCATGACTTGGGACGTAAGCGCGCGCGTCAAGTCGAGCGACTGGACAGCTGTTGGAGTAAAGCCGGCTTCTAAGTCCGCAGGGTCAGGCGCCGGCGTAAGCGTCCTGCTCCGACAGGCCGACGGCTGCGAGGGCGTCCGTTCTCTCCCAGTAGCTCTGCATCCGAACAGCCTTGCCGTCTCTCAGTGTCCAAAGGTGAGCGGTCAGATGTGTGAAGACCTCGGCTCCGCTGCCCTTGCCGCGTCCTCCTTCGCGCGAAAACACGAGCACGCGATCGTCGCCCGCGTCGATGAAGCGCTCGGGCTCCATCCGATAGTCATCGAGAACCTCCGCAATCTTGGCGAGGTAGCGCACGATGCCCTCGTGTCCGTACACGGGCTCGGCCAGGTCGGGAAATTGCCGCGGCCCCTGCCATTGGATCTCAGGGTGTATGAGCTCCCTCGACCGTTCGGGCGGCTCTGTCATCTCGTTCGCCGAACCAGGCCGGCTCAGGTCCATGGCCGCGTACAACCGGCGGACGATCTCCACGTTCTCCTGAGACATGACGCGCAGTATCGCGAAAAGGGGCCCACCCCTGCGGTCAGTTGCTCGCCACGACGATCAGCCCGGCGATGCCGCCCGCGTACAGTGCGAGCACGACGAGGGAGTCGATGCCCATGCGCAGCACCTGGCGGTGGGGGCGCATGATCAGGCCCCAGGCGTAGACGACGGTGAGCACGATGCCCAGCGCTGTCAGGTAGATGTCGCTCGCCTGGGCCTGTGGCAGGACGGCGGAGCCTGAAAGCAGCCCCGCCATCAGAAAGAGCACCGGCAGGAATGCATTGCCGCCGAAGATGTCGGATACCGCGAGCTGGTAGTCGCCGAGCCTCACCGACCTGAGGCCGGTCGAGACCTCCGGCAGCGCGGTTGCGGCGGCGAGGATCGTCGCGCCGAACACGACGCCAGACAGGCCGATATGAGTGGCGATCTTCTCGCCGCTTTGCTCGAGCACCACGCCGGCGCCGAGGGTCACTGCTCCAGCCAGGCCGAAGATGACGAGCGCGCGGACGAGGCTCATCTTCTCCGCGACCATGGCCTTCGAGTGGCCCAGCGGCTTGTCCTGGGCGCCGGGCGCATTGCCCGAGGAGTCATGCCAGGGCAACCCGCGGCGGGCTCGGTTGACCATCCAGACGCCGACCAGCCAGCAGAGCGCGATCAGCACGGCGGCCGGTTCCAATCGTCCGCCAGAGGACGGGAGCTGCGCACCCATCACGGAGATCGCGAGCACCGTCACGACGAGCATGCTCTCGATCGCGAGCACGAGCGAGGCGGCACGTGTGGTGAGCGCAGACTCCGGGCCCATCGCAACGTCGAGCGCCACGAGGACGACGGTCTGGATCGCGATCCCCCCGAGGATGTTGCCGATCGCGATCTCGAGGTGGTGCGCGAGGGCAGCCGAGGCGGTGATCGCGATCTCAGGGAGATTCGTGGCGATCGCGAGCAGAACCACGCCGCCCACCGCCTCGCCGAAGCCAAGCCGGAAATCGATCGCATCGGTCGAGTTCGAGAGCTGAATCCCGGCGACCCAGACAGCCGCGGCAGCGGCCGCGAAGATCACGACGAGCGGAACGAGACCGAGGCCCGCGAACACGCGAGCAGAGACTAGCGCCGTTTAGCAGGCGCGCTTCAGCGAGCTGAGCCGATATCGGATCAGCTGGTTGGGGTGATCCCTGTTGGAGGTGTCCTCGCGGGTCAGGACCACGTAGAGGTAGGGGCCAGACGCGGCGAGACCCAGCAAGAAGCTGCCGGGCACGTCCGGATCGAAATCCGTGCCCAACCCCTTGACTCGGCAGGATCGCGCCGGCCCGGCGATGGTCTGATATTCGATCGACACGGAGGCGCCCTGCTCGTCCCCCGAGAAGTCCACCAGGTAGAAGAGCCTGTTCCTGCTGGACGACAGGGCCTCGAAGCTGTATGTAGCGGACGTGGTGCCGCGTTTGATCGCCGCACTTGTGTGTGTTCCTGGATGGCCGCGATATATGCGGTCGGGCTGCGTGCGCGATTCGGCGTCGCCGGCGGCGAGGGTCGTCGACCAGTAGAGATCGTTGCCAACCAACTCATCTGCGTTGGCTGCTTCCAGGTCGCTTGCGGTCTTCCATGCCTGCCATGCCACCACGCCTGTGGAGGCGTCGGCGACATAGAGACCGGGCGCAACGCAGCCGCCTCCGGTCTGTATATAAGCGACATTGGCACCCGCGACTCGCGGCGCGGCCGGCTTGCAGCCCGGAGTCAGGATCAGGGGCAACGGCGTTTCCACTCGTGCCGCCGGGTCGAAGGTGTAGGCGGAGCATCCGCCGGCAGGGCATCGCACATAGGCGGCCACGACCCTTCCCGTTGGACCCCTGCCAAGGTCGATGTCGGGGTCAGCCAGGACCGCGGGTACGGCAACGGTCTTGGACCCAAGGCGAACCAGCCCTCGATAGCAGTGCTTCAAGCCAGGTGGGCAGCTGGTCTTCTTACTCCACGCGATGACGGAGCCGTCAACGGAGACCGAGATCGGTTTCCGCGCGAAGGAGAGCGCCGCACCGCCGCGTGGTAGGTGACCGACCTTGGCCTCGGCGGCCGTGGGCGCCGCACTTCCGGCCGGGAGGAACAGCGTCAGGACAAGGAGAACGCCGAGGCGGCGCAGCATGCGGCAGCGGATAGGTCCAGGTATCGACTCCCAGCAGGCGTCACTTGATCGTGCAAGGCTTCCTGTCGACGGGAGAGCGAGAGGAGAGGGTCGTGGAACAGGCGGATGTCGTCGTCGTTGGGGGTCGCCTCGCCGGATGCGCGGTGGCGGCGCCGCTTGCCCGGGCGGGTCGCAAGGTGGTGGTGCTGGACAAGATGAGCTTCCCGTCGGATCAGCTCTCCACCCACCTGCTGATGCCCGGAGGTACCAGCGAGCTCTCCAAGATGGGGGCGTTGCCGCGGATTCTGGCGCTCAACCCGACAAAGGTCCGTCGGGTCACCCTGGTGGCCGAGGGCGTCGCATGTGCCGAGCGCCTGCGCCCGGCGCCCGACGGGACCGACTACGGACTCTGCGTGCCGCGCGACCTGCAGGACGTCTGCCTCGTCGAGGCCGTGCGCGAGCAGGGCGGCGAGGTACGCGAGCGCAGCACGTTCACGTCGCTGCACTGGCGCGCCGGACGCGTGGCGGGCGTGCGCTACACCGACGAGCACGGCAGCCAGCGCGACATCTCGGCGACGCTCGTGGTCGGGGCAGACGGCCGCCGCTCCAGCGTGGCCGCGGAGGTCGGCGCCTGGCACCCCTACCGCGTGTCGCGCAACGGCCGCGGCCTGGTCTTCCGCTACCTCGACGATCCTCAGCTGGGGACCATCGACGCGGAGACGTTCAGGCAGTGGCGCGAGGGTGAGTCCTTCGCGTTCGCCTTTCCGTCGGCTCCCAGGGGAAACCTGCTGATCCTGCTGATGGGCCACCGCGACGAGGTCAGCGAAGCCCGCAAGGATCCCGAGGGCTACTGGCAGCGCAAGCTCGATGAGCACCCCGGCCTCGCCCGCCGGCTCGCCGGCGTGGACAAGAGCACCTACACGAAGCTGCGATCGACCGGTGAGACGCCGGCCTTCTTTCGCGCCTCGTCCGGCCCTGGCTGGGCGCTGGCCGGCGACGCGGGTCACTTCAAGGACCCTGTGACCGGACAGGGCATGCGCGACGCGATGTGGATGGGCCGCACGCTCGCCGAGCACGTCCTGCCCGTTCTCGACGACCCGTCCGCGGTCGACCAGGCGACGCGCAACTGGGAGGCCGAGCGCGACCGCGACTGCCTGCCCGCCTACCACTTCGCGAACCTCGACACGCGTGTGGAGCGCCAATCCCCGGCTCTGTGCGAGCTGTTCCGTGACGCCGGGCGCAGCACGGAGCCCGATCTCTCCGACCTCTTCAACCGTGCCCGCACTCTCCAGGAGATCGCGCCGCTGCCCCGCATGGCCCGTGCGCTGGTGGCCGCACTGTGGCGGGGGGAGCGCCCGCGCGCGGAGACCCTCGGCTGCGCCATCCGCGACGTGCGCACGGATCTCGCGATCCGCCGCGAGCAGCGCGCCGATCGCTTCCGGGCCACACGCACGGTCCCGGGCTCCGACCATCCGGGTGCGGTGTGGCCCGCGCCTCCCCCGCCCCCCAAGCCGCGCGTCAGGGCCGCACCCGAGGCGGCTCCCACCATTCTTCAGAAAGAGGTCTCCGCATGACCCGCATCGCCGTCGTCCAGCCCGCGCTCGCCCTGGGGGAGGTCGAGGCCAACCTGATCCGCATCGAGGATCTCATCCGGGACGCTCACCGGGAGCACAACCCCGGCGTTGTCCTCGTCCCCGAGGGCTGCACGTCACCGAACGTCTACGCCAAGGTCCTGCGCGGCACCGCATGCCCGGTCGACGGACGGCCCTTCCAACTGTTGACGAGCCTGGCACGCGAGTTGGACTGTGTCATCGGCGGCGGCTTCGTTGCAGTGCGCGGCAAGCACACCTACGGCACCTATGTCCTCGCCGAGCCCGACGGCGCCGCGCACCTCCACGACAAGGACATCCCGACCGCCTGGGAGCAGAACTACTACAAGGGTGGCGACGACGGCGGCGTCGTGCGGTGCGAGGCACTCGGCATCACCGTCGGCCTGATGTCCGGGTGGGAATGGGCGCGCAACCGCACGTCCGCCCGTGTGCGTTCAGCCGGCGCGCAGCTCGTGCTGGGCGGCATGTGCTGGCCGTCGCTGCCCACGAACTGGCCCGGTCCGCTGCGACGGCTGACCAAGCGAGAGCACGGTATCTGGCGTGAGCAGGCGCATGCGCTGCCCGGCCAGGTCGCGCGGCTGACGGGCGTGCCCGTTGCCCACGCTTCACACGTCGGCGCGATCACCGGCGAGACGCCGCTGGGCCCGGGCATCCCGTGGCCCACCGTGATGAGCGGCGAGTCGCAGATCTGCGACCGCGACGGCACCATCCTGGCGCGCCTGACTCTCGAAGACGGTGAAGGTCACGTCGGCGCCGACGTCGAGATACGCCCACCTGAGCCGCTGGAACCGATCGGCGAACGTTTCTGGATCCCGAAGTTCACGCTGGTCACCCACGCGGCCTGGCACGGGATGAACGCTCACGGTGCGCTGAAGTACAAGCTGCGTCACGCCCGCAGGGGCTTCGAGTGGCAGCACCAGCCGGCCGGCGACCTACCGGACGAGATCGGGCCGCGAAGCTCGGTGGACGCGCCGCACGCGACGACAAGCTGACCCTACGCCCGCTTGGCCTCCTGGTGGCGCGGGCTGATCCGCACGACGTCCCAGGCCAGGCGGCAACGCTCCAGGCCGCCGATCACCCACGCGCCCGGATCGAGCTGGCGGCGACCCAGGCCATGACGCGCGGAGGTGGGAAACGCGTGGTGATTGTTGTGCCAGGACTCGCCCATCGTGACCGCCGCAAGCCAGCACTCGCACACGAAGGTGCCCGCACGCCGCTCGTTGACGTCGCGCCGGTGCGCCTGCCGCGTCGCCCCTCTTGCCTGCGCCAGCTAGGCATGGTGGTCCAGGAGGTCGCCGTATCCGGTCAGATCGAAGACCTTGCGCACCGACTCGCCGGCGCCGACCAGAGGCAGAGCGCGCCCGTCCCTCCTCGCACGCGCGGCCGCGCTGACCAGGGTGTCGAGGCCAGAGGCATCGATGAACATCAGCCCTGCGAGATCGAGGGCCACGACCTGCTTCCCACGCTCCTCGACCCGTCTCCATTCGTGCTCTAGCAGCGGAACCGCTGCCATGTCCAGCTCGCCGTGCAGCAGGAGGAGTGCAACCTCATCCGCTTCCTCGCTGCGAGCCTCGAAGGCCATCTCGACAGCTCTGGGACGACGAAAAGATCCAATCGCCATGACGATCACCATCTCCAACATCTCGGTGGCTGCTGGCCGGCTTCGAGAGCCGCCCGCTTGACACGCTGACCGAGGTTTGAGGCCAGCTTCGCCTTGCCGAGGGTTGGGACGAGGCACCACCGACTCTAGCACCGCACGCGACGGCGCCGTCGCGAATTACGGCTACGCCGTGTCGGCGGACTGCCCATCCTGATTCGACGACTCTGCCGGGAGCACCAGGTGGCTGTCGACAACCGCGGCCGCGACGTCGACCAGCTTGCGGCCGGTGCGGCGCGAGTGGTCTCTGAGCTTCTCGAAGGCCTGTCGCTCGTCGAGCGCATGGCGCTCCATCAAGATCCCCTTGGCGCGCTCGGTCACTGCGCGGCGCCCGAACGCCCCTTCGAGGTTCTGAAACTCGGCGAAACGCCGCAGCACGATGTCGATGGCGCTCTGGAGCTCCTCCGGCTGACCGTGGCTGATGTAGGCGAAGATCCCGCGTTGTGCTGCCTCGTTGACGAAGTCCGGGTCATCGGTCTGGAGCAGGGCGATCACAGGGCATGCCGCCTCCTGCACGATCCGCGAGATCAGCTCGAGTGCGTGCTCGGAGCTTTCCCCCAATCCGACGAGCGCGACGTCCGGCCTCGTCTCGGCCGTCGTGGCTGCAACCTGCGAGACGTCGAGCGAGCGCGCGATGACCTCGTGACCCAGGGCTACGACGATGCCCGTGGTCAGCTCGAGGCGCTCCTTCCGCTCGTTGGCGATCAGAACGCGTAGGTGTTCGGGTCGCTCTCGCTCGCTCAATTTTGAAGCGAGTGTACCGCCGCCCGCCCTTCCTCTATCCTTGACCTACAGGCCCCGTGGTGTGCGACCGCCGGGGAATAAACCTGCTCGCGGAGTGCGACCGCCGGGCTTCATCGAAAGGACAGTCCAATGCCCGAAGCCGTCATCGTCGACGCGGTTCGGACCCCCATCGGGCGTGCCTTCAAGGGCTCGCTGGCCTCACTGCGGCCGGACGAGACCCTGGCGCACGTCATCGACGCGGTCCTCGAACGCAATCCGGGTGTCGATCCCGCAACGGTCGAGGAGGTCATCGCCGGCTGCGGCCAGCCGCAGGGATTGCAGGCGAACAACATCGCGCGCATCGCGGTGCTGCTGAGCGACAAGCTCGGTCAGCAGACCAACGGATCGACCATCTCGCGCTACTGCTCCTCCGGCCTCGACGCGATCCGCATCGCGACCAACAGCATCGCCGCCGGACAGGGCGACACGTACGTCGCCGCGGGCGTCGAGTTCGTGTCGCGCTACAACGGCTCGCAGGAGGCCGCGCACCCCGAAGACCAGCACGAGGACCTGAAGGGCCACAACGGTCAGCCCGACGCGTTCATCGCGATGGGTCTCACCGCGGAGAACGTCGTGGAGCGCTACGGCGTCACGCGCGAGCAGCAGGACGAGTACGCACAGCGCTCTCAGGAGCGCGCGGTGGCCGCCCAGCAGAGCGGGTTCTTCGATCGTGAGATCGTGCCCGTCCGCGTCAACGGCACCGTGGTCGACACCGACGACGGGCCGCGGCCGTCCTCGACGCTCGAGAAGCTACGGGCGCTCGAGCCCGCGTTCAAAGCGGGCGGCAGCGTCACCGCCGGCAACTCGTGCCCGCTGAACGACGGCGCAGCCGCGGCGATCGTGATGAGCGACGCCAAGGCCCGGGAGCTCGGGCTGACGCCCCGCGCTCGGATCGTCACCGCGGCGACCTGGGGCAACGAGCCGGAGTACATGGGAGTCGCCCCGATCGGCGCGATCGGGAAGGCGCTCGACCGCGCCGGCATGAGCATCGGCGACGTCGACATCTACGAGCTGAACGAGGCGTTCGCTGCGCAGGTGATCCCGATCGCCGAGGCGGTGGGCTTCGACTACGACAAGCTCAACCCCCACGGCGGCGCCATCGCGCTCGGCCACCCATTCGGGATGACCGGCGTGCGCATCATGACCACGTTGCTGAACGACCTCGAGACGCTCGACGGCACGATCGGGCTCGAGACCATGTGCGTGGCCGGCGGTCAGGGCGAGGCCATGATCGTCGAACGCCTGAGCTAGCGCAAGTCGAAGGGTCGTGGGGGGGGTTTGTGGGAGAAAAAACGCAGAAAAAAACCGCCCCCCCCCCCGCCCCCCCCCCCCCCCCCCCCGGGCCCCCCCCCCCCCCGCCGCCCGGC
>JBBRDT010000065.1:0-19481 GCA_038203635.1 Solirubrobacterales bacterium
GTCGACATCGAGCCGGGGATCGTCATGTACCCCGGGGTGTTCGTCGCGCGACGCCGCGACTTGGTGGACCGGCTCGGCAACGGCCGCTGGCTCGACACCGGCCGCCGGCGCACGGTCGACCTCGAGAGCGAGGCGCTGCACGAGCGGTGCGAGCTGTGGGTCGAGCGCTCCCAGGACGACGTGCTTCTCCTGCAGCTCTTCTCGCCCTCGTTTGTCGCGTGGCTCGCTGAGCACCCGCTGCATCCGTGCTTCGAGTACCGCGCCGGCACGCTGGTCGTCTACCTCGAGCGCCGCCTCGAGGATGCCGGCCGGCTGAGCTGGCTGCTCGACGCCACGGCCGAGATCGCGCGCCGGTTTCTGCAAGAGGTGAGCGAGGGGGCCGGCACCCGCGCCGCCTGACGACCAGGCGCAGGTACCCTCACTCGGGTGGAGGCGTTCACCGCGGAGGTTGACCCTGCGCCGCAGTCCTCGTCTGCGGCGGCACGCGAAACGGAGGTCGCGGGGCTTGCTCACGTCGCGACCGTGTCGTTCCTCGCTTCGCGTGCGATCCCCTCGATCGGATTCTGGGTGGCACTTGCGGGCGGAGCCGGGATTGCGCGGGCCGGCGCACGGCGGGGATTGCGCTGGGGATACGGCGCAAGCCTCGCGGCCATGCTGCAGACGGTTGCGCTGATCGGGCCGGCACGGATCTTGGTGCCGCTCACGCAGGCGCTCACGGCACCGCTGCTGGGCGTGCTGCACGCGCGCGGTGCGACGGTCGCGTGGCAGATGGTCGTATGCGGCACGATCCGCCTCCTGCAGACCGGGGCCAGCTTCGTGTTCGTGGTCGTCGTGCTGGCGGGCGGCTTCGACGTGTACCTGGATACGTACGACTCCGTCGCGGGTTGGCTCCCGCTCGTGCCCGAGGGCGAGACGGCCGCGATCGTCGCGACCCTCGGAGGGCTCGTCGGCTGGGCCGTCTTCGCGAGCGTCGTTCAGGTGCTGGTCTACCGCCGCGCCCTGGTGTCCTGGCCGACCGGCGAGGACCCGCTGCACGTGCACTCGGAGGACTCGCCGGCGCAGGCGCCTGCGCGCGGCCGCTTCGACCCACGCGCGGTGGTGCTGAGCGCCGCGATCGCGTTCGGGCTGCTGCTCGCCAGCATCTCCTGGGTGGCGCTGGCGGCGGTCGCGGCCTGGCTCGCAGTTGCCTCGGTCATGTGCCGCGGGGATCGCGACGTGGTCCCGACCGGGGCGCTGCTTGCCGCGGTGCTGGCGTGCGCGGTGTTCCTTGCGACGATGCTGGGTGGGCTGGGGATCGAGGAAGCGCTCGCGCGTTCTGCACGCGCCGGGTTGCTGGTGCTGGTCGCGACATGGCTGCGCGCGGCGGCGGGCGCGACCGGCCTGCGTGAGGTGTCGCGGCGCGGGCTCGGCCGTCTGCGGCGCGTGCCGTCCGCGCGGGAGGCGGCGATCGTGATGGAGGACCTCGGGACGGGGCGCCAGCTCGGCTCGGCGGCGCGCTCCGTGCTGGCGGCGCTGAGCACGGTCGAGCGCCGCCCGATACCCGTCCTCGACGCCGTGCTGGGCTGGGTCGCCGCGGAGTCGCGCCGTTTCCGTCCGGGCGCGGCCGAGCCCCCGATGCGCCTGCGCGTGCGTGCTATCGACGTCGCCCTGGTGGCGTTGACCGTCGCCCCGGCCGCCGCGTTGTTCACCTGAATTCAGTTACGCCGTTCGCCGTTCGCCGTTCGCAGAAAGGGGTTTCCGGCGAACTGCGTAACTGCGCAACTGCGCAACTATTTGCGCCAGAAGCTGGTGAGCTTCGCCGCGCCCATCCGGTTGAGGCCGATGTGAATGTGGTCGAGGTGCGCGATCGTCGGATCGACACGGCGCCTGCGCTTGCCGCGCCTGGAGTCGCACGCCGAATAGCGCTGCGTGCTGGACGCGCCCGACCACCATGCGCGACAGTCCCAGATGATCTCCTGCACCCCCATGCGCCGCGCGAACGCGTGCGGGTTGCCCACCCGGTCGGGTGCCAGCAGCATGCGGATCAGGCGGTCGCCCGCGCGACGGTCGGCGCCGTGGCGCGCGTCGAGGTGCCAGTCGATCGCGCGGCCGTCGGCGTGCAGTGAATAGTTGCCGCGCCCGAGCTTCGAGCAGCGCATGATCCCCCACGACTCGCCTGCGGTGTGGGCCGCGAGCCATCCCTGTAGCGCGAGTGCACCGGCGCGCGGGTTCTTGACGCAGCGGCGCGCGTGGTCGTACCGGTAGTCCTCGATCGGCCGGTCCGCGAGCGGGTCCGCGGGGTTGTCGCGCACCGGCCGGAACGTGGTCGGGAACGCCGTGGCTCCGGCCGGCACCAGGGCGACCAGAATCACTGCAATTACACACGCGCGGCGGCGCATCTCGATGATCTCGACACGGCCCCGGCACGATCGAAGCGGTGAGGCCGCCGGACGGACAGATGTCTTGCTCGGCGCGGCCGAGGATTGACTGCGCGGCGGCGGGGTAGTCTGCCCTGCGATGGACGCGAATGCCCTCGACCACGTCGCGCTCTGGGTCGCCGACCGCGACCGGCTGGCGGACTTTGCCTACGCCCATCTGGGGATGCACGAGATCGAGCGCACCGACGACTTCACGCTCGTCGGGGCGGACGCGCGGCGCGGCAAGCTGACGCTGTTCGCCGCCGACGGGCCCCGCGACCCGGGCGTGCTCGTGCGCGTGGTCCTGCGGGTGCGGGACCTCGACGAGGCTGTCGCACGGCTGCCGGCAGATCTCGACGTCGCACGTCCGCGACAGGATCTCGCGACGTTCGACGCGCCCGAGGACCTTGGTCTCGGCTTCGTGGCGGCGCCCGACGCCGACCTCGGCTACGACATCGACCACGTGGTGGTACGGGTTCCCGACCCGACCGCCAGCACCGAGCGGTTCGCCACGTTCGGGTTCGTGCCCGATGGGAGCCGCCTCCAGGTGGGGGACAAATGGATGGTGCTCGAGCGCGGGGACGCGGGACACTCCGAGCGGCCCCTCCTGAACCACATTGCGCTGCTCGTCGACTCGGGGCGGCAGCAGCTCGAGGAGGCGGAGCGGCGAGGATTCGACGTGGCCGACGTGCGGGACGCGGCCAACACCTACGCGGTCTTCGTCTGGGGGCCCGACCGCATCAAGCTCGAATACGTCGAGCACAAGCCCGGTTTCGCGCTCGTCTAGATCTGGACACGACCTCGTCGTGGCCGGCGCCGGCATGGCCGGGCTCTCGGCCGCGGCGCACGGCACGCAGCGCGGCGCGCGGGTGCTGCTGCTCGAGAAGGGCGACCGCTGCGGAGGTTCGATGCTGCTCTCCAGCGGGGTCATCTGGCGTCATCGCGAGTTCGACCGGTTCCGGTCCGACTGTCCAGGCGGCGACCCGGAGTTGCAGCGCACGCTGTTCGAGCACCTCGACGCCGATCTCGGCTGGCTGGAGTCGCTCGGCGCGCGGCCGGTGAACCGGGGGACGGGCAATCCGCTCACCGCCGGGACGAGGTTCGACACGCGCCAGCTGACCGAGGTGCTGCTGGGCGCGGCGGGCGGAAAGGTGCGGCTGCGTGAGCCGTTGCAGGCGCTTCCGGCCGAAGTCCCCGTCGTCCTCGCGAGCGGCGGCTTCCATGCGGCGCGTGACCTGGTCGCGCGGCACGTGACCCCGCAGGCGGACGAGCTGATGCTTCGTGGCGCGCCGTGGAGCACCGGAGACGGCCTGCGCCTGGGAGTCGCAGCGGGTGGCGCGCAGTCGGCCGGCATGGACGAGTTCTACGGGCGCTGCATGCCTGCGCCGCCCGCGCGTATCGAGGAGGCCGACTACGTGCGCCTCGCGCAGCTGTACGCGCCCCACGCGACGGTCCGCAACGGCGCCGGAGACGTGTACGAGCCGCGGACCTGGTCGGAGATCGACGTCGTGCAATGGACCGCCCGGCAGCCCGGCGCGCGCGCCTGGTACGAGGTGCCCGACGGAAATCGCGAGATCCGCGTCCGCGACCGCACGGTGGGAGAGATGATCGACGCCGGTCTGGCCGCGGGCGCACCCGCCGAACGGCGCAACGGCGTCACGACGATCGAGGTCGTGGCCGGCATCACCACCACGCTCGGCGGCCTGCGGATCGACTCCCGCGCGCGAGTGGCGCCGGGGATCTACGCGGCCGGCGCGGACGCCGGTGGCATCGCGACCGGCGGATACGCCAGCGGGCTGGCCGCCGCCCTCGTGTTCGGCCGCATCGCCGCCGAGTCCGCCCTCTCCGAGTAGGTTGCGCGACCGTGCAGCACGGTTTCGGCACATCTGACCCGCTGACGCTCGGCATGGAGGAGGAGCTGCTGCTGGTCGACGCCGACAGCCATCAGCTCGCCCACGTGGCCGAGGAGGTCCTGAGCGCGGTCGAGCTGCCCGAGGCGCTCGCGGCACACGAAGCCTTTGCCTCGGAGATCGAGCTGCGCACACCCGTGTGCCATGACGCCGCCGAGGCGGCCGGGGCGCTCACCGCGGCGCGCGCCGCGGCGCGCGCCGCCGGAGCGACCCTGATGGCGGCGGGCCTGCACCCGGCGGCCCGCTGGGGTGACGTGCGGCTGACGGAGAAGCAGCGGTACCGGGAGATCGACAAGACGATGCGCAGCCTGATCCGGCGCACGCCCGAATGCGCACTGCACGTCCACGTGGGCGCTCCCAGCCCGGACGCGGCCGTCCGGATGCTGAACGGGCTGCGTGCTCACCTTCCATTGCTGCAGGGACTGAGCGCCAACAGCCCGTACTGGTTCGGCGCGGACTCCGGTCTGGCGAGCGCACGGTTCTCGATCGTGCGCGCGTATCCGCGCCGCGGTGTGCCCCGTTTCTTTCACGATTGGGCCGAATATGCTGAAACGGTGCAGGCCACGGGGGCGGCTGGGGACTTCGACGACTACACGTTTATCTGGTGGGACGCGCGGGCGCATCCGCGGCTCGGCACCATCGAGGTACGCGAGATGGACGTGCAATCGTCGCTCGACGACGCCGCCGCGCTGGCTGCACTGGTCCAGGCGCTGGCGGCGCAGGCGCTCGAGTCCGGGCCGGACGTGCACCTCCCGGCGGAGGCGATCGGGGAGTCGAGCTTTCGTGCCAGCCGGGATGGTGTCGACGCCACGATCCTGTACGACGGCGCACTGCGCCCGCTGCGCGAGGTCGCACGCGCGACAGTCGAGTCGGGTGCCGGCCCCGCCCGCGAGCTCGGCTCCGAGGACGCCCTCGCGGGCGTCGAGCGGATCCTTCGCGAGGGCGGTGGCGCGGCACGGCAGCGCGCCGCCGCGAAGCGCGGCGGCATGGCGGGGCTGCTCGCGCAGCTCGTGAGCGATTCGGAGGGCGCGGCTTGGCCGACCTGATCCTGGGGCCCATGCTGCGCTACCTCGACGAGACCAGCGCCACCGTCTGGGTCGAGACCGACGCTCCCTGCGAGGTCGAGGTGCTGGGCCGGCGCGAGCGCACGTTCTGCGCGGAGGGCCATCACTACGCGGTCGTGCCGATCGCGGGACGCATCAGGACATCGCTCGAGCGGAAGCTTGCCTAGCGATGGACCGGCGGCCGATCCCATTTCTCGACCTCGACCGCCAGCACGCCGAGATGCGGCAGGAGCTGCTCGCGGCGTTCGAGCGCGTGTCGAGCACGAGCGCTTTCATCCTCGGGGAGGAGGTGGAGCGCTTCGAGGAGGAGTTCGCGCGCTATTGCGGCGTGCGGCACTGCGTCGGGATCGCCTCCGGCACGGCCGCCCTGACCCTCGCGCTCCTGGCGGCCGGGATCGGCCGCGGCGATGAGGTGATCGTGCCGGCGCACACGTTCATCGCCAGCGCGCTCGCGATCGTCCACGCGGGCGCCGTCCCGGTGCCCTGCGACGTCGAAGCGGGCACCGGCCTGCTCGACGTCGAGTCGGCCGGCACCGTCGTGACTGAACGCACCGCCGCGATCATCGCCGTGCACCTCTACGGACAGCTGTGCGACATGGATGCCGTCGGGCGCCTTGCGCGCCGGCACGGCCTGCTGGTCTTCGAGGATGCCGCCCAGGCGCACGGCGCAAGCGCAAACGGAAGGCGGGCAGGGGCGCTCGGCGCCGCCGCGGCCTTCAGCTTCTACCCGAGCAAGAACCTGGGAGCGCTCGGGGACGCCGGTGCGATCACGACCGACGACGCCGAGATCGCTGCGCGCACGAGGAGCCTGCGCAACCTCGGCCAGCGCGCGAAGGGCGAGCACGTCGACGCCGGATTCAACGAGCGGCTCGACGGACTGCAGGCGGCGGTGCTGCGAATCAAGCTCGCGCGGCTGGACGGATGGAACCGGCAGCGCCGCGAGCGGGCGGCCTCCTATATCGACGCGCTGGACGGCGCGGTACGCGTCCTCGACGTCCGGAGTCAGGACGCCTGCGTCTATCACCTGTTCCCGGTGCGGGTGCCGGATCGCGACGGACTCCGGCGTCGCCTGGCGGCCGCGGGCGTCGAGACCGGCGTGCACTACCCGCGCGCACTCCACCAGCACCCTGCGCTGGCCGGGGTCTGTAACCCGGGTTGTGAGGTGGGGAACTCGGGTAGGTGGGTGGCCGAGGAGCTCTCGCTCCCGATTTATCCGGGTCTCGCGGACGCAGATATCGAGCGGGTCGCCGTGGTATGCCGGGACCATGCAGCGCTCCTGTAAGCGTCGGCTTGGACCGGCCGGCAGTGACAATGGGACCCTCCAACTGATACTTTGCACGCTAGATCCGCGATTTATGCAGTGGGGGCGTGGTAGGGATGCTTCAGGTAGGGATGGTGGGCCTTGGCTATTGGGGGCCGAGTCTGCTGAGAGCGCTGTTCGATCTCCCAAACGTGCAGGTCAAGTGGATCTGCGATCGGGACCCCGAGCGACTGGCCCGCTACGAGCGGCGCTATCCGGGTGTTTCGTCGACCCTGCGCATCGACCACATCCTGGAGGACGACACGATCGACGCGGTCGTGATCGCGACGCCGGTCTACACGCACTTCTACCTCGCTTCGCGCGCACTCCACGCCGGCAAGCACGTGTTCGTCGAAAAGCCGCTGGCGGCCTCCTCCCGCGAGGCGGACGAGCTCGTCCGTGTGGCGGAGTCGAAGGGCCTCGCTCTCATGTGCGGGCACACCTTCATCTACAGCCCGGCGGTGCGGGCTGTCAGGACGATGCTGGAGCAGGGTGAGCTGGGCGAGCTGTTCTTCGTCTCCTCGAGCCGCGTCAACCTCGGCCTCCACCAGCAGGACATCAGCGTGATCTGGGATCTCGGACCGCATGACTTCTCGATGCTCCTGTACTGGCTCGACGAGATGCCGGCGAAGGTGCGGGCGGTCGGTCGTGACTCGATCGTCAAGGGGATCTCCGACGTCGCGTTCGTGACCATGGACTTCCCCTCCGGCCTGCTCGCGAACGTCGAGCTGAGCTGGCTTGCGCCCAGCAAGCTGCGGCGCACGTTGCTGGTGGGGAGCGAGCGAATGGTGGTCTACGACGATGGCAGCACCGAGCCGATCAAGGTCTTCAACCACGGGGTCGTGTACCAGGATCCCGAGACGTTCGGGGAGTACCACCTGTCCTACCGGACCGGCGACATCGTCTCCCCGAAGATCGACGCCGCCGAGCCGATCACGCTCGAGCTGGCGGACTTCGCCTCGGCGGTAATCGCACGGGAGGCGCCCGCAGGTCATCTCGAACTGGCGCGCAACGTCGCGCGGTTGACCGAGGCGGCGGAGGAATCACTGCGCACCGGCGGGGACGTTTCCCTGACCGGTCGAACCCGCTTCGCCGAGCTCATCGAACCGCGCGGTGAGTAGCCTCCGCCCGCTACGCAAGGACCTCAGCACAGCGACCCCGGTAACGGGGCGCATCCGCGGGCGGTGGCACCCGCAGCGCGGCGTGCCAGGACTCCCGTCGAAGGCAGTCGGCTCCCGCCTGGGCAGGCGCGACTACCTGATCCGTCGTCTGCTCGCCCTCGCGGACGCGGTCAGCGTCGTGGTCGCGCTGGTGGCCATGGTGCTGATCTCCGGGCGTGCCCATGACACCCACTTGCTCTGGGGCCTGCTCCTCGTTCCGGTTTGGATCGGGCTGCTGGCGGTCTACGGCCTCTACAACCGCGACATCAAGCGGATCAGCCACTCGACCGTCGACGACGTCCCCTGGATCCTGCATGCGGTGCTGGTCGCGTGCCTGCTGACCTGGCTCTACTTCAACCTGCTGCACATACCCAAGCTCGTGTTCTTCGACGTGCTGTTGCTCGGTGGGTTCGCCGCCCTGGCCATGCTAGTCCTGCGCTCGCTGACAAGGGGGCTCGTGATCCGGGTCCTCGGCGCCGAGCGGGTCCTGTTCATCGGGGACCACCCGATGGAGTTCCTGATGAGCAAGATGACCGCACACCCGGAGTACGGCCTGCAGCCGGTCGGTGTGGTGTCGGCGTCCAGCCACACCCTCGACGAGGCCATCGACCTGTTCGACGCCGATCGGATCGTCCTCTGCGAGCCCGATCTCGAGGAGCACGAGTTCCTGGCCCTGATGCATCGCTGCCGGGAGCTGTCCCTGAAGGTCAGCGTGCTGCCCCAGCTGTTCAGCGCGCTGGGCCCTTCGGTGGAGGTCGACGACGTCGAGGGCGTGACGGTGCTCGGCATCAATCCGCCGGTCCTGTCTCGCTCCTCGCGCTGCCTGAAGCGGGCGCTCGACCTGACCGGAGCGGTCGTGGTCCTGGTGCTGTGCGCGCCCCTCGTGGCCGTGATGGCGCTCGCGATCAAGCTCGACTCGCGCGGCCCCGTCTTCTTCAGGCAACAGCGGGTGGGAAAAGGTGGCACGCCGTTTCGCCTCTTCAAGTTCCGGACGATGTGCGTCGGCGCCGAGCAGCAGACGGACGAGCTCTTCTGCGGCAGCGAGGACGCGAACTGGCTAAAGCTCGATGACGACCCGCGGATCACGCGCGTGGGACGGGTGTTGCGCCACGCCAGCCTCGACGAGCTGCCCCAGTTCTGGAACATCCTCAAGGGCGAGATGAGCCTCGTGGGACCGCGGCCCCTGATCGAGTCGGAGGACTCTCAGATCGCCGGCTGGGGTCGCAGCAGGCTCGAGCTGACGCCCGGCCTGACGGGCCTGTGGCAAGTGCTGGGCCGGACGAACATCCCCTTCGAGGAGATGGTCAAGCTCGACTACATGTACGTGACCAACTGGTCGCTGTGGGCGGACGTGCGCCTGATGCTGCGCACGCTCCCCACGGTCATCACGCGACGCGGGGCGAACTAGACCGACTGCGCGCTCGCCAGTGCGGCGAGCGTGGCCTCCATCGTGTCGAGGTGTGACACGGCTGCAGGCTCGGCGCGGTCTTCCAGCACGTCGCGAAGCCAGGCGAACTGTGCGGCATGGCCCTTGTCCTGGGTCCGCGTCCGGCGCGTCCGGCGACGGCGGCCGACGTAGGTCGTGAGGGTCCGGTAGTCGTCGAGGATCGCCGCACGGTTCCCGGCATGTCCCTCGACGTACTCCTTGCCCACCCCCGTGCTGCCCGATCCATACATGATCGTGGCGAGCGAGCGATCCGGGAACTCCATCGTGATCGCGAAGCGCTCGGCCGCCGCCAGTGGAAGCCCGTCCTCCGGCGCCGCCACGCAGCTCACCCGATCGGGCGCCGCGCCGGCAACCCAGCAGGCGAAGTCGACGAAGTGGCAGCCCTCGCCGAGCAGCCGGCCGCCGCCCTCGTCGAGGTCATTCAGCCAGTGCTGCCGCGGCAACGGGTCGGCGTTGACGCGATACAGCAGGTTGAAGGGCCGGCCCGCCGCCGCGATGTGTTCCCGGAACGCCTGCGCGAGCGGCGCATGGCGACGGTTGAAGCCCACCACGAGCGGCTGCCCGGACTCCGCCATCGCGGACCGCAACTCGCCGAGCTCCATCGCGGTGAGGCACGGGGGCTTCTCGACGAACACCGCCTTGCCCGCCCGCAGTGCCGCGGCCGCCAGCGGCGCATGGGAGGCATGTCGCGTGGCGATCACGACGAGCCCGGCATGCGGATCGGTCAGTGCCTCCTCGACGCCGGCGGCGTGGCGGAACCCGAAACGGTCGGCCGCCGCGCGCGCGGACAGCCCACTCGCACTTGCGACCGAGGAAAGCGTGAAGCCGGCGCGCTTCAGCCCTGGGGTCAGGATTCTCTGCGCGTAGCTGCCGGCGCCGATCAGCGCCACGACCCGCCGGCTCGCGCCCGCGGTGGGAAGGGTCCGCAGCTCGGCGGGAGCCTGCGCCGGAGTCTCGTCATAGCCCAGCAGGATCGCGAGCGGGGAGCCGTCCTTCTCCACGAGACTGTCGTACGCGGCCGGCGCGTCCTCGATCCTGATCCGCTCGCTGACGAGCGCATCGACGTTCAACCTGCCGGCGGCGACCAGGTGCACGAACGCCTCCATGTTGCGGCGCTCGGTCCATCGCACGTATCCGATCGGATAGTCGAGGCCCCGCTCCTCGTAGGAGCGGTCGTAGCGGCCCGGCCCATACGAACGCGACAGGCGCAGCTCTATCTCCTTGTCATAGAACGCCGCCCGGGGGACGTTCATCCCGACGTCGCCCACGATCACCACCTTCCCCCGGTCGCGACACAGCAGCGCGGCCAGCTGCACCGGATCGTCGGACGGCGTGGCAGCGGTGATGATCACGGCGTCGCACTCCTGTGCGTTTGCCGGCAGCGCATCCACCGGCAGCCCGGAGCGGGAAAATGCATGCTCCGCCGACCCGGCCTGCCGGGCCCGCTCGACGAGCTCCTCGGAGAGGTCGATGCCGATCACCTGGCAGCCGGCTGCACGCAGCAGCTGCCCCGTGATCTGGCCCACGAGACCCAGGCCGATCACGGCGACGCGCTCGCCGAGCCGGACATCCGCCTGGCGCACGCCGTGCAGCGCGACGCTCGCGACAGTTGCGAACGCGCCCTGCTCGAAGGTCACGCTCTCCGGCAGCCGCACGCAAAGGTTTCCGGGCACGTGCACGACGTCCGCGTGAACGGCATAACCGCCTCCCCCGCACGCGACGCGGTCGCCCGGTGCGAGGTCCTGCACCCGCGCTCCCACCGACATCACGACCCCCGCGGCCGAATAGCCGAGCGGCCCGGGCTGGTCGAGTCGCATCCGGACGGCATCGACGGTCGACCTGAGTCCGTCGCGCCGGGCCTTGTCGACGACCTGGCGCACCTGGTCGGGGCGGGCACGGGCCTTGCCCACGAGCGACTTGCGCGCGGTCTCCACCTTGTTGCGCTCGGTCCCGGTGCTCAGCAGGCTGGCGCGGACATCGACGAGCACTCCCTCGGCGCTGAGCGCGGGCAGCGGGACATCGAGCACCTCGATGCCACCGTCGCGAAGGCGCTGTGAGACCTGCTTCATTCGAACACCCCAAGAGAATCTATTGGAGGGCCGAAGCCGGCGCTCTCTTTCCGCCGGTCGGGCGCCTGCGGAGGGTAGGAGACCCGCGCCGCGCGACAAAATTGCTGGTAAGGTCGAAATTGGTCGCATCCAGACAGTGAACAGGGGGGATGTGGCTGGCCGTCGGGAAGCGGCAATGTTTGAACGCGTCGCGCGCATCAGCTCTAAGTGATTACGTTCATGTTCTGCGCCGCGATGTGTGGATTGTCGCTGCCACCACGGCGCTGATCGCGCTGATCGCGATCGGCTTCTCCCTGCTCCAGGAGGACCTCTACGAGTCCCACGCCGACGTCTTCCTGTCGGGGACGAGCAGCATTCCCGGCGACTTCGGCTACGAGCAGCAGCGCGACATCGACCCCGAACGGGCCGGGAACACCCAGGCCCGCCTCGCCCGCGTGCCCGCCGTTGCAGCCCTGACGCTGCGCGAGGCAGGGTTGCGGGATCGGTCGACGGACGACCTCCTCGACCACGCGACGGTGTCCCAGCCTCCCGACACCGACATCCTGCGCTTCACGGTCAACGACGGGTCGGCCTTGGTCGCATCGCGGCTCGCGACCGCCTACGCGACCGCGTTCACCCATTACCGGTACCAGCAGGACGTCCGCTCGCTGGCCGGAGCCCGGCGCAAGACCGAAGAGCGGCTCCGCGGGATCGGCAGACGGGATGCGCTCTATCCGGGGCTCACCCAGCAGTACAACCAGCTGCGCACGGCCGAGCAGCTGCTGACCTCGACCGTGTCGGTGGTCCGGCGCGGGACGGATGCAATCCAGGTGCAGCCGAAGCCGGTCAGGAACGGGATCCTGGGCGGCTTGATCGGGTTGCTCCTGGGAGTCGGCCTCGTCGTGGTGAGAGAGGGCCTCAATACCCGGGTCCGCGACCCGGAGGAGGTCGAGTCGATCCTCGGGCTGCCGATGATCGGGCGGGTGCCGAGGCCGAGCCGCCGCCACGGCGCGCACGCCGGTCTCGCGATGCTGGACTCGCCGGACGCGCCGGAGACCGAGTCATATCGCATGATTGCGACCAACCTCGGATTCGTGAACCTCGATCGCGGCGCCAGGTCGATCATGGTCACGAGCGCCGCCGACGGCGAGGGCAAGTCGACCACGGTCGCGAACCTGGCAATCGCGATGGCTCGAGCGGGCAGCCGCGTGGCTCTGATCGACTTCGACCTCAAGCGGCCATCGCTCGACGCGCTCTTCGACCTCGACGCGGCGCAGTTCGGGGTGGGGGTGACTGGCGTGGCGCTCGGACAGATCTCGCTCGACGACGCCCTGATCCGTATCCCCGTCTCGGACGTGGGCCCCGCCGGCAGCCTCGACGTGCTGCTCACGGGGCAGGTTCCCCCGGACAGCGCGCAGTTCATCGCATCGCAGAGGGTGACCGATCTGCTTTCAAGGCTGAGCGACCAGTACGACATCGTTTTGATCGACGCCGCGCCCATGGTCCAGGCCAGCGACGCCGTTGCCCTCGCGGGGAAGGTCGATGCGGTGATCGCGGTCGCGGGCCTGTCGCAAGTTCGCCGCGGGACCCTCGAGGAGCTTCGGCGGATCCTCGACAGCACGCCCGTGACCACGCTCGGATTCGTCCTCACCGGCGTCCCGATGGACGACGCGTACAGGCATGTGTATTCGCCGCCAGGCGCACACACCAATGGATCCACGTTCCAGGGGCGGCGCCAAGCGGGTCACGTGAGGCAGTAGCCCGACGCGGCTCCGACTTACGGATGACAGCGTTCGCTGCGCGCAGGGTGGAGGCCCCGACGGCAATGGCGGGTTGGTGTTCAACCGACCTGGTCCACGCGCTCGCGCAGTTGCCGGACGAGGTCTCGCTCGACCTCGAGCACGAGCCCATGGAGCGAGCGGTGGTGAAGCTGCTCTCCCGCGCCTACGGCTTGGAGCACCGGCTGGAGCTGCGGGATGCGGAGGGACAGACCCGGTGGCGCTTCGAGGGCGCGTCTCTCGCAGCCGCGGATCGTGTCGGCCCGGGCGATCACGCAATGGGATCGGGCCGGACCATGGCGGAGCTCGTCGACTCGCTGTGGCCTCCGGATGTCGAATCCGCCACAGCGGACGGCGACGACAGTTGCCTGCGCGGCCACACGATCGCCGTGTTGACGAAGACCCCCAGCCACTACCGGATGCCGCTGTTCAACGGGATCGCGGAGCGGGCCGAGCGCGCGGGTGCCTCACTGCGGGTCTTCTTCCTCGGCGCCAATTCGTCCACGCAGCCATGGCTCTCGTCCGAGGCGGCGCCGCGGTTCGACCACGAGTTCCTGGCGAGTGCTGAGGTGCCGGCGTGGGTGCCGCTGGCGGCGGAGCTGGACCGAAGTCGCGCCCCGACCCGTATCCCGAGAGCGCTCGGACGGCGGCTGCGGGCCTTCGGCCCGTCGATGGTGCTGTGCGGAAGCTTCTCCGTCGCCGGCGTCGCTGCCCAGGCCCATGCGGCTCGGCACCGCGTTCCGTTCGGCTTGTGGAGCGGGGAGATCGAGGCTCAGGCCGCCAAGAGGTCGTTTCCGGCCCTCCGCGCCCGGCAGCGGCGGTGGCTGGCAGGCCGCGCCGATTTCGGTGTCGCATACGGCTCCGTTGCGGCTGGCTATCTGTCGGGACTGGCCCCGAGCCTGCCGGTCGTGATCGGCCGGAATACCTCGGTCGTCGAAGTCCCCGAACGCAGCAATCGCAAGCGGGGCGCCGTCCTCGAGCTGGTGAGCATCGCCGACCTTTCGGTGCCCGGGAAGGGCCTCGAGGTCGTTGTGGAGGCGCTGCGGCATGTGCAGTCCGATTCATGCCGGTTGCGGGTGGTGGGAACCCCGCCGCCGGACGGTCCGCTGGCACGGGCCGCGGCACGCGATCCTCGCATCGAGTTCGTCGGTCCGGTGCCCCATCGGGAGATCAAAGCGATCCTGGCGAGTAGCGACGTCTTCGTGTTCCCGTCGCGCGTGGACATCTTCGGCCTGGCTCTCGTGGAGGCGATGGCCGCCGGCCTGCCGTCGATTGCATGCAGCGTTCCCGGCGCGGTGGCCGACCTGGCGTGTCCCGGGCAGAACTGTTTCGTCGCCGGGCCGACTGACCCGCGCTCATGGGCGGACGCCATCATGGCGATGATGGAGTCCCGGGAGTTGCGCGCCTCGGTCGGCGCGGCCGCGCAGACCACGATCCGGCGGCGATGGACCATGACGCACGCGGTCGACGCCATGATGGCGGGCTTCCGGCTGGGCGCGTTGCGCGCCGGGGGCGGCGCATGACGGGAGAGCGTGTCGCAACCGCGCGCCGCGAGGCCGGCTTGACCCAGAAGGAGCTGGCCGACCGGCTCGGCGTCTCGCTGTGGAACGTCGAGCGCATGGAGGACGGGCAGGAGGACGCCCTCGCGCGGCTCGACGCCCTGGCGCGCGCGACCGGGAAGCCGCGGGCCTGGTTCGACACCGCCGAGAGCGGGGACGACCACGCCGACGGCACGGCGGCGCCCGAGATCGACAGGGCGCGGGTGCTGGTCGTTGCCTGGGCGATCATCCTCCTGGTCTGCATCCGCTTCTTCAGCGAGGTGGTGCCGCTCCTCCCGCGGGCGGTCAACTTCATCGACATCCCGATCTTCGTCGCGCTCGTGCTGGCCGCCGTGCTGCTCCCGTCCCAGCACACCCGGCTCGACCGTAGTCCCGCCCTCGTGTTCCTGCTCCCGGGGCTGGCGTTCCTGACGGTGTGCGCGTTCTCGATCCTGGTCAATCCCGGCCGCATCGCGACCGGCCCCTCGCTGGTGTTCACCTACGGGTACCTGGCGCCGGTCGGCGTCTACTTCGCCGTCTACCGCCTGTGGCCGGTGGGGGCGGCCATGTCGCTTTCGCGGCTGTTCGTCGGACTGGCGCTGCTTCAGCTCGCGGTCGTGGCGACGATCAGCTTGCCGCGGTCTCTCGCACAGGACAATCCCGACCTGGTCAGCGGCACCTTCGGGGCCAATGCCTACCAGCTCGTGTTCTTCCTGCTCGTGGCGGGCGCACTGCTCGCGGGGATCTTCACCTTCGAGCCCGAGCGGCGCGTCGCAAAATGGGTGCCGGTGCTGTTCGCCGCGATGCTGGCGACCGTCTTCCTGGCGCAGTACCGGGCGCTGATCCTCACGACCGCCGTCACGCTCCTGATGATCGGCCTCCTGCTGGGCACCGTGAAGGTGCGCGGGCTGGTGTTGGGATTGGGGGTGATCGCGATCTTCGTCGGGACCCTCTCCCTCACCGCACAGTCGTTGCCCGGCCTGAACCTGGCCCCGGCGGTGAAAGCCTTCACCTCGAATCCCGGACAGATGGTGGTGGAGCGGATCCGCGCCCTCGACCACCTCTCGCACCTGTACACCGACCACCCCCGCTACATGCTCACCGGGACCGGGCCCGGCACGTACGCCAGCCGCGCGTGGCAGACCTTCGCGCAGGCCGACAGGCAGTCGAAGTCCAACGTCGCGGGGAGCTACGTGCTGGGATTGACGGGCGGCAAGATCTACCACACCGACGTGTCCGACAAGTACATCTCCCCGCAGGCCGACAACCCGCAGGTGTTCCAGGGCTCCTACGCCCTCAAGTACCCCTATTCCGACTACACGTCCCTGCTGGCCGAGGTTGGGTTCTTCGGCTTCGCCGCGATGGTCTTCATCTACGTCGCGGCGCTCTTCCGGGCAGGGAAGATGACACTGATCTTGCGACGGGTGGCGCCGCGGGGCGATCCGCTGCCGGCGCTTGCGCTGGCGAGCACCGTGGGCTTCTTCGTCCTGCTTCAGATGGGCATCCTCCAGAGCTGGCTGGAGGTGACACGGCTGACGTTTCCGACATGGATTCTCCTGGCGGTCGTGAGCAAGGAGTTTCATGCTCGGTCCGACGCTGACCGTGCACTGACGTGAGGGAGCGCCTGAGGGGGGCGCTCGTCCGCAACTCGGCATGGGCGCTCGCCTCCTCGGGGGTGATCGCCTTCGCGATCTTCGCGGAGACGATCATCCTGGCCCGGTACCTGGAGCCCGGCGAGCTCGGCGTGCTGCTGCTGGTGATCGCATATCCGGAGGCGATCCAGCAACTGCTCGACTTCCGCGTCAAGGACGCGACGACGAAGTACCTGTCCGAGTTCCTCGCTCACGAGCGCCCTGCGCATGCGGTCGCGCTCGTGAAGTTCCTCTGGGTCATCGACGTCGCGGTCGGCGCGGTCGCATTGCTGATCGTGCTCGCCACGGCGGGCATCGCCTCGAGCCTGTTCGTCGACAACCCGGACGCGACTCGGCTGATGTCGATCTATGCGTTCGGGATGTTCTTCGCGTGTCTCGACTCCGCCGCGGGCTCTGTGCTGCGCGTGATGGACCGCTTCGGGCTTGCCTTCGCGGCGGGCACCTCCGGGATTGCCGGGCGGCTCGCGCTCATCGGCCTGGTCGTCGCCCTCGGAGGCGGACTGGAAGCGATCGTGTGGGCGCGCGTCGGCGGGGAGGTCCTGCTCGCACTGCTTCAGGGCGCGGCCACGGTTGCGGTGCTGAGGCCGCTGCTGCGGCACCGGCGGTCAGCGCCCGTCTCACTGCTCGGGGAGCGCCGCCGCGAGATCCGAACCTTCCTCTTCCACACCAACCTCACCGGTGCAGCGCGGATGGCGTCCGCCAAGCTCGACACGTTACTCGTCGGTGCGCTGGCGACGCCCGCGATCGTCAGCTTCTACAAGCTGGGGCTTCAGTTCGGCAGAGTGCCCGCGCTCGCGACCGACGCGCTGCACGTCGCCCTGTTTCCCTCCATGGCGCGCGACTACGCCAGAGGCCGGATGCACCAGATCCGCGACGCCGTGCGCAACACGAGCATCCTGGTGGCTGCGTGCATGCTTCCCGTGCTGATCGTGGGAGGCCTGTTCGGCGAGACGATCATCGGCGCGCTCGCAGGCGACTCCTTCCGGGATGCGGGCACGCCCATGTTCCTGTGCCTGCTGGGGATCACGCCGCTGGTGGTCTTCTACTGGCTGCCGCCGCTGATGCTGACGACCGGCCACGCGGGCGCCCTGCTGAGAACCGTGATCGCCGGCACGATCGTGCAGCTCGCCGGGCTCGTGGTGCTGGTGCCGGGCCTTGACGCATCCGGCGCGGCAATCGGGTTCGCGCTCGGGAGCTTCGTCACGGTCGCGCTCGGGATCGGCTTCGTCCTACGGCGGGGTCTGCTCGCCGTGGATGACGCCGCGCCTCACCCGGTCACGCCGGTGAGCCAGTCGGCAAGCCGCTGATCGGCCAGCTGCTGGGTGTACTCGGACTCGTAGCGAGCCCGGGCCGCTGCGCCCATGCGCGCTCGCAGGGTCTCGTCCGCGAGCAGCCGCAGCACGCGCTCGGCGACTCCAGCGGGGTCCGGCGCGTCGAGCACGAACGCATCGTCACCATCCGTGAGGCCGAGGTTGTAGTTCGCCTGCGCCGTCGTCACGATCGGCATGCCTCGGCAAAGCGCCTCCATGAGGACGCGAGAATGCCCTTCGTTCTCACGCGCGGGGAACATCAGCACCGCGGCCGACTGAAGAAGCTCCTCCTTCTCCTTACCGCTGACGGGCGGCAGGAACCGGATCCGCTCTCCCGCCGGGGCGGCACGTGCGCGCAGCTCGCGCTCCAGCGAGGCGTCGTGCCACGCGCCCGCGAAGAGCACCTCGGCGCCGGGATTGCGCTCGAGCACGATCAGTGCCGCCTCGACCGCTTCGACGATTCCCTTCCCCCTGAGGAAGTTGCCGAGAAAGAGCACGCGACCGGCTTGCCTTGTCACCGGCAGCCTGTCGAAGTCGGGCGTACCGATCGTGACGACCCTGAGCCGGTCCGCCGCCACGATGCCGCTCAGGCCGGGGCGGACGCGCTCCCCCCGAATCGCGACCGTCGAGATACGGCGAAAGGTGAACCGCATCCACCAGCGGCCGAGTGCCCCGCGATCGTCGTAGAACTCGCGGAACCAGGTGTTGCCGATGTGCACCGCGGCCTTCCACCCGGCGAGGGTCGCGGCGTGAATGAACAGGGAGTCGCGCAGAAAGGCGCCCCAGTAGGCGGAGATCGGCAGGTAGACGATCCCGGCCGGACTGCGCAGGCGTCCAAGGAGTTGGCCCAGGTTCTTCAGCCCGAGCGTCACGTTGCGCACGTCCCAGCGCTGCATCGTGGACAGCGGACGCCGATCGGTCGTGTCGATATGCTCGACAGCGAAGCGCTCGCGCAGCAGGTCGTTTTCGAGCGCGAGTTGAATGGAGACGGCAACGCCGTGGATCGGTGGCGGCACGGGTCCCATCACGATCAGCCGGGGCTTACGTCTCTCTGCACTCGTCCGAGCCATGTCTTCTGATCTCGAGTCCCAAGTTGAAGGTGCGCGTCTGCGAGCAGGTGAGCTCGACGGAGCACTCGACGCCGGACCGGGAAAGGTACTGCGCGTGCTCCACCTTCTGTGGAGCGGGGAGACGGGCGGAATGGAGCGGGCCGTGTATCAGCTGGTACGCGAACAGCTCGCCGGCGACACGATCGCGCCGGCCGTGTTGTTTCCCGGACCGCGCGGGCCGTACTACGACCGGCTCGTGCAGCTCGGCTGTCCCGTCACGTCACTGGGCCTGCCCCACGGGCGATCGCTGCGGCAGCTGACCGTGGCGCGACGCGCGATGCGCGGCTTCGACGTCCACCACTTTCACGCAGCGGAGCCCCTTCTGATGGCGGCCAGCGTCACGTGCCGGGGCACGACCCGCGTGTACACGCACAGAGGCGGTGGCGGTGTGCACAGCTCCTTCCGGCGCCGGGCTCGCTTCGCCATCACCGGCTCGCTGCTGCGCAGCTCCTTTCACGCGTTCTCGGGCAACACAGCGCATGGGGCGCGCGTTGGCGCCGAGCTGCTGCGCATCGATCCAGACCTGTTCGGGGTCACGTACAACGGGATCGAGTTCTCGCTCCTCGAGCCGGCGCGCCCGCCGGCCGACGTGCGCGCCGAGCTCGGGCTGTCGTCGGAGTTCGTGCTCGGCACGGCCGCGATCCTGAAGGAGTGGAAGCGGGTCGACAGGCTCCTGCATGCGCTGCGCGAGCTCAAGGAGACCGGAACGGGCCCGGTGCGTCTGCTCGTCGTCGGTGACGGGCCCGAGCGCTCGCGCCTGGAAGAGCTG
>JBBRDT010000066.1:0-19263 GCA_038203635.1 Solirubrobacterales bacterium
GAGCCGGCAAGCTCCGGCGTAAGAGCGCCCCCCCCCCGCGCGGCGCCCCGCCCGACCCGCCGCCACCGTGGCTCTCGGCCACCTGCCTCACGATCGCCAGCCCCAGCCCCGATCCCGGAAGGCCGCGTGCCGAGGAGGCGCGGTAGAAACGCTCGAAGATCAACGGCAGGTCCGACTGCTCGATGCCCGGCCCGTGGTCGCGCACCGCGACCTCGCCGTCTCTGACCGTGACCTCGATGGTGCCACCGGGAGGGCTCCACTTGGCCGCGTTGTCGAGCAGATTGGAGATTGCGCGGTCGATGCGCGCCGGCACGCCCCGAACGAGCGACGGCTCCACGTCCAGCGCGAAGTGCCTGTCGTTGGCGTGGCGGCGGGCGCGCTCGACGGCCTCCGACGCAAGCGCGTCCAGCCGCACCTCCTCGGTGTCGAAGTCGGGCTGGACCCCCCGGGCAAGGTCGACGAGATCGGAGACCAGAACGGTCAGCTCCTCGAGCTGCGCGACGATGTCGTGAAGCAGGCGGCTGCGGTCCTCGACCGAGAGCAGGTCCACGTTCTCCAGCACCTCGATGTTGGTGCGCAGGCTGGTGAGAGGGGTGCGCAGCTCATGTGACGCGTCGGCGACGAGCTGGCGTTGCGCCTTCTGCGAATCGTCGAGCGCCTCGAGCATGGTGTTGAAGCTTGCGCCGAGACGGCTCAGCTCGTCGCTGCCGGAGCTATCCATGCGGCGACTGAGGTCGCGCGTCCTGGCGACCCACTCGGCGGTGTTCGTGAGCTGCACCACCGGCGTCAGCGCGGTGCGGGCGACCACGCGACCAAGCGAGACCGCCAGCGCGATGCCACCGAGGCTGACCGCGATCAGCGCGAAGGCGAGGTTGCGCAGCGACCGGTCCACGTCCTCGAGCGGCTTGACCGCCTGGACCGCACCTGCGGTGGGTCCGCCTCCCCCAGGCAGTGGGGTGGTCAGGATTCGCACGTGGACGCCTCCCAGGCTCTTGTCCTCGAAGAAAGCGCCTGATTGGCCGCTGGCGGCTTGGATCGTGCGGCTGCTGACCGGCAGGTTCACCGTCTGTCCCGGGGGCCGAAGCACGCTCCCGTTCGGTTGCACCAGCTGCGCGTATCCGGTCCGCCGCCCAAGCGGATCGGCCGGCAGCACGACGCTGGTCCCGCCGGGTGTCTGTGCCGGCAACACGATGCTTCCGACCAGGTCGCGCAGGTCGTCGTCGACCTGGCCGCGGAGCTCGTTGCGAACGACCACGAACATGATCCCCGAGGCCATGACGACCGCGATCGCCACCGCCACGGTCGAGAGCAGGATCAGTCGCTGCCTGAACGAGAGGCGCCCGATCCTGCGCCTGATGGCGCCGCCAGCCTTCCCGAAGGGCGGGATCAGCCGCTGCGGCATGCGGCCGCCGGGCCGTGCAGTCTCAGCCCGCTCCATCGCTCCTCAACGCGTAGCCGACGCCTCGCACGGTGTGCAGCAACCGTGGTTCTCCGCCAGCCTCGAGCTTGCGGCGCAGGTAGCCGATGTAGACGGTCAGCGAGTTGGACGTGGGACCGAAGTCATAACCCCAGACACGCTCGAAGATGATCGACCTGGTCAGGACCTGGCGAGGGTGCTGCATGAACAGCTCCAGTAGCAGGAACTCGGTCCTGGTCAGCTCGATCGTGCGCTCGCCCCGCTTCACCTCGTAGGCCACCGGATCGAGCTCGAGATCCTCGAAGGTCACCTTCTCGGCCGCGGCCGGGGACCCGGCACGGCGCAGCAGCGCGCGCAGGCGAGCCTGGAGCTCCTCGAGCGCGAACGGCTTCACGATGTAGTCGTCCGCACCGGCGTCCAGGCCCTCGACCCGGTCGGAGACCGCATCACGCGCCGTGACGATCAGGATCGGGGTGCGATCGCCGGCCGTGCGCAGGCGCCTGCAGACCTCGAGGCCGTCGACGTGCGGCATCATCAGGTCGAGCACGATCGCGTCCGGTGGGCGCCGCCCGATCGCCTCCAGCGCTTCGCGACCATCCGCCGCCAGCTCCACCTGGTAGCTGTCCAGGCGCAGTGCGCGGTCGAGCGAGTCGCGCACCGCCTGCTCATCGTCTACGACAAGGATCAGCACGCTCCCAGTCTGACGCCGGAAGCTAAAAGTTGCCTAACAGGGCCGCGCGGGGCCCTTCGTGGCGTCCAGTGGCCTTTGACTAGGGCGCGGCGGACTCGAGCAGTATCGGCACGGGCTCGTGATAGCGACCCTTGCCCTCCGCTTTCGCGGCTCGCAGCGACAGGTCGGCCGCCGTCACGATCTGGTCCACGGCGGAGACGTCGTCCGGGAACAGCGCCCAGCCGGCGCTGGCCGTCACCCGGATGCCCGGCATGTCCAGCGCCTCACAGGCCTCGCGGATGCGATCGAGCGCACGCTCCGCAAGCAGTCGCATTCCCTCCTGGTCGAACTGGCCTCCGAGCACCGCGAACTCGTCGCCCCCGACGCGAACGACCATGTCCTGGCTGCGAGATAGCTCGCGCAGGGCGTCGGCGACCGCGATCAGCACCCGGTCCCCGCCCGGCAGGCCGTGCAGGGTGTTCGCCTCCTTGAAGTCGTCGAGGTCGATCAGCAGCATGCCGAGCGAATCGCTCTGGCGCTCACCTCCGCCGTGCACAGCCAGCACGTCGGTGAGCGCTCGGCGGTTGGCCAGCCCGGTGAGCGCGTCGCGGCGCGAAAGCTCCGTCGCCGCGTCGCGAAGCGAGAGCAGCTGGTGCTTTCCGACCATGATCACTCCCCCGACTGCGGCGAACACGAACAGCGCCACCCAGAGCCTCGACATCAGCTCGGAGTCGTTCGCCACCTGCGGGTCGTATATGAGCGGAAACGCCATCACCACCAGTGAGCTGACCAGATAGGGCACGGCGGCCGCCGGCGTGAAGAAGTAGGAGCTGAACGCGACCAGCATCAGCAGCGTCAGGTCGAAGGGAGAATGCTGCGCGCCCGACATCGCTATCAGCACGCCAATGTACGGCAGCGCCAGCGAGGCAGGAACGTGGAAGAAGAGTGGGGTCCGCACGCGCTCCCAGGGAAGGATGAGGCAGACGACGCCCCAGATCAGCGCCGGCAACGTCAGCAGCAGCAGCATGCCGGGACGGGAGAAATGCGAGCCCGGGAGCAGGATGGCGATGAACACCATCGGCACCACCGTCAGCCACAGCATGCCCGCGACACGTCCCGCGAGGACTCGCTCGTCCCGCCTCGGCCCTATCTTCTCCCACGCAAAGGAACCGGACTCCATCCAGGCTGTATCGACCCGCCCGGAATGGTGCTTGAGGAGGGCTCAGCCGGAGTCGTCGAAGCTGCCGCCGCCGCCGGCACTCTTGCGCGGCGCGGGGTTGGTCTTCGGCGCTGCCCTCGGCGTCGCAGCCGGCGCTCTATACACGGGCGCAGGGGACGGACTCGAGACTGGCGGGCTCAGGTTGGAGCTGACGCTGCGGTCGCGGCTCACCGGCGCGGCGTTCCTGACCGCCGCGGCGGATGCGGCGGCGCGTGCCGCACGCACCGCTCGCCGCTCGCCGCGGATCCGGCGCTGCTCGCGCCGGGCGGCGACTCGCCGCTGGCCCGCGGTCGACGTCGGGTTGTGATTGGCCACCGAGCGGGCGGCGTTCTGCTTTGCGAGCTGAACCTGGAAGGCGGAAAGCTGGGAGTGCGAACGGTCCACCATCAGATAGAGCGCCATCGCCGCGCCGACGCCCAGGAGGGCCGCGAGCGGGACGATCAGCATTAGCTGGCGGCTCCTCATTCGCTCACGAGGTCGGGCAGTTGACCGGCTTGCGGTTGCCCCCGACGAGACAGCGGTCCGTCCTGGCCGGCGGCTTGCGACTGCGGATCTTGAATCTCGTGTACTTGCCAATCGTGTTCGCCTTTGTGATGAAGAGCTTGATGATGGTCCCGGCCCGCAGCGTGTGGCTCTCGAAGCGGCTCAGGCGCATCACCTGTGTCGCACGCTTGCTGCCGCCCGCGCCCGACTTGACCACGCGGCTCTGGCGCCCGAACGGGCAGCCTCCGCCGCGACAGTTCACGGTAACAGTAGAGCCCGGCGGAGCAGTGACCGTGAGACGTCGCAGCCTGGTGCCGCGGCTGCGGATCGAGCCGGAGATGCGCACGATCGGGAAGGGGCTCAGGAAGCGTGAGCCGCCCGTCGCCGTGCCCGCAACCTGGGCGGGTGGCGGGGTCACGTTCAGCGTTTGCGACACGAAGGCCGAGTCGCCCTCGCTGTCGGTCACCAGCAGGGAGACGACGTGGCTTCCGACTCCGTAGGAACGGGCGACGCTGGGGCCGCTGGCATCGTTGTAGCTTCCGTTGCCGTCGAGATCCCAGAGCTGGCTCGCAATCGGCGAGTCGGGGTCGCTCGCGGTCGAGAAGAAGTTGACCGTCTGACCCGACGTCGGCTGAGCCGGCAGGAAGCTGAAGGAGGCGTTCGGCGGCCTGTTGCCGACTATGACGGTCTGGGCCACGATGCCCTCGGCGCCCTTGTTGTCGACCGCGCGCAACCTGACCGTGAAGCTCTTGGACTCGGTGAACTTCTTCGTGACCTTCGCGGTGGTGCCGTCGTCGAAGCTACCGTCGTTGTCCAGGTCCCAGGCCTGGCTCACGACCGTGCCGTCCAGGTCGCCTGCCGTCGATGTGAAGGTAACGGTCTCGAACGCGCGCGGGAAGCCCGGCGACTGCGTGAAGCTGGCGGTCGGCGGCCGGTTCGCGACCACGATCGTCCTGCTGGCAGTGACCGCGACGCCGCTGGCGTCCGTGACGCGGATCCTGACCGGGTAGCTGCCGGAGGTCGTGAAGCGGCGGCTTGCCGTCGGGCCGCTGGCCTCGTAGCTGTTGTTGTTGTCGAGGTCCCAGGCGATCGTCAGCGGCAGTCCCTCCGGATCCGTCGATGTGGAGGTGAACGTCAGATCGTCGAGCGTCCTGGGCGCCGCCGGAGAGTTGAAGGATGCGACCGGCGGCCGGTTCGCCACTGTGACGGTCTTGGTGACCACATTCGAGGAGCCCGCACCATCGGTCACCTGAAGGCGGACGGTGTAGGTGCCCGCCACCGGGAACTGCCGGCTGGCGGTCGGGCCGCTGGTTTCGAAACTGCCATTGTTGTCGAGGTCCCAGAGTTGGCTGGCCAGTGGCCCGTCGGGGTCGGTCGAGGTCGAGGTGAACGTGACCGTTTCGATCGTCCTTGGTGCGGCGGGCAGGAAGCTGAAGGCCGCGGTCGGCGAGCGGTTGCCCGGGGTCACGGTCTGCTCCACCGTCTTGGAGGCGCCTCTGTCGTCGGTGACCCGGTGCCTGACCAGGTGCGGGCCGGGGGTGCCGAAGGTGTTCGTGACGGTCTTGCCGCTTTTCTCGTAGACGTTGTCCCCGTTGAAATCCCATTCGAAGGTGAGCGTGCCGTCGGAGTCGGTGGCAGTCGAGGTGAAGGTGACCTGGTCCAGCGTCTGGAAGAGCGCGGGGGTGAACGTGAAGTCGACGTTCTGCGGTGGCCGGTTGCCGACCGTGATCGTGTGGCTCACGGTCCTGGAGTTGCCGCCGTCGTCCGTCACCCTGAGCGTGATGTCCCTGGGGCCAGGGGTGGTGTACTGCCGCTGGGGCGCGCTTGACCCGGTCGTCTCGAACGAGCCATTGTCGTCGAGATCCCATGCATACGTGAAGCTGGCGCTGTCGGGGTCCTCGACCAGCGCGGTGAAGGTCACGGCTTCGTTGGTCAGCGGCGAGGGAGGCGAGGCCGTGAAGTCGACAAGCGTGGGCGGCCGGTTGCTGATGGTCACGGACTTCGAGGACGTGCCCTCGCCGGAATCCTCGTCGACGACCTTCAGCCTGACGGTGTTGGAACCCGAATTCGAGAACTGCCACGTCGCAACGGAACCGCTGCCGTCGTCATATTCGCCGTCGTTGTCGAAGTCCCATAGCGTCGACTGAATCGAGCCGTCGGGGTCGCTCGACGTCGAGGTGAATGTCACGGTCTCGTTGGTCGCGGGCAACGCCGGCGAGTAGGTGAACGAGGCGACCGGATTCTTGTTCGTGACCTGCACGTTCTTCGTCACGACACCGCTGAGGCCGTCGTTGTCGACGACCGTAAGCGTCACCTGGAAGGTCCCCGCGTCGCCGTATGAGTGCGTCGGGTCGGAATCCGTCGCGTCGGTGATGCCGTCGTTGTCGAAGTCCCAGGCATAGCTGTCGACCGTGCCGTCGATGTCCGAGGACGTGGAATGAAACGAGACCGTCTCATTCGTCGAGGGCGAGGAGGGCAAGAAGTTGAAGCTGGCGGTGGGCGGATCTTTGATCGCGAGGCTCGTCTCGGCCTCGCCCGTCCTGAGGTCGTTGTCGGTGACGCGCAGCCTCACCGTGATCGTCTCGGGATCCGCGTAGGAGTTGGTCACGCTTCCTGTGGAACCCGTGTCGGTCTCGAAGCTGCCGTTGCCGTCGAGGTCCCATTCGTACCTGTCGACGGTGCCGTCGATGTCGAACGATCCCGTGGCGTCGAAGGTCACGGTCTGGTCCGTGACGGCGGGATTCGGGGATGCGCTGATCGACGCCGTCGGCGCCAATGGGTCGAGGTCGGCAGCCATGGCCGGCGCGGCAAGCGTCAGCCAGGCAGCGACCAGCACCACCCATAGGGGCCACAGTCGCCTGCCGCCCATCAAACTCTTCGACACTGCCGAACTCAGTGCCTCACCCTTGTCCCTACATCGAGCCACGAATCCTCCTGCGCTCATTACGCCTCCCTGCGTCCCGCCCGACCTCCATGCAGGCAGATGCGCGTTCGGCCTCGCTCAAGAATAGCGGCGGGGCGCCGCTCGTGCGCGGATTTGTTGCCGCCTTCCGAAACGCGCTGAGGGCGCTCCAGAGGCGTCATCGGGGCGTTTCGAGAGGCGCCGTCGGGGCGCTTTCCCGAAGGGCCCGTTCGGGCGCTCTCGGTGGCCCGTCGGGGAGCTCCCGAAGGGCCGTTCGACGCTGAAAAGGCCTGCACTCAGGGGGCGCGCAGCGTGATCGTCCAGCGGCCCGCCGACTCTACCGTGAAGTCACGGTAGACGCCGCTCGACAGGTTCATGCGACCGCGCGGCTGTACGGAGTTGAGTCTCAGCGCGGCCGAGCGGATCGAGAGGTCCGCCGAGTCGCTTGTCCACTCCAGCACGGAGTCACGCGGCAACCTAATGTCTCCGATCCTCCTGCGCCCGGTGCCCGAGAAGTGGCGAGCGGACCCCGCGTCCAGGAGCACTGGTCCCCGGGTGTGCCCACCGGTGCTGCCGCCGCGGGCGCCACCTCCGCCACGGGATGGGGCCCCGTCGCTGGGCTGCTTCGCGCCACGCTCGCCGCCGGTGGCCCCCCGCAGGCGCTTGCGTGCCTGCGCCCGGCGCTCGCGGTCGCGTGCGGCGGCGAGCCGGCGCTGCGATCGGGTAGCCGTACCGGCGCCCTGACCGCCTTGCGTCGCGGTCCTGCCGGACCGTGTCGTCTCGAAGGCGTTCGTGGTGCCGGCGCGATCGCTGCCGCCGCCCGTCACGAGCGCCGCCAGCGCGGCACCCCCTGCGACTCCGGCCACCACCAGCGCCGGCACCAGCAGGCGGCCGACAGGCAGGCGACGGCGCGGGCCGGAAACTCTGATCGGCGCTGCGGCGGCGTCGGGCGGTGGTGGCGGCTCCGGCTTCCGCCAAACGTACGTGCCGCCGGGGCCGGGCCTGCCATCGAGCCCGAGAGCGAGCACCGCCTCGCCGACGCCGGGTTGGTGTGGGTCGCCGTAGCCGCGAAAGACGACCAGGCCGCCAGTTCGAACGGAGGCGAGGCAACCGCTGAAGGCCGACATCACGTCATCCCGACCACGCGCGCCATAGATCACCAGCATGCAGGCGCTGCCCGAGGGCGGCACGACCGCCGCCGGCGACGAGCCGGTGAGCGCATCGACGCGTGCCTGCACGCTGGAGCCGGCAAGGCCCAGATAGCGGTCGCGAGCCGGGCGCGCAAGCGGGTGGTAGGCGGTCACGTGCCGCAGCGGGTCGTCGAGAGCCAGCGCGGCCGCCGTCCAGCCGTCGCCGGTGCCGATCTCGACCACGTGTTCGCAACCGCGGGCGAGGCTCAGCAGTGCCTTCAGCTCACGCGGCCGTGGAGCCGACGCGATGCTGACCTGGTCCCGCTCGGCCGCCGCGAGCCGAAGCGCGCGCATGTAGAACCAGGCCACGTCCCGGGGCAGCATCCGTGCCTCCAGTACGCGACCCGCCCCCGTCCTTGCGGCAACCCCAAGAAAGCCCGACATCGTCGATCGAGCCTGACACTACTAGGGGGAGCCATGCCAGGGAGCCGGGGCCGGCGGCCCGCATTGGACCGGCATTCACAAAATCTTTCGACCCCACTCTCGAATCCTCATGCTTCTTTGATGGGGATGGGTCCATAGTACGAAGCGTATGAAGGGGATAACCGTCCTTGGTTCCCCTGGCGACAGGTCATGAGGAATTTGCCGGCAATGATCGAAGAGACAACGCGAGGCGCACCGTCGTTCGCGATCGAGGTCGACCGCCACGAAGACGCTCAGTCATTCGTCCTGCGAGGCGACTTCGTGGACGGCAGCGCCGACCTCTTCCGCGAGCAGCTCAAGAAGGCCCAGAGCCGGCAGGGTGGCAGCCTCATCATCGACCTGCGCGGGCTCGACTCGATCGATGCAGACGGCTTCGGGGCCTTGCTGGGAGCGTGGAACCTGACACGCCAAGACGGAGTCGAGATCATCCTCGTTCGGGTGTCGAAGCACATGCGCCCGCTGATCGAGCAGTCAGGGATCGACCGCGTGCTGCCGGTGGCATACGACGGCGGTCGCTTCGATCGGTCCTAGCCAAGCACAGACCCAGGCGATCGTCTCCTGCCACAATCTGTATCGCCGCTTCGGCGAGGGGCAGGCCGCCGTCGACGCGCTCAGGGACGTCTCGATCGACTTCCCGAAGGGGGAGCTGACCGGAATCGTCGGCTCCTCGGGATCCGGCAAGTCGACGCTGATGCACATCCTCGCCGGGCTCGACAGCCCGACATCTGGCTCGGTCTGGATCGACGGCACCGAGATAACCGGCCTCGACGACAAGGAGCTGACCCAGCTGCGTCGCGACAAGCTCGGCTTCGTCTTCCAATTCTTCAATCTGGTGCCGGTTCTGACGGCCGAGGAGAACATCGTGCTGCCGGTTCGGATCGCCGGCCGCGATGTGGACCAGGAATGGCTGGACGGCCTGCTCGAGACGGTTGGCATCCGCGATCGCCGCACGCACCGCCCTTCGGAGCTCTCCGGCGGGCAGCAGCAGCGCGTCGCCATAGCAAGAGCTCTCATGACCCGACCCGCTGTGGTCTTCGCCGACGAGCCGACCGGCAACCTGGACTCCAAGTCCGGCGCCGACGTCCTGGGCCTGCTGCGCCGCTCGGTCGACGAGTGGCAGCAGACCGTCGTCATGGTCACGCACGACCCGCGGGTGGCCGAGTTTGCGGACCGGGTCGTCGTGCTGGCGGACGGACAGATCGTCCACGACGGCCGTGTCGAGTCCGCGGACGAGGTGCTGCAGCTGATGAAGGCGGTCTGAGGCGGAAACCCGCTGATGCTGTCGCTCTCCCTGCGCGGCCTGTCCGCACGCAAGCTACGAAGCACGCTGACTGCGCTCGCCATCTTCTTCGGCGTCGCGATGATCGCCGGCACGCTGATGCTGACCGACACGATCAACAATTCGTTCGACGACATCTTCTCGAGCGCGAACGCGCGCACCGACGTGACGGTGAAGCCGAAGGAGGCGGTAGAGGACTCCCGGGGCGGAGAGCCGCCAGCCTTCGACGCCGGCCTGCTCGAGACCGTCCAGCGGACCGACGGCGTCGCGGAGGCTGCCGGCACGATCTTCGACCCGACGATCGCGATCCTGGACGAGCACAACAAGCGCATCGGGCCGCAGGGACCTCCCCACTTCGCCGCCAGCGTGGTGCCTGCCCCCTTCTCGCCATGGACGTACCCGGACGGCCGGCCTCCGCGGACCCCCGACGAGATGGCGATAGACAGCATCACCGCCAAGGCGGAGAGCTTCAGGGTCGGCGACCGAGTCCGGGTCGCCGGTCCGTCGGGAGCGAAGCGTTACCGCGTCGTCGGCATCGGGCGCTTCGCAGAGGGCGTGGCGCTGGGAGGCGCCAGCATCGTGCAGTTCACGCTGCCGGAAGCCCAGCGGCTGACCGACAAGCAGGGCAAGTTCGACGAGATCGTGGTCGCGGCCGATTCGGGCGTGGCGCCCGAGCAACTCAAGCAGCGGCTCCAGAGCACGCTGCCGCCGTCGGTGGTGGTGCGAACCGGCGAGGAGACCGCGCAGGCCGAGTCACAGGACATCAAGGATGGTTTCGCCTTTTTCTCCACGGCGCTACTGGCCTTCGGGGGTGTGGCGCTGCTGGTCGGCGGCTTCCTGATCTTCAACACCTTCTCCATCACTGTCGCGCAACGGACGCAGGAGTTCGGCATGCTGCGGACGCTGGGGGCCTCCGGCCGCCAGGTGCTGGCGACCGTGCTGCTGGAGGCGCTCCTGATCGGGCTCATCGCCTCGTTGGCCGGTATCGCCGGTGGCATCGGCTTCGTCCAACTGATCACCACCCTCTTCGACGCGCTGGGCTTCGAGCTCCCCACCAGTGGATTGATCCTGACCGGCAAGACGGTGATCGTTGCGCTGATCGTCGGCCTGTTCTCGACCGCGGTTTCGTCGATCATGCCGGCCCTACGAGCCACCCGCGTGACACCGCTGGAGGCGCTTCGCGATCCGGGGCTCGACCGCGGCGCTCAGTCGAGCCGGCGGCGGACCGTGATCGCCACGGCCGTGGGCGGACTCGGCGCCTTCATGATCGGTTTCGGCCTGTTTGCCACCGATAACGCAGGTCTCGCCTTCCAGCTCATGGGCCCGGGGTTGGTGCTGCTGTTCATAGGCATCGCGATGCTGGCCAACCGCGTGATCAGGCCGATCGCATCGGTCGTCGGCTGGCCGATGGAGCGCCTGCGCGGAATCACCGGGCGACTTGCGCGCGAGAACACGCTGCGCAATCCGAGTCGCACCACCACGACGGCAGCCGCGCTCATGATCGGGCTTGCGCTGATCACGTTCGTCGCGACCTTCGCCGCCGCTCTCTCCAAGTCTTTCGACCAGGCGATCGACCAGTCGTTCGCCGGCGACCTGATCCTCGTCAACACCGACGGCTTCTCGCGCATCCCCAAGGGTGTCGCGCGATCGGTAGAGCAGGTGCCCGGCGTGGATGCGGTGTCGCCGGTGGCGAGTGGCGACGCGCGCATCGCTGGAGTCGGGAAGGGCACGGTCACGAGCATCGACCCCGCAACGGTCTCGCGGGTCGCGAAGCTCGACTGGGTGAACGGCTCCGACGCCACGCTGGGCCGGCTCGGCCCCGACGGCGCGGTCGTGGAGTCGAAATGGGCCAAGGACAACGGCATCGGCGTCGGCGACCGCGTCTCGATGACGACGCCGACCGGCAAACGAGCCACCTACACGGTCAAGGGCACGGCCCGAGACGAGCCGGGCATCATCGTTCAAACACTCGCGATACCCACCAACACGTTCGCAAAGGACTTCGGCATCGACGGCGACGACGCCGTGTTGGTCGCGTTCGCGAACGCGACCAACTTCGACGCCGCCCGCGCACGCGTCGATCAGATCCTGACTCGCGAGTTCCCCAACGTCGAGTCGCGCTCGCAGGCCGAGCTCAAGCAGGACACCAAGGAGCAGATCAACCAGCTTCTGATCCTGATCTACGCCCTGCTCGCATTGTCGGTGTTCATCTCTCTGTTCGGCATCGTCAACACGCTGATCCTCACGATCCACGAGCGCACACGTGAGATCGGGATGCTGCGCGCGATCGGTACCTCTCGCGTGCAGGTGCGTCGTCTGATCCGCTACGAGTCGGTGATCACGGCGATGATCGGAGCCATCATCGGAGCGGGGGTCGGGCTGCTGCTGGCGATCGTCGCTGTGACGGCGCTCAAGGACGAGGGCTTCGTGCTCGCGATTCCCTATCCGCTGCTGGTCGTGATGCTGATGCTTGCCGCGGTGGCCGGCGTGGCTGCGGCGATAGCGCCGGCTCGTCGCGCATCCAAGATCAACGTGATGGAGGCGCTCCAGTACGAGTAGGCCCCTGCTCAGAGGCAGGCGTAGACGGCGTCGATCAGCGACCGGTTGCGTGGGTTCTGCCAGCGCGACCCGAAGCGGTTCATGACGTAGCCGAAGGCGAGCCCGGCATCGGGGTCGGCGAACCCGAGCGAGCCGCCGACGCCGAAGTGACCAAAGCCGGCGGGATTGGGCCCGAGCGGCCGCTCGGGCTGCGTGAGCTGGAAGCCGAGCCCGAACCGCGAGGGGCGGCCGAGCACGAAGTCCGGCCCCGACGAGGCTTCGCCGACCGCCTGCTGGAGCGTGTCGGCCTGCAACAGCCGAACGCCGTCGACGGCGCCACCGGCGGCAAGAGCGCTGTAGATGCGGGCGGTCGCGCGTGCCGTGCCATGGCCGTTCGTCGACGGAATCTCGGCAGCGCGCCATTCGCGGGTGTTGACGGTCCCGAGACCGGACAACCCGGCCGGGTTCATGTAGACGCGTGAGAGCAGGAAGCGCCGCGCTTCATCAAGCGGCTGACTCGTCCGATTCGCCTCCCCGGGCGGCGTCGTCTCCGTGCCGAAGGAGTAGTCGGCGATGCGAGCGTCGTGCTCGGGACCGATGCCGAAATGGAAGTCGGCGGACAGCGGCTCGGCGACCTCGCGCCGGAAGAACGCTCCGATCGTCTCGCCGCTCACGCGCCAAACGATCTCGCCGGTCAGAAACCCGAACGTGTTGACGTGGTAGCCGTGCATGGACCCCGGCTCCCACCAAGGCCGCTCCTCCGCCAGCGAGGTCACCATCAGCTCCCAGTCGCACATCGCCCGGCCCGGGAGCGACCGCCGGATGGCCGGCAGCCCGGCGCGATGCGCGAGCACCATGCGCACGGTGACATCCTGCTTTCCGTGGCCCGCGAACTCGGGCCAGTAGCGGGACACCGGCGCGTCCAGCTCGACCTGCCCGCGCTCTACGAGCATCAGGACGCAGAGCGCCGCCATCGCCTTGCCGACCGAGAAGACGTTCACCAGCGTGTCCTTCCGCCACGGCCGCGTGCGCTCCTGGTCCGCCCACCCGGCCCAGATGTCGACCACCGGCCGGCCGTCGAGCTCGATCGCAACCGCGGCGCCGACCTCGCCGTGTTGGCGGAAGTTGTTCTCGACCGCCTCGCGAACCGCTGTAAAGCGCTCGTCATACGCTCCGAGGACCTGCGGCACGTCCGCCATCGGGCGATCGTAGTGGAGCAATATCGATGCCTCGCCTATCAGGCACGGCGATACGCGGCTACGTCAGCCCGCGGTGCCGGCGAAGTGAATCACGCTGCGGATGCCGTCCTGCGCCTCCATCAACTCGAAGCCTCGGTTGACCTCGTCGAGCGTCAGCGCGTGCGAGATGAAGGGATCGACGTCGATGTCTCCCGCGAGATAACGCTCGACGAGCTGCGGCACCTGCTCCCGACCCTTGACGCCGCCGAACGACGACCCGCAGATGCGCCTGCCGGTGATCAGCAGCCGCGGCACGACGTCGAGCGTCTCACCCTTGCCGGCAACGCCGGCGACGGTGCACAGACCCCACCCCATGCGCGCCGCCGCGACGGCCTGGGCCATGACCGCGACGTTGCCGGTGGCCTCGAACGTGTAGTCGGCGCCAAAGCCGCCGGTCATCTCGAGGATCCGGTCCACGGTGTCGGGGCCGGCGCGCAGGACGGCGGTCGCCCCCTGTCCCTTGGCGAGCTCGAGCCTGCTCTCAGACAGATCCACGCACACGATCCGCTCGGCGCCCTGGAGCCGGCAGCCTGCCACCGCACCGAGGCCGACCATCCCGGCGCCGAAAACGACGCAGGTACTTCCGGGCTCGACCTCGGCGGTGAACATGGCTGCGCCAAGGCCCGTGGAGAGACCGCAGGCGAACAGGCAGGCTCGGTCGAGCGGAGCCTCCTGCGAGACCTTGGCCAGCGCGATCTCCGGGATGACGGCGTATTCCGCGAATGTCGAAGTTCCCATGAAATGGCGGATCGGCTCACCGTCACGTGACAGCCGGGTCGTGCCGTCGGGGAGGTAGCCGCTGTTCTGCTGTTCGCGAATCGCCAGGCAGAGATTGGTCCTGGGGCTGCGGCAGTGGACGCACTCTCCGCACTGGGGCGAGAACAGCGTGACGACGTGGTCCCCGGGCCGCACGAACCGCACTCCCTCGCCGACCCGCTCAACCACGCCGGCGCCCTCGTGGCCGAGCACGGTGGGCGCATAGCCGGACGGATCGGCGCCGGACGCGGTGTAGAGATCCGTGTGGCAGACGCCGCAGGCCTCGAGCCGGACGAGCACCTCACCCGCCCGGGGCTCGGAGAGCTCCACCGCCTGAACTTCGAGAGGCGCACCGAATTCCTCGAGCACTGCCGCGCGTATCTGCATCGTTGCGATCATAAGCCGCAAACGATCCAGCCGAAGCGCGCTCCCGGAGGGGTGGTGTGGCTACTCCCGGGAGGCGTTCCGTTGCCCTACGAGGCTGTGCAGGCAACCGGCTTGGCGGACCCGGGCGCGAGACATTTGTCGGCGCGCGCAGGCGCCCGGCGTGCGCGGATCCGGAAGCTCGTGTACTTGCCGACGGTGCCGGGCTTGGTGACGAAGATGCTGATCCGCGTTCCCGACCGCAGCAGCTTGCCCTCCAAGCGCCGGATCCTGACGATGTGCGCCGCCTCGTCGCCCTTCGACCCCTTGCCCGACGTCACCACCTGGCTCTGACGCCCGACCGGGCAACTGCGCCCGCCACAACGCACGAGCACGGTCGCCCCGGTCGGTGCGGTAACGCTCAACAGCTTCAGCTTGCTGCCGCGACGATGGATCGAACCGCTGATCCGGACGACTGGAAATGGGCTCATGAGGCGTGGCGAGTCCACCCGCGTGGTGGGAGCCAGCGTCGTGGAGGCCGCTGGAGCGGAGACCGTGATCGTCTGCGTGGCAAAGGCGCTTGCGCCCTCGCTGTCGGTCACCATGAGAGTCACGGTGTGGCTGCCGACCGTGTACGCGCTGGTGGCGGTCGCACCGGCTCCGTCGCCAAAACGCCCGTCACCGTCGAGGTCCCACGTGTAGCCGGCGATCGGCGTGTCGGGATCGCTCGACGTCGAATAGAAGGTCACCGGCTGGCCGGCGGTCGGTTGCGAGGGCGAATACCCGAACGACGCGACGGGTGGACGATTGCCAACCACCACGGTCTGGGCGGCGGTCGATACAGCTCCATCGTTGTCGGTGACGCGTAGCCTCACGGTGAAGGCACCTGACTCGGTGAACCTCCGCGTCGCGGTGCTGGCCGTGCCGTCGTCGAAGTTTCCGTCGTTGTCCGTATCCCATGCCTGAGCCGTGACCGTTCCATCCAAGTCGCCTGATGTCGAGCTGAACCGGACGGTCTCGAACGGGCTGGGTTGAGCGGGCGATTGGATGAATGACGCCGTCGGAACGCGGTTGGCGATCGCGACCGACCTCGTCAGCGTCGCCAGGGCGCCGAGACTGTCCACCACGCGGACGCTGACCGTGTACGAGCCGGCGGTGCGGAACGACCGCGTCGCATTGGGCCCGCTTCCGTCGTCGTAGGCGCCGTCGTTGTCGAGATCCCAGGTGATGGTCAGCGGAGTGAGGCCCTCTGGGTCGGCCACGTTCGAGCTGAACGTCACGTCCTCGAGAGTCGTGGGCAGGGCGGGGCTCGTCGAGATCGTGGTCACCGTAGGGGCACGGTTGCCGATCACAACGTTCTTGGGCAGCTCGGCAGTTGCGCCGCTGTTGTCGGTCACGCGCAGCTTCACGACGTAGGTCCCCGGCAGACCGAACGACCGCGAGACGCTGCCACCCGTGACCTCGAAGGTGCCGTCGTTGTCGAGGTCCCACTCCTCCGCGACGATCAGCCCGTCGGGGTCGGAGGAGCTGGACGTGAATGTCACGGGATCGCTCGTGAGCGGCGATGAGGGCGAGACCGAGAAGGCCGGAGACGGAGCGCGGTTGCCCGTGATGATGGTCTGTTGAACGGAGTACGTGGCGCCACTGTTATCGGTCACGCGCAGGGCTACGACATGAGTGCCGGGCGTCGCGAAGCGGTAATTCTGGACGCTGCTGCCAGTCGCGTCGTCGAAGGATCCGTCGTTGTCGAGATCCCACGCGTATGCGGCGATCGAGCCGTCGGGGTCGGTGGCGGTGGCGGTGAAGCTCACGTCGTCACCGGTCTGGAAGACAAGCGGCGAGTACGTGAAGCTCGCGGTCGGCGGTCTGTTGCCGACGGTGATCACGGTTTGCGCGGTCGCCGTCGAGCCGCTGTTGTCGGTCACGCGAAGGCCGACGGTGTTCGCGCCGGGTGTCGCGAACGCCCTCGTGGCGATGGCGCTCGTCGAGTCGTCGAATGATCCGTCGTTGTCGAGATCCCACGCGTATGCGGCGATCGAGCCGTCGGGGTCGCTGGCGGTGGCGGTGAACGTCGTGGTCTGGCCGCTGAGCGGCGAGTCGGGCGAGACTGTGAACGAGGCCTGTGGAGCCCTGTTGTCCACGGGGATCGACTTCGTCGCGACCGTGGGCGCTCCCTGATCGTCTATCACTCGCAGCCCCACCGTCTTGGTGCCGGGCGTCGGAAAGGACGTCGTGGTCTGGGAGCCACTCGCGTCGTCGAATTCACCGTCGTTGTCGAGGTCCCAGGCCTGGCTGGCGATCGAGCCGTCGGGGTCGCTCGAGGTTGCTGTCAGCGTCACCGTCTGGCCACTGAGCGGGGACTCCGGCGAGATCGCTATCGAGGCCTGAGGAGGCCTGTTGGTGACAGGGATCGACTTCGTTGCGACCGTGGAGGCTCCCTGGTCGTCTGTCACCCGCAGCCGCACGGTCTTGGTTCCGGGCGTCGGGAACGATGTCGTCGTGCCCGAGCCGCTCGCGTCGTCGAATTCGCCGTCGTTGTCGAGGTCCCAGGCCTGGCCGGCAATCGAGCCGTCGGGATCGCTCGAGGTGGACGTCAAGGTCACGGTCTGACCCGACACCGGGGTTGCGGGCGAGAAGTCGAATGAGGCCGCAGGCGCGCGGTTGATGACGAAGATGTCCCTCGTGGCGGTCGCGGTAACGCCGTTGTTGTCCGTCACGCGCAGCCTGACGGTCTTGCTCCCGGAGGTCGAGAACGACTGCGAAGCGCTCGAGCCGGTGCCGTCGTCGAAGGAGCCGTCGTTGTCGAGATCCCAGGCCTGGCCGGCGATCGAGCCGTCGGGGTCCGAGGAGGTCGACGTGAACGTGACGCTCTCGCCGGTGAGCGGGGCGGCGGGCAAGAAGTCGAAGGAGGCCGCCGGCGCACGATTGCCGATCGTCACCGTGGTGGTGGTCACGCCGGTGACGCCCTGGTCGTCGGTGACCGTCAGCCTCACGGTCTTGGAACCGGGGGTCGGGAACGAGTGCGAGACGCTCGACGCAGTGCCGTCGTCGAAGGAGCCGTCGTTGTCGAGGTCCCAGGCCTGACTCGCGATCGAGCCGTCGGGGTCCGAGGATGTCGACGTGAACGTGACGTTCTCACCCGAAAGCGGAGTCGCCGGTGCGAAGCCGAACGAGGCAGTTGGCGCGCGGTTTCCGACCGTCAAGGTCCTGGTCGCGACGCCCGTGAGTCCGTCGGCGTCGGTCGTCTGCAGCCTGACGGTCTTGGTCCCGGGAGTCGGGAACGAGGCCGTCGCGATCGACCCACTGCCGTCATCGAACGCCCCATCGTTGTCGAGGTCCCAGGCGTGACTTGCGATCGGGCTGTCCGGGTCCGTGGAGGTGTCGGTCAGAGTGACCGTCTCGCCGCTCAGGGGCGACGAGCTCGAGACCGTGAACGACGCCACCGGCGGCCTGCCGCCGACGGAGACCGAGGTCGTGGCCACCGCGGAGGTGCCGTCGTTGTCGGTGACCATCAGCCTGACCGTCTTGGTGCCGGAGGTCGAGAAGGCGTTTGAAGCGCTCGAGCCGGTGCCGTCGTCGAAGGAGCCGTCGTTGTCGAGGTCCCAGGCCTGGCCGGCGATCGAGCCATCGGGGTCCGAGGAGGTCGACGTGAACGTGACAGCCTGACCGGTGACCGGGAACGGGGGCGAGTAGCCGAAGGAGACGCTCGGCCCGCGGTTGCCGACCGAGACAGTTCTCGTCGCGACACCTGTTAGGCCGTCGTTGTCCGTCACGCGCAGCCTGACGGTCTTGGTGCCGGAGGTCGGGAAGGATTGCGAAGCGCTCGAGCCGGTGCCGTCGTCGAAGGAGCCGTCGTTGTCGAGGTCCCAGGCCTGGCCGGCGATCGAGCCGTCGGGGTCCGAGGAGGTCGACGTGAAGGTGACGCTCTCGCCGGTGAGCGGAGCGGCGGGCGCAAGGTCGAAGGAAGCGCTCGGCGCGCGGTTGCCGACCGTAACGGTCTTGGTCGCGTCGGCAGTGAGGCCGTCGTTGTCCGTCACGCGCAGCCTGACGGTCTTGGTGCCGGAGGTCGGGAAGGATTGCGAAGCGCTCGAGCCGGTGCCGTCGTCGAAGGAACCGTCGTTGTCGAGGTCCCAGGCCTGACTGGCGATCGAGCCGTCGGGGTCGCTGGAGGTCGACGTGAAGGTCACGCTCTCGCCCGTCAGCGGGTCCGCCGGCGAGAAGTCGAACGAGGCGCTCGGTCCGGCCAGGATCATCATGGTGACCTCGGCCTCGTCCGTGTTGGGGGAAGGCTCGCCCGTGTCGGAGACCCGCAGCCCCACCGTCAATGTGCCTGGAGAGAAATACCGGGTGGAGACGAAGGACTCGGTGCCGGTGTCAGTTTCGAAACTGCCGTCACCGTCAAGGTCCCATTCGTACCTCGTGATCGTGCCGTCGAAGTCCAACGAGCCGGACCCGTCGAATGCGACCAGCTCCCCGGTGGTCGCCGGGTTCGGTGTGGCGTCGATCGAAGCCACTGGCGGCAGCAGGTCGAGCGGGTCCGCGTGCGCCCCCGGCGCGATCGCGAGCGTGGACGCCATGGCGACCGCAGCAACGAGCATGGCCAAACGGGTGCGTCCAGCGTCCAGCCAACCCTGGCCCCCGTTTCCGGACCTTGCGATGATTCTCACCCTTTCGGCTTCCTTGCCTTGCCTGCGACATCCATGTCGCCGGATCCCTGCACAGCGAAGCACTAGGGTAGCCCGGATGCGCGAGGGGCGTCAAGGAGGGTTTCCGCCGGTTAGTGTC
>JBBRDT010000067.1:0-19157 GCA_038203635.1 Solirubrobacterales bacterium
TCCGTTTCGACGGGTTCAGTGATCGTAGGCGGTGAGGTGGCGCCCGGGGTCCCCGATCTGCCAGTTGTGCCAGAGGCCGGCGGCAAGCGCGAGCAGGCGTTGGGCGACGCGGGTGATCAGGCCGGACATCGTGTGAGCGCCGTGGCGCTCCAGCGAGAGCTGGCCCTTGAGCGTGTCGATGATCGACTCGACCCATTGGCGGACGCCGCCCAGCCCGCCGAAGCGCGGCTGCTCGTCCTTGCGGTCGGGGCGCAGGAAGATCGCGCCGAGCTCGGCCATCAGCGCCTCGAAGCCATCGCCGGCGAAGCCCTTGTCGGCGAGCACCGTGTAGCCCTCCAGCTCGATGCGACGCAGCAGCTCGGCGGCGACCTCGCGCTCGGGGGCGTTGGCCGGGGCCAGCTCGAAGGCGATCGGCATGCCATCGGCTGCGCAGAGCAAGTAGAGCCTGAAACCCCAGAAGTAGCGCGAGTGCGAGGCGCAGTAGCCGTAGGCGGCATGCCCGGCGAAGTCGGAACGCTTGACGGTCTCGCGCGACTGCGCGCACGGCACCGGGGTGGAGTCCAGCAGCCGCAGGCTGTCGCACCACGACGGCGAGCTGAACGCGATCGCGTTCAGCAGCCGCACGATCTGGGGCGCCAAAGCGCGCATGCGCTTGTTGTAGCCGGGCTGCTTGGGCAGGTAGGGGAACAGGTGCCCGAGCCTGGTCATCGCGAAGCGCAGGAAGCGCCGCTCGGACGGACAGTCCAGCAGGATCTGCGCTACTGCCAGGCAGACCAGCTCGGCGTCGGTGATCTGCGGGCGACGTCGTGCGCGCGGCCGGCGCGGCAGGAGATCGTCGGCCAGCACGTAAAGTGCGGTCAAGAGGGTGTCGAGGTCGGCGGTCACGCGGCCACCTCCGTGGTCGACGTTGGCGTAAGCAACGCCGACCTTCGACACCCTTGCTATGTCCCCTCGGCCCGAACCGCGCGCAGCGGAACGGAATCAATCAACAATAGCGCCCCCGCCCCCCAGCGGGGGCGTTCTTGCTTTGGAGTTGCGTCGTGCCGGGGTAATATCGGGGCGGCCTGGGACTGGGCCCCATGGAAGCGTCGGAGAGATTGCAGGAGTTAGGTGAGGCCAGCCGTTGCGCGCCGGGAGCGCGTCGATGACCCCGAGGCGCTTCGAGCCCGAGCGCCCAAAGCGGTTCGCCTCCACCCGCCGGGGGTCCGTCACCGTCACCGGCCGCTCGCAGCGAGCCGGGAGCGTGGCGCGCGACGCGTTCCACTCGGCTACCCAGATCGACCTGTCGATCACGGACGGGACCGCGTGGCTGACAACGGGAGGTCAGCTCGACCTGACGTGCGGCGACCGTTTCATCGCGTGCCTGCGTGAAGCTCGCGACGCCGAGCCGCGCGACCTCGTCGTCGACCTGCGTGACGTCACCTTCATCGACTCCACCGGTCTCTCGCTGTTGCTGAAGGCCGACGGGCTCGCGCGCCAGAACCAGTTCGAGCTGCACATCGTGCGCTCGCCCGCCGAGATCGTCCAGGCGGTGCTGGAGGCGACCGGCGTGGAGAAGTTCCTGCCGCTGGTGGACGAGCCGCCGCCGGCCACGTAGAGCACGCGCAAGGCCTCGCCCGCACTGTCGAAAATTCTGCACCGCGGCCGAATGGGATGCGGCTGACGTCGCTCTCCGGATGCTCGAGGGTTGCCGCAGCGCAATCCGAACAGGAGGTCGACAATGAATGACCAGCAGAAGGTGATCGCAGGCGTTGTCCTGCTTGGAGTTGCGATTGTGATCGGCATTGCGATCGCAGCCGGCGATGGTGGGGGCGGTAACGATGGCACCAGCGGCAACGGTGGCAGCCCCACCGGGGACCTTGCCTGCACGCTCGCAACGTCAGGCGCCGGTCTCGTAGCTGCGGGCCTTACCAAGGGCGAGAGCGCGGGAGCCATCCTCGCCAGCGTCGGGGGCACCGCTGCGGTGGGCTTTGGGTGTAAGCAGGCGATCAAGGCAATGGTGAACCAGCCCAGTGAGCCGGTTGATCTAGGCATCAAGGCCACGGACGGGACCACGGTTCAAGAGACGACAACTGGTTCGGAACTCGCTCAACCGCCCCCCCAATCCAAAGCGAGCAATTCATGCTTCGATTGGGGTTCGTTGGTCCTCTTCCGGCTGTGTTTGGACGGAGCGATCGGGCCACCCGTGGCGAGCCAATAGCTGCGCTTCGAGTGTGCAGATCGAGGTATACACCTGCTACTTGGCGCGGCCGCCGTTGGAGCGCATGCGGTAACCGGCTCCGCGAACCGTCTCGATTGACTGGACTCCGAACGGACGGTCGACCTTCTCGCGCAGGTAGTGCACGTAGACGTCGATGACGTTCGAGCGGTTCTCGTACTCGTAGTCCCAGGCGTGTTCTAGCAGCTGGTAGCGGTCGAGCACCTGACCGGGCCGGCGCATGAAGGTCTCCAGCAGGGAGAACTCCTTGGCGGAGAGACTGATGTCGGTCTGGCCCCGCCAGACACCCTTGGAGGAAGGGTCGAGGTGCAGGTCGCCGACCTGGAGCACGGTCGGCCGCTCGACCGGGCCGCGGCGCGACAGCGCTCGCAGCCGGGCGGCCAGCTCGGCGAAGGAGAAGGGCTTGGTCAAGTAGTCATCGGCGCCGGTGTCAAGCCCTTCGACGCGGTCCTCGACCGCGTCGCGCGCGGTCAGCATGAGCACCGGCGACCAGACGCCGTCCTCGCGCAGGCGCTTGCAGACGTCGAAGCCGTTCATGCCGGGCAGCATCACGTCGAGGACGATCGCGTCGTACTCGGTTGAGCCAGCCATCCACAGCGCGTCCTCACCCTTGATGGCGACGTCCGCCGCCATGCCGTCGTCGCGCAGGCCGCGCCGGATCAGGCTGGCCATCTTGACTTCATCCTCGACGATCAAGACTCGCATGACGTTCAGTTTCCACGGGGAGATGAGAGTTCGATTAGTCCCCTGCCGCGCTAACGGCTGGCTAACGGACGCTTCCTAGCGTTCGCGGCGCACGATCAAACCAACCAAAGGAGATACGAATGATCGAGCGCTTCAGAAACAAGACCTTCGCCGCCACCGCGGCCGCCGCCCTGGCGGCACTCGGTGTCGGCGGGGCGGCGCTGGCCCAGTCGAACTCGTCCAGCGCGCCGCCGCAGAAAGCCGACACGCCTGCGGCTCAGGTCAGCACGCCGACGCCCGACGCGCCGAAGGCTGACACGCCGAAGGCGGAGGCGCCGGAGTCGAACGCGCCTGAGAACTCGGCCACCGACCCGGACAACATCCAGGACGAGAACGGAAAGGACGATGCCACGGAGGCGCCGGGCCAGGAGCAGGAGACCCCGGGAGAGGAGTCCGCTGAGGTCCCCAACGACGACGGGCCGGGCGGCCACGCAGACGAGCCCGGCAACCCCAACGCCGACCACCAGTTCCAGGGCAAGGAATAGCGAGACCGGTCGGCAGCAACTCGGCGGCCCCGAAAGGGGCCGCCGCTCGTTCTGCCCTCCTGCCTTCGGCGTCAGCGCGGTGCTTCGTCGGCCGGCATCGCGGGCAGCGCCAGCCATACCTCGGCGCCGCTCTCCGGCCGGTTGCGAGCCCCGGCCGTTCCGCCGTGCGCACTGGCGATCACAGCCACGATGGCCAGACCGAGCCCTGCGCCACCGCGGCCGCGCGCGGAGTCCGCGCGCGTGAAGCGCTCGAACGCGGTTTCGATGAGGTCTGGTGGAAAGCCAGGGCCGTCGTCGCGAACGTGCAACTCGATCATCGAACCGTTCTCCACAGCACCGATCTCGATCCGCCAGCCGCCGTAGCGCAGGGCGTTGTCGACGAGGTTGCTGATCGCCTGCTCCAGGCGCATCTGGTCAGCGACCATCCTGAGGCCGTCCGGGCCGGTCACCTCGAGGGAAGCTCCCCTGTCGCGTGCGCGGCGCTCAAAGCGCGATCGCACGACCTCCAACACATCGTCGACCTCGAGGTCGCTGCGACGGATCGGCAACTGGCCCTGATCGGATCGTGCGATCACGAGCAGGTCCTCGGCGAGCTGCACGAGCCGGTCCGTCTCCTCGGCAGCCGAACGCAGGGCAGCCTCCAACTCGGCCTGTGTGCGACCGCCCTGAAGGGCGAGGTCCAGCTCGCCTTTCAGGATCGCGAGCGGTGTGCGGAGCTCGTGGCTGGCGTCCGACACGAACGTTCGCTCACGTGCGAAGGCGGCTTCCAGACGGGCGAGCATGTCGTTGAGTGTTGTCCCCAGCCGCCCGATCTCGTCATTGGCGGGCGGAACCGGAAGCCGCTGGCCTCGAGCCGCGTCCTGGATGACCGCTGCTCGGCGACGCATCCGCTCGACCGGGCGCAGCGCTGCCGCCGCCGCGCCATAGCCGGCCAGGGACGCGAGCAGCAGCGCGACCGGGCCGCCGACGAGCAGCAGGCTGCCGAGGTTGCGCAGCGCGTCGTCGCGCTCCTCGAGTGACGCGCCGACGATGACCACCAGCCGCCGACCCTGGGCATTCACCGGGGTGGCGAGCAAGCGCGCGGCGCCGTCTTGCGTCGATGCATTCGCGTAGATCGTTTTCCGCAGAGCCCTGGCGAGCTGCTCGTCGGACAACAGTGGCCGCTCCCGAAGCGACGGCGTGCTGTCGACGATCCGGCCCGACGAGTCGAGGATCTGCGCGAGATTCTCGCCCTGCTCGGTGAGCGGGCTGCGCCGGGCCTCGGTCAGGCCTTCGTCGGCCTGCTCGACGAGGGCGGTCACATCGGCGGCGCGCGAGCGAAGGCCCCGCTCGATCGTCGCGTCCAGCTCGGCGTCAAGACGCAGGTAGAGGAAGAGGCCGGTTGCCGCGAGCACGACCGCCATCACGCCCGCGAAGGCGAGCGTCACCCGGAGGCGAACAGGGATGCGGTTAACGCGAGACACGACGAGGACGCTAACGCGCTTGAGATTAGAGAGGGGTGAAAGGATGCTGGTCGTGAGTCGCCTCGTGACCAGACGCTCCTTGCGCTACCTGATTCCCGGTGCAGCATTCGCGGTGCTGCTGGGCGGCGGCGCGTTCGCGGCTCTCGAAACAGACACGGTCGAGTCATTTTGGGAGGGAGCTTGGTGGGCGCTTTCCCTGATGACCACGGTCGGCTTCGTAGGCGCTATTCCGCAGACTGCGGCCGGAAAGCTCGCTTCTGCTGGACTCATGGTGTTCGGGTTCGTGTTGCTGGCGATGACCACCGCGGCGATCGCGTCGCTCTTCGTCAAAGAGGACGAGGTCTCGGACACACATCGGGAGCAGACCTTCGAGCATGAGGTGCTGGAGGAGTTGCGCGAGCTCAGGGCTCAGGTCGATCAGCTGAGGGCCGAGATGCATCCCGAGCCGCGAGCAAGCGGGCATCCGTCCACGGAGCGGCTGCCAGACGGCTGAGTCGTTGACTTCGGTGTCCGCCGAAGTCATGGTCGCCTTTCGCCCCTTGGGTGGTCCCCTGCGTCGATGGTTCACCGGGCCCCTCGAGACCATGCGGCGGCCCCGACGGGGTCGTATCGACTTCCGGCAACTCGCTGTTCGAGGTCCAGGGCGTGTTCGTCCCGTAGCAATCCTCTGAGGCATTTCCGCTGGGTTAGTCTGCCTCCATGCAAGGCGCACGGTCGATTTGCCGCAGCGCTGCACTGGCCGCGGTGCTCGCGGTCGGGCTGCTCGCGCCCGGGACACAGGCACAGGCCGCGTTTCCGCCGGGCAACCTGATCCTGAACGGAGACGGCGAGGTTGGCGTCGCGGCGGGCGACGAGGTCTTCACGCGCTGCGCGCAGGAATGGAACTGCTTCGCGCCCGCCAATCCCACGCTCGTGCGTTACGGGACGACGATCTTCCCCAGCCGCGCGGAGAGTGCGCGAATCGGTGGAGGCAAGAACTTCTTTGCCGGCGGTCCGGATATCGCAACGGCAAGCGCGACCGTGTCTGCGGAGCTCGCTGCCGCGGCGGTCGAGATCGACGCCGGTACGGCCGCGGCCACGCTCAGCGGCTGCCTCGGTGGGTGGCAGGACCAGGATGACTACGCTCAGCTGACCCTCCAGTTCTTCACGGAGCCGGAAGCGGGCGGCACCTTCTTCCCCGCGCAGCGGGTGACCGGGCCGAACGCCACGGCGCGAGGCAAGAAGACCGAGCTGCTGCCCGTGGCGAAGACCGTGCAGGTGCCGCCCGGGGCTCGCTCGGCGGTGATCCTCCTGACCGCGTTCCGCGTGAGCGGCGGCTCGTACAACGACGGCTACGCCGACAACATGAGCCTCACGCTTGGACCCTTCCCGGGTCCGGCGCCGCCGGCGTCGCCGTGCTCGGCTCCGAGTGGGGGAGCGACGCCCGGCGGAGGCGCCGTCGCCAGCGTCCTCAGCTTCGGCAAGTCGGCCCGGATCGGTGCCGACGGCAAGGCGCGAATCCCCGTGACCTGCAACAGCCGTCACGCCACTCGCTGCAAGGGCAAGCTGTCGGTGTCGCTCGTGAGGGGCGCGACGAGCTCGGCGAAGCGACGGCGCGGCACGAGGCGATTTTCGATCGCGTCGCTGAAGAAGCGCACGATCAAGGTATCGCTGCGCAGGTCCGACGCGAAAAGGGTCAGGCGCCTGTCGGGGAGGCAGCTCTCGAAGCGCCGGCTGAAGGTCAGGACGACGACCACCGTGGGGTCGTCCAAGGTCAAGCAAACAGCGCTGCTGGTCGTGAGACGTCGTTAGGCGTTGACACAGACGTCCACGGAGGCTAGCGTCGGTTTGCACTTACTCCGTCCGACACGAGCACAGGGGGGTTACTGATCGTGGCAACGTGGTTTCGCATGACTGCGTTGGCTCTGATCGCGCTCGCAGCCGTCTCGACGACGCCCGCCTTTGGCGCCTTCTCGACGGGTAAGTACCGCGGCAAGACCAACCGCAGCGGCTCCGTCAAGTTCCGCGCCAGCGCAGCCAAGGTGACCTCCTTCTCGATCACCGCGCCCTACCGGTGCACGGACGGCGATCGCTTCCGCGTGACCGAGAGCGGGTTCGCGTCCATGAAGATCAGCAACGGGCGGTTCTCCCAGAGCTTCACCGCCTACGCCCGTGCGGGCCGCTGGCGCATATCGGGAAAGCTGACGGGCCGCGACGCGTCCGGGACCTTTCGCGGAAGCCGTCGCTACAACCGGCGCAACCGGCTGGATCGCCGCGGCTCCGTGGTCTGCCGGACGAGACGTCTGAAGTTCAAGGCGACAGGACCGGCTCTCGCGACGCCGCCGCCGGTCTTCCGGCCTCCGAGCGCAGGTCCCGGAGCGTCCGGTCGTGTCGAGCGGTCGTGCTCGCTCCTGTCAGGGGCCGGGAGCTTCTCGAACCCGCTTGTGATCGGCACGGTCACCCGGAACACCCTCGTGCGGGATTGCGAGCCGTTGACGTCGGGGGCCGGCTTCAACCAGACGTGGTTCTCGTTCGCGCTCGCCTCGCCCGCCCCGCCGGACGCACTCGTGGCCAGCCTCTTCCAGCTCACTCCGACCGCTATCTCGGCCGTTCACCCACGGCTGGCCTCGGGCGCCGTGACGCTGATCACCTCGACCAGCGGCGGCGTCTGGCTCGGCGATCCGAACGCCCCCAGCGGGCGGGCCTTGCCCGTCGGCGGCCTGTCCGCAGGGCCCTACATGCTGGGAATGGAGAAGCTGGACAGCCCCCTGCGCTCGCTCAACACGCCGCCCTACCACGTCGCCATCGCGCTCGACCCAAACAGCTTCTAGCGCTCTCGCGAAATCCGCTCCGTGCGGTCCCTTTCGCCGGGGCTCCGCTTAATCACGGCGCGCTGCCTCCTTGTACCTGCGTAGGCCAAAGCGACGCAGAGAGAGGTTACGGATGGCAGACGGGGACACGATCATGGTCGTCGAGGACGACGACGCAACGCGCGAGTTCCTCGCGGACAATCTCCTGGCGGACAGCTACGGCGTGGTGACGGCGTCGAGCGGACGCCAGGCGCTCAACCTGCTCGAGGTCAAGGAGTGCGACCTCCTCCTCTTGGACGTGATGCTGCCCGACGCCTCGGGCTTCGAACTGTGCCGGCGGCTGCGTACCGCGGATGGGATTGCCCAGCGCATCGACCCCGACCTGCCGGTGATCATGCTGTCGGGCAGGACGTCGGAGACCGACCGGGTCCGCGGCTTTGCGCGTGGCGCGGACGATTACGTGCCGAAGCCCTTCCACTATCCCGAGCTGGCGGCGCGGATCGGTGCGGTGCTGCGACGTTCGCGCGGCCGGCGCGAGCGGGGAGTCGTGAAGGTCGGCGACCTGCGTATCGACCCGGCATCGCGCGACGTACGCATGGGCGAGCAGAAGGTGGAGCTCTCCGCAAAGGAGTTCGCCCTCCTGCAGGCACTTGCGGCAGACCCGCTGCGGGTCTTCACCAAAGAGGAGCTGCTGCGGGATGTGTGGGGCTTTCAGCTGATGGGGTCGACGCGCACGCTCGACTCTCACGCGAGCAGGGTGCGACGCAAGCTCTCCCCGTCCGCCGGAGGCAGGCGATGGATCGTGAACGTGTGGGGCGTCGGGTATCGGCTGACCGATCCGGACTCGTGAGCATCGCGGTCCTCCCCTGGATCGTGGCCGCGGCAGCCCTGCTGGTGACGGTGCGGCAGGCTCGTGTTCGACACCAGCTGAGCGCCCGCATGGACCGTGTCGCGAGCGCCTGTCATGAGCTGCGCGGCGCGCTGGCCGCGATGCGCCTCGCGCTGTCGCGCATGGAGGCGCCGGTCCGGCGGGGCACTTGGTGGGAGAACGTCGAGGTGCTGCGCGCGCAGCACGCCCGCGCGTTGCTGGCCACGGAGGACCTGGAGGCGGATCGCGGATCCGCTCACGAGCGCTCGGTCGAGCGGGTCTCCACCGTTGACGTCGAGGCGCTCGTACGGCGCTGTGTTTCCTCCTGGGCCACCGTTCACGGCCGGGGCCGCGTGGTCCTCGACTGGCGAGCCGGCCGCCCATACGTCCGTGGTGAGGGCGGCCGTCTCGGGCAGGCGCTCGACAACCTGATTGCGAACGCTCTCGAGCACGGCGCCGGGCAGGTGACGGTGGTGGGTCGCCTGACCCCGGGCTCGGTCACGGTTTCCGTGCTCGACCTCGGTGACGGACTGGAGCGCTCTCTGAAGAACTTGCGCCCCGCATCGTGGCGGTCGCGCAGGGGCCACGGCCTCGCGATCGTGCGCCGGGCGGTCGAGGACCATGGCGGGCGAATGCACTTGGTGCGGGAGAGTCGCGGCACGGGCGTTCAGATTCGCCTGACCCTGGCTCCAGAGCCGCCGGCGGCCGGGCCCGTCGGCGCTGCGCTACCCGCGTCGGGCTCGCCGGGCATCGCGCGCTCGGCATGACACGCCGCCGCCGCGGGGTGCTGATGCTCGGCCTCGCAACCGTGTGCGCCGGTCTTGCCGCGTCGATGGTCGATCGGTACGCGGATGACGTCTCCGCGCAGGTCGGGCCGCTCCAGCCTGTCGTCGTTGCACGCCGCGACGTGTCACGGGGGACACTGGTCACGCCTGCGGTCGCGCGGGCAGTCCTGCAGCAGCGACGGGTGCCGCTGCGCTTCGCACCTCCACGATCGCTGCGATCAACGCGTGAGGCGCTCGGGTACCGGACACTCGCCACACTCGCGGCCGGCGATTACGTGGGCGAGGCGCAGCTGGGCACGCCGCGCGCGGTCTCGCGCCGCAGCGGAAGGCAGAGCGGGCGCCTGGTCGAGGTGGCGGTCACAGGGGCACGGACGATCGCGTCGGCCCTGCGTCCCGGCGCACTCGTGGATGTGCTCGTCACGACCGACGGCGGGAGCGGCAGCGGCTCCCCCCGTACGTATCTGGCGGTACAGAGGCTCGAGCTCGTCGACTTTCGGGACTCGCCCGGTGCGGAGGCTCGAGATGGTGCCGACGCGACAGCGACGGTGCGCTCGACTCTCCGTCAGGCGGCAACGCTGATCGCCGCGCAGAACTTCGCCCGTGAGGTCCGTGTCGTCCCGCGTCCTGCTGGCGACGTCCGTCGCCTCGGCCCGACCTCGGTGACGGCCTCCGCGTTCGGGCGATGAGCGCGATCGAGGATCTTGCGCAGGGATTGCGGCGGCGCCTGATCGACGACGCTCGAGAGGATGCGCCGCGCCTGCAGGCTGACCCGGAGGCTCTGCGGTGCCGCATCGCGGAGCTGCTGCGCGAACAGGCACGGCCGCTCGAGGAGCCCGAGCGCGAGGCGCTCATAGAGCGACTGCTGGCCGCCACCATGGGTCTGGGACCGCTCGAGCCCCTGATGGAGGATCCCGCGGTCGACGAGATCATGGTCAACGGGCACCGATCGGTGCTCGTCGAGCGTGCGGGTCGGATCCACGCCACGACGGCATCGTTCGAGTCCGAGGAGGCGCTGCTGCACGTGATCGAGCGGATTCTCAGCCCGCTCGGCCGCCGCGTGGACGAGGCATCGCCGCTTGCCGACGCGCGCCTTCCGGACGGTTCCCGCGTCAACTGCGTGATACCGCCGCTGAGTCTGGACGGACCGCTGCTCACGATCCGGCGGTTTCGCACCCGCGGATTCTCACCGGGCGAGCTCGTGGAGAGCCGTTCCATCACAGAAGCCGCGCTCGGTTTTCTGCGCGACAGCGTTCTGGCCCGGCGCAACGTCGTCGTCAGCGGTGGCACCGGCTCCGGCAAGACGACGCTGCTCAACGTGCTGTCCTCCTTCGTCACGTCCGGCGAGCGTGTGATCACCATCGAGGACGCTGCGGAGTTGCGGCTTCGGCAACCCCACGTGCTGCGACTCGAAAGCCGGCCCGCGAATCTGGAGGGCGGGGGAGAGGTCACCATCAGGCAACTGGTGCGTAACGCGCTCCGGATGCGGCCCGACCGGATCATCGTCGGCGAGGTGCGAGGCGCCGAAGCGCTGGACATGCTCCAGGCCCTCAACACGGGGCATGACGGATCGATGACAACCGTGCACGCAAACTCCGCGGCCGACGCACTTCGGCGCATCGAGACGCTTGCGCTGATGGCAGACGTCGCGCTGCCTCACATCGCAGTCCGGCAGCAGGCCGCGAGCGCGATCGACCTGGTCGTGCATCTGGAGCGTGGCCGCGACGGAGCCCGCACCGTGGTGGAGATCGTCGAGGTCGTCAGGTTTGCGTCCGAGGTTGGCGTGCGGCCGGTCTTCTCGGCGGCCGGAGGCGAGCTACGACGGGTCGGGCCCGGGCAGCGTCGCGACGAATGATCGGCACGGTGCTCGCGGGCGCAGCGGGCGCGCTGTTCGCCGCGGGCGCCCTGCTCGCGCTGCCGCGCGTGGGCGAACTGCCTTCTCCGCTGCGAGGCCTCGCAGCAGGTGTGAGTGACGAGCTTCGCCGGACTTTGGACACGGTGCGGGCCCTCGGCTCGGTCCAAGTCCCGCTGCCGCGCTCGAGCGCCCGCCGGCTTCGCCTGGCGGCGGCATTGACCGGCACCGTCGCCGGCGCTGTGCTGATCGGCGTGGATGGAGCCGTCCTGTGCGGTGTCGCCGGCACATGGTTCGCGCCACGGATCGTCGCAGCGCGCCGGCGACGCTATGGGCGCCGCCTGGACGAGGGCGCCGCCGGGGCGGCGCGGGCGATCGCCGACGCGGTATCGGCGGGAGCGTCGCTGCGCACATCCGTGGCCGTGGCCGCCCGGCGCGTCAGCGGCCCGATCGGAGAGGAGCTCAGGCGGACCGCATGGGAGCTCGAGATGGGCGCCGCCACCGAGGCCGCCCTCGAGCGGCTGCGCTCCCGCTCCGCGTCCCGGGCTGTGGCGTTGATCGTCGCCGCGATGCAGGTCCAGCGGCGGTCCGGAGGCGACGTGGCGAAGGTCTTGCGCGGCGTCGCGACTGCGCTCGAACAGGACTGGCAAGTGATCGAAGAGGCGAACGCGGCCACCGCGCAGGCGCGGTTCACCGCCATGGTGGTGGTCGCACTACCGGTGTGCGGTATCGGCCTGGGCACGCTCGCGGCGCCGGAGCTACCGGCGCGCATGACCGGGTCGCCGGTGGGAGCGGGACTGCTGTTGGCCTCCCTCGCGCTACAGGTGTCCGGGGCGCTCTTGATCCGCCGGCTTGCGCGGTCATGGAGGTGAAGATCGCAGCGCTGTGCTCGGCTGCCGCGACGGTCCTGGTGGTCCTCGGGGCAAGGGATGCGCTGCACGGGGTACGAACTCCCGCGCCGGTTCACCTGCGCGCGGCGACGGGCCGGCTGCCCGGCGCCGTGCTCGCCATCGCGATGCGCATCGGCTCGTCCTTCGGGATGGACCGGGTCGCCACCCCGAAGAGCCTCGCCGATCGGGTCGTGGCGGCCGGCAGCCCGGGCAATCTCCGGGTTCGCGACTGGACGGCGCTCAAGTGCGCGGTCGCAGTCGGTGCATTGGCCGGGGCTGCGCTCAGCGCAGGCTCCTTTCCCGGACGGCTGGGACTCGCGGTGCTCGCCGCGGCCCCGGCGGCCGGCTACGTGCTTCCCGACTACTGGCTCGGGCGCACGGCGCGGCTACGTGCCGATGCCGCGCTACGCGAGCTGCCGAGCATGCTGGATCTGCTGCGGGTGACGGTCGAAGCGGGGCGCTCGCCGCTCGCCGCGATGGGATTGGTGGCGCTGCGCTTCGACGGCCCGCTTGCCGCCGAGTGGCGCGCTGCCGCGGCGCAGGTCGCGCTCGGCGTGCCACGGGATGCGGCACTGGAGCAGGTCGGCCGCCGCCTCCCGGTTGCCGGTGTGCTCGCGTTCGTCGAGACGCTCGCGTATTCCCACCGCGCAGGACTGAGTCTCGCCGACGCGCTCGCCGCCCAGGCAGCCGCCGCGCGGCACGCTCGCCGTCAGCAGATCCGCGAGCAGGCCGCACGGGCGGGGCCGAAGATGCAGCTCGTCGTCGCGCTCGTGCTGGTGCCGTCCGTGATGCTCACGCTGGGCGCGGTGCTCGCGGCGGAGTTCAGCGACACGGGCCTGGGGTTGGACTTCTAAAGGACGGTTGGCGCGCCAGGGCTTGGGTGGCCCGCGCCATAATGGGAGTCGATGCCCGACCGCTGGGTGACGTTCGACTGCTACGGGACGCTGGTCGACTGGTGGACCGGCATGGGCGAGGCCGCCACCGCGGTTGCCGGGGATAAGGCCGACGAGGTGCTCGAGGCTTACCACGCGCACGAGTTGATCCTCGAGGCGGAGCGCCCCGCCCACTCCTATAAACACGTCTTGCGGGAGGGCCTGCGGCGAGCCGCCGCGGACGTGGGGGTGACCCTCTCCGGCGACGGTGACGACGCGTTCGTCAACACCTGGAGCGCGATGCCCGTGTTCGGCGACGTCGAGCCGGCGCTCGCGCAGCTGCGTGCGGCGGGCTGGACGCTCGCGATCCTCACCAACTGCGACGACGCGCTGATCGCCGAGACCCAGACGCACATCTCCGCGCCGTTCGACATGGTCGTGACGGCCGAGCAGGTCGGCTCCTTCAAGCCCGACCTGGCCCACTTCCACACCTTCCGCGAGCGCTCGGGGGTGGGGGAGGGCGACTGGGTCCACGCCGCCTGCAGCTGGATGCACGACATCCTCCCGGCCGCCCGTCTCGGCATACCGCGCGTGTGGGTCGATCGCGACCGCTCCGGACACCCGCCCGGCGTCGCCTCCGCCGTCCTGCCCGACATGACCGGCCTCCCGGCCGCGGTCGAGCAGCTCTCCGCCGGCTAACCCCCAACCCGACTGGCAGCCTTCGAGCCCGATATGGGGGCCTCAGGGCTGCCAGTGGATGGGGGTTGTGCCGTAAAGAGACCTCGGAGTGCCTCAACCACGCGGCAAACAGCCGGAGTGGGAGAAATCGTCGCCATCGTGTTGCATTGTGGGAGAAAGTGGGCTATTGTGGGGCGCACGTTGAACCGGACCGGGATGGCAGGGTTCCTCCCACCCCGCCATCCCAGGTCCCGGATTCGAAGAGGGAGAGCTTTCGGGCTTGGCGTTTCTGGGGCAATACGAGTACACGCTGGATGCGAAGAACCGGCTCACGATTCCGCCGAAGTTCAGGGGCGCTCTCGCAGATGGAGTGGTTCTCGCCAAAGAGCTCGACCCCTGTGTGTCGGTCTGGCCGGTGAACGCCTGGGTTCAGCACACCGAGCGGATCCTCGGCAGCCGCGACCAGCTCGACGAGGACACCCGCGATCTGCAGCGCCTGATCCACGCGGGCGCCTTCGAGGGCCAGGTCGACGGGGCGGGCCGGGTGATGCTGCCACAGGCGCTGATCGACCGCGTGGGCCTCGACCGCGACGTGACCATGATCGGCAATCTCAACCTGATCGAGGTGTGGGGCCGCGAGCAGTGGTCCAAGCGCCAGCCCGAGCTGGACGCGCAGGCGAACGAGATCGCCAAGCGACTTTCGAAGCGCGACCGCGAGGGGCGGTAGGTGACACTTGTCGCTGACATGACACGCCCGCACGTTCCCGTCATGGCCGGGGAGCTGATCGGGGCGCTCGACCCCGCGCCCGGCTCGCTCGCCGTCGACTGCACCTTCGGTGCCGGGGGCCACGCGCGGCTGATCGCCGAGCGGCTCGGCGCCGGCGGGCAGATCGTGTGCATCGACCGCGACCCGCAGGCCGAGGAGCACTTCACCGAGCTGGCGGCCGAGGTCGCATGCTCCACACGCTTCATCGCCGGCAACTACGCCGACGTGCTGCCCGAGCTGCGCGCAGAGGGGCTGCAGGCAGACCTCGTGTACATGGACCTCGGCATCTCCTCGATGCAGGTGGATGCCTGGGAGCGCGGCTTCTCCTATTCCTACGAAGCGCCGCTCGACATGCGCATGGACACCACGCAGGAGCTCGACGCGCGCACGATCCTGAACGACTGGCCCGAGGCTCGCCTGGCCGCGACCATCCGCGAGTACGGAGAGGAACGCTACGCGCGCCGCATCGCGCGCGAGATCGCGCGCAGCCGCGAGCGCGCGCCGATCGACACCACCGCGGAGCTCGTGGACGCGATCAAGCGTGCCGTCCCGACCCCCGCGCAGTTCGCGGGCGGTCACCCGGCGCGGCGCACGTTCCAGGCGATCCGGATTGCGGTCAACGACGAGCTGGGCTCGCTCGAGCGCGCGCTGCCCGCGGCGTGGCAGCTGCTGCGCCCGGGAGGCCGCATGGCCGTGATCGCGTTCCACTCGCTCGAGGACCGGCTGGTGAAGCGCTTCTTCGTGGAGCTCGCGCGCGGCTGCCTGTGCCCGCCCGAGCTGCCTGTGTGCGTCTGCGGCCACGAGCCCGAGGCAGAGCTTGTCAGCCGCAAAGCAGCGCGCCCGAGCGAGGGCGAGGTCGCGGACAACCCGCGCTCCCAGTCGGGCCGCCTGCGCGCTGCGATCAAGCTCGACGCAGGATCCGGCACATCCGTCCTCGAAAGGAGTGGCTCGTGACGCCGCCGCCCGCGACTGCTCCCGCACGCCCGCCTGCAAGGCGATCGACCCGCAAGCCGGTTCGACACCATCGGCGGGTGTCCGGTGCTGCGCGCCCCGCGGCGCCACGCGCCCGGGTAAGGGCGAGCGCCGTTGCCGCACCCCGGCCTCTTCCGCAGCTGCCGTTCGGCGCGCTCGCAGAACGCGCAGTGCAGAGGATCTGCACGGTGCGCGACTCGCACCTCGTCGATCGCCTCGTGCGCGGTCAGGGCTGGATCGCCCTGCTCGGCGTGCTGCTGATCGGCCTCGTCGGCCTGAACGTGTCGCTGCTGAAGCTGAACGCGCACAACGGGCGCAGTGCGGAGATCGCACGTGATCTGCGCATCCAGAACGCAAAGTTGCGCGGCTCGGCGTCGCGTCTGGGTTCCATCGACCGGCTGCAGCAGGCGGCACGCGACATGGGCCTCGTGATGCCGACTCCGCAGATGGTCAACTACCTGACGACGCACCCGCGCTCCGACGGACGCCGCGCTGCGAAGAACGTCCGCCTGGACGTGCCCGCGCCCAGCTCGGAGCAGCTCGTGGCCGCGTCGCCCGAGGATGACCGCGAGCTGGCCGCGCCAACCCCGTCCCAGCCGATCGTGGAGGCGCCCGCGCCCGCGACGGCGCAGAGCGCCCCCGCCGGCGCCACCGGCGCCGTGGGTGCGACCGCTCCTGCCGCGACGACCGCACCGGCGCCGCCCGCCGGGGCAACGGGCATCACCGGACCGACCGGGACGCCGGGGGGCTAGGCCCTGGCCGCGAGGCGAGCCGCGGCGCAGCGCGCGCCCGCACCGCGGCGAGCGCCGTCGAAGGGACGCGCTGCGCCCGCAGCACGCTCCCAGCGCCGTCCCCGCAAGGCTGCCGCGCGAGCCGGCGCGGTACGGCTGACCGAGCGGCGCATCGGCCTGATGTTCGCGATCTTCCTGGCGGCGCTCGGGCTTGCGACGCTGCGTGCGGGCTATCTGCTCGTCTTCAAGGGCAGTGACCTCAAGACGATGGCCTCCACGCAGCACATCCAGGACGTCACGCTGATCGCAAAGCGCGGCACCATCACGGACCGCCACGGCGCCGAGCTGGCGGTCTCAGAGGACGCATCCACGATCTTCGCGACGCCGTTCCTGGTGAAGGACCCGGTGAAGACGGCACGCCGCCTCGCGCCGATCCTGAACCGCTCCGAGGACAAGCTGCTCGAGATCCTCGCGAACCGCAAGAGCGGCTTCGCATACCTCGCGCGCAAGGCCGAGGCGCGCAAGGGCAAGCAGATCGAGAAGCTCGAGATCGACGGGATCGGCGTGCTGGATGACTCCCGGCGCTATTACCCGGAGGGAGAGGTCGCCGCTCAGGTGATCGGCTCCGTCGGCGTCGAGAACAAGGGCCTGTCCGGGCTCGAGCAGCAGCTGGACGAGCAGCTCGGGGGCGCCGACGGCAAACAGCGCATCGTGCGCGACGCTCGCGGTGACCCGGTGTCACTCGACCAGCTCGCCGACGACAGGCCGGGCACCGATCTGCGCCTGACGCTCGACGTGCCGCTGCAGGACCGCGCCGAGCAGGTGCTTGCCGGCGTGGGGCGCACCTACCAGCCGAAGGGTGCGACCGCGATCGTCATGGACCCGGACACCGGCGACGTGCTGGCGATGGCCAACTGGCCGCGCATCGACGCGAACAAGGTCGAGCAGGCGCCCGCGTGGGCACGCCTCAACCGCGCGATCGGATTCACCTATGAGCCCGGCTCCACCTTCAAGTCGTTCACGGTCGCCGGTGCGCTTTCCGAGAACGTGGTGCGCCCGGACACCCGCTTCAACATCGGGCCGGAGATCCAGGTCGCCGACCGCGTGATCAAGGAGGCGCACGGCACGGGCGGCATCTTCACCGTGTCCGACATCCTCGCGCGCTCCTCGAACGTCGGCGCGGTGCGAGTCGGGCAGCGACTCGGCGAGACACGCTTCGACCGCTGGGTGCACAGGTTCGGCTTCGGCCGCCTGACCGGGCTGCCGCTGCCGGGCGAGTCACAGGGCATCGTGCCCAAGGTCAAGAACTACTCCGGCGCGTCGATCGGAAACCTGCCGCTGGGTCAGGGCATCGCCGTCACGCCGATGCAGATGATCGACGCCTACGCCGCGATCGCGAACGGCGGCAGGTTCGTGACACCGCGACTCACGATGGACCAGAACGCCGGTGAGGGACGGCGCGTGATGTCCGACCGCACCTCGGCCCGCCTGCGGCGCATGCTCGAGGGCGTCCTTGGACCGACCGGCACCGCACCTGAAGCCGCGGTCACCGGGTACGACATCGCCGGCAAGACCGGAACGGCCGAGAAGGCGGAGAACGGCGAATACTCGAAGGACAAGGTCGTCGCGTCGTTCGTGGGATTCGCGCCGGCCGACGATCCCAAGTTCCTCGCGGCGGTGATCGTCGACGAGCCGAAGGTCGTGCACTCGGGCGGCGAGGTCGCGGCACCGGCCTTCGAGAAGATCGCGAGCTTCGCGCTCCCGTACCTCGGCATACCGCCCAACTAGCGGCCGCTGGCGCGATCAGCTCAGAGGCCGACACCCCCACTGCCTAGAATTCTCCCCCGATGACGCTGCGCGAGCTGCTCGACGCCGCGGGGATCGCCGGGACCCCCGACCCCGGCGAGAACCCGCAGATCACGGGCCTGGCCTATCGGAGCGAGAGCGTCACGCCGGGGGCGCTCTTTTTCTGCGTGCCGGGATTTGTCGTGGACGGTCACGACTTCGCGCCGGACGCGATCAGGCGGGGGGCCGCCGCGGTCGTGTGTGAACGCCCGCTCGGGCTCGACGTGCCGGAGGTGGTGGTGCCGAGCGTGCGCGCAGCAATGGGCCCGCTCGCCGCCGCCTACCACGGCAACCCCACGGCCGCGCTGCGGGTGGTGGGCGTGACAGGGACGAACGGCAAGACGACGACTGCGTTCCTCACCCGCCACCTGCTCGAGGCGCAGGGGATCCAGACCGGGCTGCTCGGCACTGTGCACTCGGTGGTCGGGGGCCGGGTCGAGGAGGTGGAGCGCACGACCCCCGAGGCCCTCGACCTGCAGGCGACGTTTCGGCGCATGCTCGACGCGGGCGATCAAGCGTGCGTGATGGAGGTGTCCTCGCATGCGCTCGAGCTGTACCGGGCGGAGGGGATCGAATTCGACGTCGCCGTGTTCACGAACCTGACCCAGGACCACCTCGACTTCCACGGCACGCTCGACGCCTACTACGCATCGAAGCGGCGCCTTTTCACCCCGCAGTCCGGCCCGCCGCCGGGAGCCGCCGTCGTGAACGCCGACGACGAATGGGGAGCACGGCTCGCGGAGGAGGTCCGCGACGCCGGCAGCGCTCCCGTCGTCACGTTCGGGGTGGATTCCGATACGGACTTTCGCGCGACGCACGTCAGCTACGACTCGGCCGGGGCGAGCTTCCAGTGTCACGCTCGCGGGGCGAGCGTGGACGTGCGGCTGCCGCTGCCAGGGCTGTTCAACGTCTACAACGCGCTGGCCGCGATCGCCGCCGGTCACGCGCTGGGCGTGGCGCCACACGCCGCCGCGGAGGCGCTTGCCTCGGCGCAGCGTGTGCCCGGCCGCTTCGAGCCCGTCGACGAGGGCCAGAGCTTTGGTGTGCTCGTCGACTACGCGCACACGCCCGACTCGCTCGAGAACGTCCTGTCCTCTGCGCGCGGGTTGCTGGATGACGCCCGGCTGATCGTCGTGTTCGGCGCGGGCGGCGACCGCGATCGGGACAAGCGGCCGCTGATGGGCGCGGCGGCGCGGCGCCTG
>JBBRDT010000068.1:0-18898 GCA_038203635.1 Solirubrobacterales bacterium
ACGCACGGCTCTACGGCAGCTCAGCGGAGCGGGCCGGGCAGCTCGAAGGGTGGCTGACCCACTACAACTTCAGGCGTCCACACGGCTCCCTCGGCCACCGAGCTCCGGTCACGAGGTTGAACAACCTGGTTGGGAACTACAGCTAGCTAGCCGAGCTTCTTCTTCGCTGCGTCGACGGCTCGGGCCGCGCGGTCAGCTGCCTTGGCTGCGTCCCGCACAACACGCTGTTCGCGCCCGGCGCTCTGGTTTCCCTTAGGGGAGATTTCGGCGGCTTCTCACCCTTAGCGAAGTGAGAGTTCATCGTGAGTGGCGGCCCCGGTGTGCGCGCCATCGAAGCGCCGAATCAAAGGGGACCGGCCCACTGAGGCACTTCGCGATTCAAAGGCCTCTTGAGTCCCCTTCGGAGGCGCGAAGGGCGAAAGCTCGCAGGTCTCACGTCGCATGTACCAGAGGAGGAGTACGGCGACGAGGAGCGAACCGACCAATGCTGCTAAACCGCCGACAATGCTCTCCTGTAACAGCCATATCACGAACGCTCCGATCGCGATGGAGATCAGGATTGCGGCGCCGATCAGATAGAACCAAACCACGCGCGGTAGTACCCCTTTTCCTGACTGCGTCTTCCACATGTTGGTCCTAACTTTCGGCAGCCAGCGGTAGAGCCGTTCGAAGCGGAGGCCTTCGACGTAAGTGGCCTCCAACAGACGGTGATAGACCATTAGGTCGAGTATCCAGAGCAGAATGATTCCTGTGGCCCCGGCCAAGGCGAGCCCAGCAGCGGCTAAGAGCCGAGGAAAGGGGATCTCGAAGTTCTCGTTCGACAGAACAAAGCCGAGCGCAGCGAAGGTAGCCAGAAGCCACGTAGACGCGAGACTGCGGTAGCGACTCTGCATCTCGTTGAAGTGTCGCTCGTACGCACCGAGCTCCAGCACCAATGGCGAGACCATTTGGACGAGCTTTTCATCGGCCGCCGTGATGGAGCCTGGTTCCACCTTGACCGAGCGGCTAGCCCGGCTTTGGCCAGAACCCTCGAGGTCGGAATGGGAGGAGCCTGAGCCCATTTGCCGCGAATCTATTCCGATGTCGCAGGCGAATCAAGAGGCCAGTCGGCCACGCGATGCGAACAGAGTTCCTTCGGCTCGCGTGGGTATCGTTCTCGGGCATGGGGTCCAAACTGCCGTACGAACCCGAAGTGCTCTACAAGTCTGCACTAGCAGCGGCCGAGCGAGCCTATGCGCCATATTCAGGCTTTCGGATCGGCGCGGCGCTTATGGCTGAAAGCGGCGAGACCGTGACCGCTGGCCACGTCGAGAATGCCTCCTTTAGCGTGACGATATGCGCGGAGCGAGCGGCTGTCGCGAGGGCTGTGGCCGAGGGCCACAGTCGCTTTGCTGCGATCGCAATATCGGGGCCCTCGGATTCCGTGTCGCCATGCGGAGCGTGCCGGCAGGTGCTGAATGAGTTTGCGAGTGACGACATGGCCGTCACGTTTATGTGGTAGGGAAAGCTCGTAACACTGCCTTTGGGCGAGCTCTTTCCCTGGTCGTTCCAACTGCCAAGTTCTCTGGGCTGAGCACGCCCAGCAGGGGCACGCCGGTGCCGACGTAAGCGCCCGCGAAGGGTGGGAGCTGCGCTCGGGTCCGCACGCACAGACGCGCCGAACCGGAAGCTTGCGCAGCAGGGCTTGCATTGCGGGCTCAGCCGGGAGATAGTCGCGGCTCACAAAGATGGGACTGGGCCCTGGGAACGGAAGTTTCCCCGGCCCTCTGCCCATCCAAGGCAAAGGAGGACTCCCGATGCTCACGCTCAATCTCGCGCTCGTGTCCGAGGTGGACGGACATGACCCCTCGGATGTGTCCCGCGTTGCGGCCGCGCTGCAGCGCCAAGCGACGCGCGACTTCGCCCGTATCTGGCGCCAGGAAGGTGCGACAGTGGACGCCTTCCCACGGCTCGAGGATGTGCCGGTCGGCTACTGGCCCATGCTCGTGGTCGCGGACGTGAAGGACGCAGCGGGTGTCCACCTCGATGACAACGGTCAGCCGTTCGCGCTGATCGAGATGTCTGACAGCTGGTCGTTGACAGCCAGCCACGAGACGCTCGAGATGCTCGCCGACCCTTGGGGAAACCGGATGATTCCGGGCCGCTCGATCAAACCCGGTCAGGGGCGTGTCGAGTACTTGGTCGAGGTCTGCGACCCCTCCGAGGCGGCGGTGTTCGGCTACACGGTCAATGACGTCCTCGTCTCTGACTTCTACACGCCGAGTTTTTTCGACCCCGAACACGACTCCGCGGTGCGCTACAGCTTCACCGGCGCGATCAAGGGGCCGCGGCAGGTGCTGCGTGGCGGCTATATCTCGTGGCACGACCCGGTCTCTGATCACTGGTGGCAGCAGGTCTGGTTCGGGCCTAGGAAGGAGTACGTTGACTTGGGCGTGTTCGAGGGCCAGGCGAGAAGCGTGCGGGCATGGATCGACTCCCAGACGGACCATCCGGGGATCGACCGCGGGCTGAAGAAGAGCGACAAGACACTCAAGGCGGCGGTGGCCGTGGGCAAGAACACCGAGAAGTCTGCGGCCTCGAGAGCCGATTCCTTGCGGCGGCAGATCGGGCGGCTCATCGGAAGCGAGAGCTGATGACGGACGACGACAAACCCGCGCAGAAGTGGCGCGCCGAGGACCTCCGAAAGGAGATTGACCAGGCACTTCGGACGGAACCGGGTGCCCGCCACCCGCGCTCGCCGCGCGAGTTCATCGAGGAGCAGATGCGCAAGCGCGCGCGCAAGCAGGGAAACGAGGAGGAAGAAGACGAGCCGAACGGCTAGGTGACCGTGAACGCGATGCCATCGGAGCCGGCCGGACCGATGGCGGCGATGCCGTCGGCGCGCACGACGCTGATGGTGCCCGCGCCGACCGTGATCTCAGCAGGGACCGTCACGGTGAGGTGGTCCGCCCCGAGGATCTTGTCGTATGCCGTAACCGTCCCGGTCTTGGTGCCGATCGACACGGTCGGCGGCAGGTCGGTGCCGGACGGAGACACGCTCGCCGGTACAAGGAGGTTGATTCCGTAGATTTGGACGTCCGTCCCCGGACTGGCTGTGGAGGGAATCACGCTGGTCAGCGTCGGACGGGCCTGCTGGATGAACTTCTTGGCGGCGTAGCTGCCCGCCGACGTCAACGTGAGCCCGGTAAGGAGTGGCGGTAGGTCCGGGAAGCCATTGTCGATGTCGCCGATGAACCTTCCGAGGAGAAACGCCAATGCGATGACGTTGAAAAAGAGGTACTGGAAGTCCCCTAGGTCGGTGTCGCCCTCGTCGTTCGTGATGAGCTGCGCGGGGCTCGCGGCGCCGGCGGGTCCGGGCGGCTTGCCTTCCGTCCCCGAATGTGCAACGGCGCTGGTTTTTGCGAGGATGGCGGCGGCAAAGGGGCCGCCGAGGAGCAGTAGGTACTCCTCCTGCAGGCCGCTCTTTACCTGGTTGTCCCACCCCGTGCTATCGCCGAGCCAGTCGGCGACAAGCAGCGAGACCAGGCCGAAGCCGATCGCCAGCGTCCAGGCGAACGCCACGGTCTTGGACGTCGACGTCCGATGGTCCTTACCAACGAGGATCGCCGAGAGGGCGGATACCTGTATCTGTTTTACGGCCGCCTGGCCCTGTTCAAGCGCTTTAGCGACCTCGTTTGCTGGGATGCGACACCCCTTTAGCAAGGTTCGCTGGAGACCATCGTCCGGCGCATAGGTCACGCGGTCTGCGGCGACCACCCACACCGGTCTGCGCATGAGCCCAAGGCCCAAGGTGAACAGCACGAGAACGACGGCGGCAATTAGTTGTGCCCAAGTCTCATCGGACATGAATGCTCCTCGGTTGGCTACTCGCCATCACGCTTCGATGCCGAGCTTTCTCATCGCCATCGCGGCCTTCTGCCAGTCGGCCTGAAAGTCGGTGAGAATCAGTGGGTGTCCCGCTCCATCGGGTGCGAGCGACCGTGTGCCCCGACCGGGTTTGGCGGACGTCCCTGCTTCCGCAGGCTGGGCCGCGCGCCGTCGTCGGGCCTCCTGACGCCACGTCTCCAGGAGACGGCGCGCATTGCGCGGATCATCGACGTCCCTCCGTGGCCTGCTCAACAACATGTTCCCCAGGTGCGGCGCGCGCTGGACGCGAGAGGGCATGTTCTTCAGCGCAGCGTCAGGGTCTTCCGCGAATGCGAGGAGGATCGTCTTGATCAAAGCCGTGTGGTCGAACTGCGGCTGCTCGCGCTTGTCGCGACCCTCGATCTCCTCTGGTGCGTGCAGGACTTGGCGGCGCACGCGGGGGCCGGCGATCAGCGCCGGTACGCGCACGCCGTATGTCATGTACTTCGCGTCGTCCGCAGCCGGTAGCCGTGGGGGCACCACGTGGTCGTAGAAGCCACCGTGCTCGTCGTATGTGATCACAAGCATCGTGTCGTTCCATTGCCTTGAGCGCAAGAGGGCGTCGTACACGTCGAAGACGAACGCTTGGCCGGCGCGGATGTCCGACGGTGGATGGTCGTCATTGGAGTTCGGATCGCGGACGCTGACGTCCACAAAGTTCGGGTCGATCCACGACACGGCGGGCAGCTTGTTTTGCGCGGCGTCGTCCAGGAAGGAACCGCCTCTAACGAGCGGTCGTTCGAGCGTCTCTGTCAGCCAATCGACCTTGCGCCGGTCAAAGAACGCGAAGTTGTCTCGCATCAGATCTTTGGGATTGCGGTAGGTCGAGTCGATAAGGCGCAGCGACCCCGGATCGTGGGAATACCAGCGCCACTGGTCGCGGTTGAGTTGCCGAGTGAACGCCGGTACGTCGAAGAGAGGCATGCCCTTGAGCCTTCTAAACGGGGGCATGTCGGTGATGTCCTGCCAGAGATCGGAATCCTTCAATACGTTCGGGCCCAGCGTGCCAGTGGTCGCGTAGAGCCGATTCGGCCACGTGTCGCCAGGTATTGACGCGAACCACCGGTCGCAGACGCAGTACTGGCGTGCGAGGTGGTCATAGACGGGCAGGTCCTTGCTCGTGTAGTAGCCCATCGGAACCATCCACAGGTCACTGCCGACCTTGTCCTCTTTCCTGCGGCTTTCGATGAAACTCCGAACGAAGCCGCCATTCGGCCGATCCCCGTACCCAGGTCCGAGTTGCATCTTGACCCCGAGGGGGCCGTGATCGGGGTCGAGCTTCTTCTGCAGAGCCTCGCCGCGGCGCTGGATCCTCGCGGCCTCCGCGTCAAAGGCTCGGACACGGATCCTTCTTCGCCTGCGGTCGAGGTTGAACTCGTTGCCGGTGAGGCCGTCGACATCCTGCATGCCCTCGCGCTTGAGGTAACCAAGCATGTGGTCGAACGACCGGTTCTCCATCATCACAACGACAATGTGTTTGAGCGATCGCAGTCGCGCGATCCCCGCTTCGTCGGTGGCCGCCATGTTGCCTCCGTCAGCTGGTTTGCGCGATCTTCGCGGACCAGATGGTGTGGCGTCAAGGGCCAGCGCGGCGAACTGCCGTCCCAGCCCACAGCCCGTTACCTCAGCGCGGCCCGGACCGCGGACTCATGCGCGGCCCGCTCCATCTCGTCGTCGAGCGGCTCCAGGTCGGGCACCGTGCCGGTGCGGCGCTCGAGCGCCCAGCCGATCAGTACGTCCGCGAGCCAGGCGTTCTTTGGCAGCAGCGGCCCGTGCAGGTAGGTGCCGATCAGCTTGCCGCGCCGCACTCCCTCGGCGCCGTCCTTGCCGTTGTTGCCGAAGCCCGATACGACGCGCCCGAGCGGCTGCTCGCCGTCGCCCAGGTACGTCCGCCCGCCGTGGTTCTCGAAGCCCGCGATGCGCCGCGGCCCGCTTCCGACGTCGGCCTCGATCAGCACGTTGCCGATCAGGCGCTCCCCGGGCTCGCGCACGGTGCGCAGGTCCACGAGGCCCAGGCCCGGTAGCGGATCGCTGCCCGGCACCTCGTAGGAGTGGCCGAGCAGCTGGTAGCCGCCGCACACCGCCAGGAACGAAGCGCCGGAGTCCACGGCGGCGGCAAGCGAGTCGCGTTTCGTGTCCGCGAGGTCGCGCGTGACGAGCGCCTGGTCGCGGTCCTGCCCGCCGCCCATGTAGTAGAGGTCGTGCGCGTCCGGGTCGATCGCATCTCCCGGCCCCGCTGTACCCAGCTCGAAGTCGATGCCGCGCCACCGGCAACGGTGCTCCAGCACCGAGATGTTGCCGCGGTCGGCGTAGATGTTCATGTGGTCGGGGTACAGCCACATGACCCGCACGGCCAGGGAGCTCACCCCGCCGCCCCGGCGACGGTGCCGATCACGACGATGCTGCCCACGTAGTCCTCGGTCGGCGGGATGATCCGCCGCTCTTGCACGACCATCCCGGCCGCCTGCATCGCGCGCTCGAGAGAGTCCGGCGTCAACAGCTCCAGACGCACGCGCGCGATGCTCTTGCGTTGCTCTCCGTGTGGCGCCACGGCGGTCCGTATGCGGTCGATCGCGATCGCGCGGCCGTCGTGTATGGGCACGATGGCGACGGATTGGCTCGAGTACACCGACCCATCGATCTCGCGCATGTCGGCTGGGGGAGGGCCGTACTCCTCGCCGATCGCCTCGCCTTCCAAGTCCATCAGGGCGGCCGCGAAAAGACCCCCGGGACGCACGTGCCGCACCACGCGCGTGAGCATCGCCCGGCGCTCGGCCTCGCCCCGCAGGAGCTGCACGAGCTGCATCGGCGCGAGCACCGTGTCGAACTGCCGCCGGATGTTGAGCTCCTGCACGTCGGCGCATACGCACTGGATGGCGAGACCGCGCTCTGCGACACGCCCCTCGAGCACCTCCAGGACACGCGGATCACGATCGACCGCCGTCACCGTGCGCCCGCGGCGGGCGAGATGCATCGCGACCCGGCCCGTCCCGCATCCGAGGTCCAAGACCTCGGCGCCCTTGTCGGCCAGCTCCTCCCACAGGCCGAGATCGACGTCGTAGGAGCCGCATTCGACCTCGTGCCAGATCGCGGTCAGGTTGGTCGAGCTCATTCCCAGAAGGGCGGCGCGAGGCCACGTGCCGCGAGGACGTCGCGCAGCTCGAGCAGCGCGGTGTAGGTCGGTAGCGCATACAGCGGCCGCCCGCCGGGCCGCGTTCCGTTCGACTCAAGCGCGCGGTCCAGTCCGCGCTCGAGCTGCGGCACGACCTCCAGCTTCCCGGGCGCGACACCCGCGTACTTGAGGCGCAGCGCGAGCTCCTCCGCGCGCGTGCCGGAGCACACCACCCGGGCGGCGTGGGGAGCGAGCGTCTCGAAGTCGGCGTCCCAGATCCACGACACGTCCCGGCCGTCGGCGATGCGGTCGTTGAGGACCATCCACACGTCGAGGCCGGAGTCGTCGGCCGCGGCGAGCGTGCGAAAGACCTCGTTCGCGCCCGCGGGGTTCTTGACCAGCAGGATCGCCAGCCGGCGGTCACCGACCGGGATCTGCTCCGCGCGGCCGAATGCGGCGGCGAAGGACTCGAGACCGCGCCGGATCTCGTCGAGGTTCATCCCGAGCTGCAGGCAGCAGGCCGCGGCGCCCACCGCGTTGTAGACGTTGTACAGGCCGGGGAGGCGCAGGCCGACGCGTGTGTCCCCGCGCGGCGAGGCGAGCGTGAAGCGCGACCCCGACATGCCCAGCAGCTCGACCTCGCGGCCCGACACCTGCGGCTGCGGGCGCGCGTTGCCGCAGTTCGGGCAGTGGTAGTCCCCGAGGTGGCCGAGATACGCGGCCGAGTACGTGTACGCGGTACCGCAGCGGCGGCAATGCTTCGCGTCCGATGCGTGCTCGATGCGCTCGAGCGCGTGCGCGCGGTCCTCGAGCCCGAAGTAGGTGATGCCCTGCCGCGGGTTGCCCGCGGCGTCGCGCCCGAGGTCGGCGATCAGCGGGTCGTCCGCGTTCAGCACGAACGCGGTGTCGCCCTCGCGCGCGGTGACCAAGGCGCTCCACTCGTCCGCGAGCACCTCCAGCTCGCCGTAGCGGTCGAGCTGATCACGGAAGAGGTTGGAGAGCAGCACGGTGTGAGGAGAGAGATCGTCGACGACGTCGCGCAGCCAGGCCTCGTCGACCTCGAACAGGCCGATGCGGCCGGTATCCGAGCCGCCCGTCTGTTCCAGCAGCGCGGTTGCGACGCCGCCCTTCATGTTCGCGCCGGCGCGATTGTGCACAGCCGTCAGGCCGTGCTCGGCGAGGATGCGGGCGATCATCCCGGACGTGGTGGTCTTGCCGTTCGTCGCGCTGACCACCACGGAGCCGCGGTCGAGCCCACGCGCCAGCAGTCCGACAGCCTGCGGCTCCATCCGCAGCAGCAGCTTGCCCGGCAGGCTGGTGCCGCCGCCGCGGCGGCTCGCGCGCGACAGCGCGCCCACGGCGCGCGCGAGGCCGACCTTGGTGCGCAGGAGCGTCAAGACGACTCGGCGCGCGGCGCGATCACGCTCAGCCCGCCGCGCACGAGCCGCACGGTCGCCGGGAGCGTTGTGATCGGCTCTCCGTCGGCGTACACGTCGAACGGCCGGTCGGCCGCGATCTCGACCTCGCGGGCGCGGTGCACGCTGACGCTGTCCTCCTCCACGTGCTCGCCCTTGAACACCTTCGGCAGGTTAGCCAGGAACCGGCGCTTCGACACCTGCCCCACGAACACCACCTCGAACAGGCCGTCCGACGGGTCCGCCCCGGGAGCCATGTGCATCCCGCCACCGTAGTAGCCGGTGTTCGCGACGGCGACCGTGTATCCCTCGAAGCGATGCTCGCGGCCGTCGAGGCGCACGGTGAAGTGCGCGGTCCGCCACGCCATCAGCGCACGAATCGCGGCGTAGGCGTAGACGAGGTTGCCCCTCACCAGGCGAGCCTCGTTCGCGATCCGGTTCGCCTCCGAGTCGTAGCCCATGGACGCGATGCAGGCAAAGGACTTGCCGTTCGCCTCGCCCAGGTCGAGCGCCTTGCGCACACCATCCAGGAGGACCCTGCATGCGCCCGGGATGTCCTGGGGTATGCCGATCGCGCGCGCGAAGTCGTTCCCGCGCCCACCCGGGAGCACACCCAGCGCGGCCGAGCCGTGCAGCGCGCCGGCGAGCGTGCCAACGAGCCCGTCGCCGCCCAGCGCGACCACGACCTCTCCGTTCTGCGCGGCGTCGCGCGCGGCGTGGGTGGCGTGCGGGAGGTCCCGTGTCTCAATGACTCGATACGTGGCCCCTGCGGTGCCGAGCTCCTTCTTTACCTCCGGCAGGAGGCGCAGCGGCTTGCCGCTCGCGGCAGCCGGATTCATCAGGATCGCGAACTTGCGGTCTTCGCTCATGGCCGCCGCGCAAGGTAGTACGTCCCGGGCCCGGCCGCCCCGGAGGCCACCGTTTCGAGGCCGCGGCCCTCGTACCCCTGGGCCAGCTTCTCGGCCGAGGTGTAGAACGGCGTGACTGACCCGCGCGAGGCGATGTGGGCCACGTGTCCGCCCGGGTGCAGCATCGACGCGGCCGGCGCGAAGAAGGGCGGCATGTTCACCATCATCACGAGGTCGTAGCCGTCGGCCGGGTCGAGCTCAGCGATGTCGGCCACCTCGAAGCGGACGCCTGGGCGGACCTCCTTCGCGGCGGCCCGCTCGATCATGGCGGGGGAGACGTCGATGCCGAGCACCTCCGCGTCCGGCCAGCGCTCGGCGGCGATCAGGGCTCCGGCACCCGTGCCGGTCCCCACGTCGAGCACGCGTGCGGGAGGGTGGGGGAGGAGGTCGAGGGCCGTCGTCAGCGGTACGAGCCGCGCCTCGTCGCTGGCGTAACGCTCGTCCCACTCGGGCGCGGCACGCTCGAAGAAGCGTCGCATCGGCCCGCGCACGAGCCGCCAGGTCCACGGCGCCCTCGAGATCAGGTTGTTCATGCCGCGTCCGAGGCGCTGCGGGCCGCGGCGACGTGAGGGGGGAGTCAAAAGCCGGTGGCCGCGCGCTTTGCGGCCCACTCGCCGCGCGCGGCGCCGCTCAGCTCTCCGGAGTCGAGCGGCACGAACTCGACCGCTGCGGCGCGCTCCCCCAGCAGGCGCTCGACGCGCGGGTGCTCGGCATCGTCGGGGTCGCAGACGAGCAGCTCGTCCTGGTCGAGCTCGATCCACGGCTCTGCCTCGGTGAGCTGCTCGCTCGCGGCGAGCACCATGTGCGCGCCCGTGGGGCGCTCGAGGTGCACGTGGTGATGCGTGCCCGTGTCGGCGTCGAGGTCCAGGTCGCGCGGGAGCCAGAACAGCCGGTAGACCCCGAAGCGGTACGCGTACATGCGGCGGCCGTCGCAGAACAGGAAGTTGAGTGCGGAGAAACGGCACGTGTCGCACACGGTCTCGACCGCGCGGCGCAGCGACCCGATGACGTCGTCGTGGTCGAAGCCGGTCATCAGCATGTTGAAGAAGCGCTCCGAGTCGGTGTCGCCGGCGGGCGGCGTGTCGGCAAGCGGCTCCAGCTGCACCGCCTTCAGGATCGTGCCGTTGTGGCAGTACGTGTAGGGACCGCGCCTGAAGGGGTGCGTGTTCTCGGGCTTCAGCCCGCCGATCGTCGCGCGCCGCACGTGCACCAAGATCAGCCGCGCGCGGCCGCTCGTGACCTCGTCGAAGGAGTCGTCGGCATGCGCGGCGTCGGCAAAGCGGCGCACGTCCGGGACACCGTCCTCGGAGTAGTAGGCGCTGCCCCAGCCGGAGTCGTGCTCCTCGGATTGGCGCAGAATCGAGTTGTCCGAGCGCAGCAGCTCGAACGAAACATCCACGGGCGCGCTGGCCGACGCTGCGAACAACCTGCACATGCCGTCACATTCTAAGGAGGCGAGGGGCCGATCCATGGCGCGGTGCCCGCAGAAATGCTGGAGTCGGGCAGATTCGAGCGGCTATCATCAATTCAATGAGCGGGGATGGAGTCGGGGAGGCCGGGGGAGTCGTGATCGCCGAAGAGCGGCCGGCGCCCAAGATCACGCGCGAAGAGCGCCTCGAGATCGAGGTGCGCAACCGTGCGCTGCTCGAACGCGAGCTGCTCGAGAAGCGGTTCGTGTTCGACTCGAGGCCGTTCGAGGCGCAGATCCAGTACAGCAACTTCTGCAACATGAGCTGCGTCATGTGCCACGACGGCGCCAACCCGCCGCTGCGCAAGATGTCGCCGAAGATCCTGCAGAAGGTCGGCGAGCAGATCGCACCCTCGGTCTCGGTCGTGATCCCGTTCGACGGCAGCGAGCCGCTGATCGTCGCGTGGGACGAGACGAGGCAGATGGCCGAGGAATACAGCTTCGAGCTGAGCCTCACCACCAATGCGCAGTTCCTCGACGAGCAGAAGTTCTTCGAGCTGAAGGACATCACGCGGGAGATGCTGGTCTCGATCGACACGCACTACCCCGAGCTGTTCGAGAAGATCCGGCCCGGCAGCAAGCCCGAGAAGGTGTTCGAGAACCTTCCCCGCGCGGCGGCCCTCTGCCGCGAGCACGGCGTCGAGGTCTGGGCCAACATCGTCTTCATGACACTCAACGGGCCGACGCTCGACGAGACGATCGCCTACCTGGCGGATTCAGGGCTCCAGACCATGAACGTCCTGCAGATGATCGACGTCAACGGCCGCAGCGGTCACCTCGACCCGACTCTCCACTTCTCGGCCGACTACGTCGAGTGGATCAAGCAGCGGTGCATCCAGGTCGCGAAGGAGAAGCACGTGCGCCTGATCTGGTGCGTGGCCGGGTGGGAGCGCTACGACTTCCGCACGGAGAAGATCCCGTCGAAACCCCACCGCGACTGGGCGGTCCGCTGGGAGACGCGGATGAAGCGCCACGTCCCGGGCTACTGCATGACGGTCTGGAACCGCCTCCACGTCAACACGCAGGGTGAGTGCACGCCGTGCTGTTACGCGACCGGAGGCGACCTCGTGCTCGGCGACCTCCGCACCCAGGACTTCGACGAGATCTGGAACGGCACCAATGCGGTCGACCTCAGGCGGTCGATGGCCACGTGGGACTACCCGGCGCTGTGCAGCACCTGCTACTTCACCGACAAGCCCGGAACAGAGGCCTACCTGCCGTTCGTCGACGGCGTGCTCGAAGTTCTCGGTCGCGACAAGAAGAGTGTCGATCCGCGCCTCGTCATCACGGGCCCGGAGCACATGGTGCGCACCACCGACGCGCCGACCATCCAGATCGAGGACCCCGGCGACGCGGGCGTCGACAGCTACGTGCTGGCGCTGTCGCTCGGCGGCGAGAGCGAGCACGTCGAGATCTGCCCGCTGGAGCCGATCGCCGACGCCGAGGGCCTCGAGTTCGCGGTTCCCGCCGAGACGTGGGAGAAGCTGGGCACGAACCTCGGTTACTGGTGGGCCGTATTCGCCGTGAACGCGAACGAGGCCGACCCTGTGTTGCGCTCGGCGGAGATCCGCTGCATCGTGCGCCACGAGCCGATCGCGCGCGTGGAGGGCAGCACCCTGCGCTATCCCGATCAGGTGCTCCCGGTCGCCGACCTCGGCGGTGCGAAGGTGCCCGGATGGGAGGCGCGCGACGAATTGCCGATGCGCCCCGAGGTGGACAACCCCCGGCTCACGGAGCTACGCACGCGGCACGTCCGCCGGGACAAGGAGGCGCCCGAGGCCGACGGCAACGGCCACGTGCGCGACCAGTACCAGGAGCTCGTGGAGCGGATCAAGCTGGTCGCGCGAAGCGCTGTCCCGCCCGACGCGACGGTGGTGGTCGTGAGCAAGGGCGACGACCAGCTGCTCGACCTCGACTGCGGCGACGCCTGGCACTTCCCCGCCTCACCGGACGGCACGTACGTCGGCTACCACCCGCCGGACGCGGCCTGGGCGGTCGCGCAGCTCGAGCTGGCGCGGGCGCGGGGGGCCGACTATCTCCTGCTGCCGGCGACGGCGTTCTGGTGGTTGGAGCAGTACCCCGACTTCGCAAAGCACCTCGACAAGGAGTGCCCGCAGATCGTGGAAGACGATTCCTGCGCGATCTACACGCTGAGCCGGTTCCCGGCGCTCTACGGGCGCGAGCGCGAGGACACCGTGCGGAGCCACCAGCGCGCGGTCAGCGAGTTCGTGCGCGAAGCCCCCGCCCACTAGCGCACCCTGATCGTCCCGGTCATACCGAGCTCGCGGTGCCCCGGCACCGTGCAGACCATCGCGTAGCGCCCGCGCGGCAGGTTCACCTCGAGCGTCTCGCTGTCGCCGGGCAGGAAGCTGTCCGTGCCGGCAAGCTCCTGCGTCTCGTCCTTGGGATCGGGCCCGCGCTCGATCTTGAGGTTGTGCGCGATCTGGCCCTCGTTGGTCACCCGGATCGTCGCGCCCGGCGCGATCGTCACCGCCCGCGGCACGAACTTGTACTCGCTCATCCTCACCGTCAGGTCGCTGGGCGTCGAAGGGCTGCCGCCGCCGGAGTCACCGCCGCAGCCGGCCACGACAAGTGCCGCGCAGCAAAGCGTGGTGAGGAGGCGCGGGCTCATCGGTGGGCCACTGTAACCTGCGGCCGATGCTCGCCCGCCTCATGCGCAGCCAGTACGCGTTCCCCGCCGCGATCCTGGGCGTTGCCGCGATCGTCGGCATCGTCGTGCTGATCGTCTCGATGGGGGGAGACGACGGGGGCTCGGCCAAGTCGGCCTGCAAGGATGTCCCCGCGCCGCAGCCCAAGAACGTCGAGGACAGGGGGAAGCCGAAGTTGAAACTGGATCGTGACAAGACCTACACCGCGACCGTGGACAGCAGCTGCGGGCAGTTCGTGATCGACCTCGACACAAAGCGTGCGCCCGAGACGACCGCGTCCTTCGTGTCCCTGGCGCGGGACGGCTTCTATGACGGGCTCGGCTTCCATCGGATCGCGCCCGGCTTCGTGGTGCAGGGCGGCGACCCGAAGGGCGACGGCACGGGCGGCCCGGGCTACAAGACGCGCGAGGCGCCGCCGGACGACGTCGCCTACACCGAGGGCGTCGTGGCGATGGCGAAGGGTGGCTCCGAGCCGGCCGGCACCGCCGGCAGTCAATTCTTCATCGTGACCGGACCCGACGCGAACCTGCCGGCCGACTACGCGGTCCTCGGCAGGGTCACCGAGGGCATCGAGAACGTGAAGGCGATGGAGGCGCTGGCGTCGACCGAGGACGGCCCGCCGAGCGAGCCCATCGTGATGTCGAAGGTCGAGATAACGGAGAAATAACGGGATTTCCTTAGCCGGAAATCCCGGTCGCGCTAGTACAACACGGCGGCCAGCTTGCGGCGGTACTCGCGTGTGAGCGGGTCGTCCGCTCCCAGCTCGGTGAAGACGCCGACCATCGCCTTGCGGATGTGATCCTTCGGCTCGTCGTCCTCCGTCTGCTCGAGCGCGGTGATCAGTCCCTGCAGGCCGGCCTCGGTGTCGCCCTTCAGCAGCGCGTCGGCAGCTGCGCCGAGCGGCCCGTCGGCGTGCTCCTGCTTCAGCCTGACGAGGGCTGCCAGGCCCTCGGCCGCGAAGTCTCCCGTGACCGCGTCGAGCACCTTGCTCGCCTCGTCGAATTCGCCGCGGTTCATCAGCATGTGCGCGAGCGAGACGGATGCGTCGGCGCGGCCGGGCTGCAGCTCGAGGGCGCGACGCAGCGAGTCCTCGTCGCCCTCGGACACGAGCGCGTCGGCCTCGGAGGGCACGAGCTTGTCCATGAACCGCTCGACCATCGGGGCCGGCTGGGCGCCGACGAACTCGTCGACCACCTGGCCGTCCTTGAACGCCTTCACGGCGGGGATGCCCTGCACGCCGTACTCGCGGGCGAGGCCGGGGTTGCCGTCCACGTCGACCTTCACGAGGTCGAGCTTGCCCTCACGCTCGCCGGCGGCGCGCTCGAGCGCGGGCGTCAGCTGGCGGCACGGGCCGCACCATTCGGCCCAGAAGTCGACCACCACCGGCACCTCGCGGGAGCGGTCGATGACGGCGTGCTGGAACTCGGCCTCGGTGACGTCGGTTGCCATGTCACAAAGGATAGGCGCGCCCGGCCCGATCGTTTATCCGACCACCGTGTGGGTAACGCTTCGAGGATGGCGAAGCTGCTCTTCACCCCGTTAAGCATCCTGGGCGGACTCCTGGCGGGCCTGGTGGCGAAGAAGCTCTTCGAGCAGATCTGGGGCCTGATCGACAAGGACGAGCCGCCCGATGCGAAGCATCGCGACATCTCCGAGGCGAAGATGCTCACCGCGCTCGCGGTCGAGGGCGCCGTCTTCAGAGCCACCAAGGGCGCCTTCGATCACTACGCCCGGCGCTCGTTCGAGCGCCTGACCGGCACCTGGCCGGGCGAGGAGGAGCCCGAGCCGGAGTAGGGGATGGTCGAGGCCGGCCTCTGGGGGCTATTCGCCGCATCGTCGCTGCTGCTGGGTGCCGCCGCCGGATACTTCCTGCGGATTCCGCCGCACCTGATCGCGTTGATCATGGCCTTCGGGGCGGGGGCGCTGATCTCGGCGGTCGCGTTCGAGTTGACGGAGGAGGCCTACGGCATCGGTGGTGGGGATGCAGTTGCCCTTGGCCTCGGTGCGGGCGCCGTCACGTTCTTCGCGGGCGATTGGTGGATCGACCGCATGGGCGGGGCGATGCGAATGCGCTCTGGCATGGAGCGGGCGGAGGACAACGCGAAGGCGATCGCGCTCGGCGCGGCCCTCGACGCCGTGCCGGAGTCCGCGGCGATCGGGCTCTCGATTCTCTACGGCGGAACCGTCGAGGCAGCCCTTGTCGGCGCTGTGTTCCTGTCGAACGTTCCCGAGGCGCTTTCCTCGACCGCCGGGTCGAGAAAGGCGGGCCAGACGCTGCAGGCCGTGATCGTGCGCTGGACGGGGATCGTGCTGGTGTCCGGGCTTGCCGCGGCGCTCGGTTTCACGTTCCTCGACGGAGCCTCCGACAACGTGGTCGCCTGGACGCAGGCGTTCGCCGGCGGCGCGGTCCTCTGCATGCTGGCCGACACGATGATGCCCCAGGCCTTCGAGGACTACGACCGCCGGCCCGCCGTGGGCCTGGTCGTCGTGCTGGGGTTCGCCGTGGCCTTCCTGCTCTCCACGTTGTGAGCTGGGGATAGACTCGGCGGATGCCGACGCGAATCGTCTTCCTCGAGAAAGGTCTCACGCTGGAGGTCGCCGAAGAGCTCGAAGACGTTCGCAAGCTGATCGAGCTCCAGGCTCGCAGCGGCCGCCTTTTGAGCCTGCAGCGCGTTCCCGAGGGGGAGCCGGTCTGGATCAACCCCTCGGCTGTGGCATACCTCGAAGGCCTCGCGGTCGGCTAGTTGACATAAGCGGCGTTATCGCGCATTCGATATCCGAGCACGCCTCACTCCTGGGCAGCGAGACGCTCTTGCGGTACTCCTGATCGTGCGCGTATTCCGCATAGGCGACGCCGTCTCGCCCGAAGTCACGGAGCAGCTGCTCGTGATCGATCGGTCGTACACGGTCCGGCGTTCGGGGTCCCGCATGACCTCGGCGATCCTCCGGCCGGCCACTGGCTTGGGGGCAGGTGCGTGAACAACGATCCGCTCCAGATCATGCCGAGCCGGATGCACCCCACCGCCCCGCGCCCCGCGTCCAGGTAGCGCTCCCGGTCCCGGAACATGTTGTCTCGGGGCGAGATCTCCTGGATCAGGTCGCTCGGGTTGCGGTCCTCGCTCATCACGCTAGGGGTTGACGACATCGATTAGGGAACCCTAATATGCTTCTACGCGCCGTTAGGGAACCCTAATGGCTCCCCCACCGACCAGGAGGATTTGCAAAGTGTCTTTTGGCGAGACCGTCCTACTCGGAGCGTTGGCCGGCTTCACCATCTACCTCAGCCTGCCGTTCGGCCGGTTGCAGGTCTTGAGCACCCGGGCGCGGGTCGCTCTGGCGATGTTCGCGGTCGGCGTGCTCGCCTTCCTGCTGGTGGACGTATTCGACCACGCGCTCGGAATCACCGAAGAGGCGGTGGAGGGCTACGACGACGGAGAGGGCACGCTGGCCAAGGCCATCGGCTTCCCGCTGATGCTGGCGGGAGGTTTCGCGGTCGGCTGTGCCGGCCTTGCATTCCTCGAGCGCCGCATGCGCCGCTCCGTCAGGGATCTGCCTCCCATGGCGGGCGGCGCCTCGGATGCGATGACCGTCGAGCAGGCACAGGCGCTGGCGTCATCGGCCGACCTGGGACGCAGCCGCGCATTGGGCCTGGGAATGACCATCGCCGCTGCGATCGGGCTCCACAACTTCGCCGAGGGCCTCGCAATTGGGGTATCGGCAAGCGCTGGCGAGGTCGGGCTCGCGACCGTGCTGATCGTCGGTTTCGCGCTTCACAACGCCACCGAGGGCTTTGGCATCGTGGGTCCGCTCGGGGACGTGAGGCCCTCATGGGCCTGGCTCGGTGTTGCCGGGTTCGTCGGCGGGGCTCCCGTGTTCCTCGGTGCGATGGTCGGCTACAACGTCACGTCGCAGCCACTCGAGCTGGCTTTCTACGGGCTTGCGGGGGGCGCGATCTTGTACGTGATCGGCGAGGTCTGGAACGCCATGCGTCGCTACGGCCACAAGGAGCTGGGCCTGTGGCTGCTGTCCGCCGGCTTTGCCGCCGGCCTGGCGACCGACATGTTTGTCACGTACGGCGGCGGATAGGGCGCACCTTCCCCCGATTTGGCCGGGGGTTGGCCGATCGTGCAGGCCGCCCCACAGGCTCTATTGCTTCGCATTCCTCGTGCCGATATGAGCCTGGAAGTCCACTCGGCCCGCGGATCAGCGCTGGGCCGACGGATCCGACAGGCAACCGCCCTGAACGCGAGCGTCGAAACACAACTCACGAGCCGAATGGCTGCCGCGGTGTGGGCTGCGATCGCCTTCGCCGGCGCCGTCGCCACGATCGGCCCGCTCGAGATCCCCGGCTCGGACATCTCGCAGATGCGAGTGTTTGCGGCCTCCGCCGCGTTCTTCGCGGGTCTCACGTTCGTATTGCCGTGGGGGCGACTGCCGCGATTCACGTTCGGCCTGTTGCTGGTTCTGATGAGCGCGCAGATCGCCGCGCTCGCACATGCTTCCGGCGCGGCTCACAGCGAGCTCACGATCCTCTTCACGTTCGTCGTCGCGCTCGCAGCTTCGTTCATGCCCGTGCGCGCCAGCGTGGCCCAGCTGTGCGTGATCGCGATCACGCTGACCGTCCTGCTCTTGATCGTCGGAAGGGCCGACACCACGCGCCTCGAGGTGATCCGGGTCACGATGCTGCTCTCCACCCTCGTCGTGCTCTGCGGGCTCGTGCTCGTGATGCGCGCGATGTTGGCCCAGGAGCAGCTCGGCCTGCGCATGAAGGGATCCTTCCGGTACGGCGCCGGCCTCCTGACCACAGAGCAGCTGGACGCCGCGGTCGAGGCGGAGCTCTCGCGTGCAGAGCGGCACGGGCGGTCTCTTGCCCTGGTCATGGTCGAGGTCACCGGAAGTCTTTCCGAGCAGCTCGAGCCCGGTCAGCAGCAGCGGATCGTCACCGCGATCGCACGCGGGGTGATCGGTCGCATTCGCGTCGAGGACAGCGCCGCCCATCTCGGCGGCCTGCGCTTCGCCGTGATGACTCCCGAGACCACGGCGCCAGGCGCCGCAGCGGTCGCCGGCACGGTCGCCGACATGGTTCGTCGCCGCCTGATCAGCGCCGGATACGACGGCGGCAACTTCGAGGTGGCGGTCGGCTGGGCCGACTTCCCGGCCGGCGCGAGCACGGCCGCCGATCTGATCGAGGCCACGACGGCCTCCCTGGAGCGCGGCGACCGCGGCCTCTCGGGCGGCTTCACGGCCCCCCACCCCACGCCCCACCCCGCCCCCGGCCACTAAGAGCCCCTTTCGAAAAGAGGAGCTGAGCTCAACTCGGCGAATCCCATAAAGCGTCAACTCCGAAAGGGAGGGCGCGATGGCAAAGCAGATCGTCTCCGAAGAGCTGTGGGAGATCGTCGAGCCGCTGATCCCCAAGG
>JBBRDT010000069.1:0-18798 GCA_038203635.1 Solirubrobacterales bacterium
GGCGCGGATGCGTTCGAGCATGAGGTTCGAACGGCCCTCGGAGAAGAGCCTGCGGAGCTGGTAGTGGACCTGCGTGGCGTCTCTTTTTTGGACTCCATCGGCCTGCGCTCGCTCTTTCGAGCGTGGGAGTGGTGCAACCGCGAGCACGTGGCGCTTTGCGTCGTGGCCGGGGGAGCGCCGGTGCAGCGGATACTGCGCATCACCGGGCTGACATGTGGCTGCCGCTGGTCGAGGACGTACCGGCGCGCTTGCGTTCTTGATCGGCACGTTACGCTGCCGCAGCGTGAAGCTCGTCAGCTACAGGTCAGATCGGGGCGTGCGCGCAGGCGTGCTGCGCGACGATCGCGTCGTCGACGCCTGGGACGCGATCGACCCGCGCGGGACGCGCACGAGCGTGCGTGAGCTGCTCGAGGAGGGAGCGATCGAGCGGCTCGCTGCCGCGCTCGACGGCGATGGTGTCCCGCTCGCCGGCGTATCGGTCGACGTGCCGGTCCCGGATCCCGGCAAGATCATCTGCATCGGTCTCAACTACCGCGCGCACGCGGCCGAGGCCGGCATCGACCCGCCGTCGGCGCCGACCTTCTTCGCCAAATTCGTCAACGCGCTCACCCCGTCCGGATCGGACGTCACGCTGCCGCCCGCCAGCGAGAAGGTCGACTACGAAGCCGAGGTCGCGTTCGTGATCGGGCGTCGCGCCCGCGAGGTCGACGAGCAGGACGGGCTCGCGCACGTCGCCGGCTATTTGCTGCTCAACGACCTCTCGGCACGGGACCTCCAGTTCGCCACACCGCAGTGGATGCCCGGGAAGGTGTTCGACAGCTCTGCGCCGTGCGGTCCCGCGCTGGTCACCCCGGACGAGGCCGGCGCACACGACGCGATCGATATCTCGCTCACCCTCAACGGCGAGACGATGCAGTCGGCCGATACGAGCGATCTCATCTTCTCCGTACCCGCGCTGGTGTCGCGCCTCTCTCACCTGATGACGCTCGAGCCCGGCGACATCGTCTCCACGGGGACTCCGTCGGGAGTCGGCAGTGCGCGCGATCCCCGCGTGTGGCTGAAGGACGGCGACGAGGTCGTCGTGTCCTCGCCGTCGCTGGGACGGCTCGAGACGAAGATCAGGCGCCGAAGCGCCTAGAAGCCGGCGGGGTGGCGAGCCGTGTATGCGCGGCTCGAGCGTACGGTCTTGCGCCAGTTCGGCCCACGGGGGCCCGGACCGGACGTGTCGAACCGCAACCCGGCGATGACAGCGAACGCGTGACCCGGGTTCGTGTACACGGTGATCCACGTGCCCTTGCCGGCCTCGCCCCAGCCCATGAACGCGGTCGAGTGCAGCGGCCGCTTGACCAGCCCGCCGCCGCGGAGTGCGAAGCTGACGCCGCCCGAGCAGTCGTAGCCGGAGTCGTTGAAGCGGCGGTGGCCGCCGCCGTAGCGGTACGGCTTGCCGACGATCCGGTTGGCCGCGTAGATCGCGTCCTTGACCTCCTGCGGGGCCGCCGCCGGCGGGATCGCGGTGCGACCATCACGGGACAGCTGCGCCGTCGGCATCGGGGTCGTGAAAGGAGGAGGCGGGACGGTGCCGCCGGTGGGACCGGTCGGGCCCGCGGGCGGTGTCACGACGCCCGCGCCGCCGGTCTCGGCGGATGCGAGGGGTGCCGCAACCACCGCCACGACGAGCGCGGATAAAACGAATACAGCTAGGGCGTATGTACGTCCAAGCGCTGAGGCGCGCAAACTGACAACTCCTTCGTGAGCCTGCGGGGTTAGCTGACGGGCTGGCGCTAAAGGAGCCTGCGCCTCCACGAAAAACGTGGATTAGCCCCAACAACTCGGGTCCCCCGTCCCCCGCGACACGCGGAGGTTCGGCGTATGCCCAGTTACAGGGGCGGCAGTCTAGAGGAAACCCCCGACGGCCGCACAGGGTGTCAACTACCCATCGTCACCGACTCTCCAAACCTTTGTTCCCATGCCAGAACCTGGACACGCAACAAAGCGCACAAGCACAGACCCCTTCCGGTGCAGGGCTTTCTAGACGGAAAACTTGCCGTCGACCTGCAGCGGCTGGCCGTCCACGGTGATGCGCCCGCCGCGGCGCAGGTCACACACCATGTCCCAGTGCACGGCCGAGTCGTTCTTGCCCCCGGTCTCGGGGTACGACATGCCCACCGCGAGGTGCACCGTGCCGCCGATCTTCTCGTCGAGCAGGATCTCCTTCGTGAAACGGTCGATCCCGTAGTTCGTACCGATCCCGAGCTCGCCGAGGCGGCGCGCGCCGGGATCCGTGTCGAGTGTCTTGATCAGGAAGTCCTCGTTGCGATCGGCGGAGGCGTCCACGATCTTGCCGTCCTCGAAGCGCAGCTTTACGCCGGCAACCTCGCGGCCGCCGTACACCGCCGGGTAGGTGAAGGTCACGTGTCCTGACGCAGAGTCCTCGACGGGGCCGGTGAAGAACTCGCCGTCGGGCATGTTGTGGCGGCCGTCCGCGGCGACGAACGTCCGGCCCGAGACGTTCAGCTTGATGTCGGTACCCGGTCCTTCGATGCGGATCTCCTCCTTGCCGGTGATCCACTCCGTGAGGCGGCGCGTCTCCTCGGACTGCTCGTGCCACGCGTTGACGGGGTCCTCGTGGTTGCACAGGCAGGCGCGGTAGAAGAATTCCTCGTAGTCGGCCAGGGACATGTCCGCCTCTGCCGCATAAGCGTGCGTCGGGAACAGCGTCAGGCTCCAGCGGAAGTCGCCCGCCGCAGTGCGGCGCATCATCGTCTCCATCAGCGGCTTCGCGGCCGCTTGGCGGCGCGTCTGGAGCTCGGGCTCGACCCCGGAGAGTGCGCGCGTGTTCTCCTCCGCCATCAGCCGGATCCGCACGTTCGCGTGGTCGGCGGCCCACATCGCAGTCGGCGCGACCCAGTCGAGTTGTGCCTCGTTGGCGTGCTTGAAGTAGGTGGCAGCCTGGCCTTCCATAATCAGCTCGACGATCGGGAGGCCGCCCACCTTCATCACTTCCTCGTACACGGCCAGCGCCAGCGGCTCGGACGCGGATTCCCCCTGGATCAGGGTGACATCGCCTTCTCCCACCCCGGCCGAATAGTGCACCAGGATGCGGGCAAGGGCCTCTGCTCGCTGGTCTTTCACGTCTCGCTACTTCGCTCGTGGGCGGGCATGTCCTGCCCCGATCCGAGGGCCAGGAACAGCGCATGGAGGCGCAGATCGTCGGTCAGCTCCGGATGGAAGGCAGCGACCAGCATGTTGCGCTCGCGCGCCACCACAGGGTGTCCGTCGACTTCGGCGAGCACCTCCACCCCGCTCCCCGTGTGCTCGATCCAGGGGGCCCGGATGAACACCGCGCGCAGCGGCTCGTCGCCGAGTCCCCGGACCGTGACGTCCTGCTCGAAGCTGCGCACCTGGCGGCCGAACGCGTTCCGCCGCGCCTCGATGTCCATCAGGCCGAGGTGCGCGCGGTCGAGCATGATCAGCCCGGCGCAAGTGCCCAGCACGGGCACGCCGGCGGCGACCATGTCCCGGATCGGCTGCTCGAGGCCACCGGCCGCGAGCTGAATGTCCATCGTCGTGCTCTCGCCGCCGGGAATCACGATGCCGTCGAGCCCTTCGAGCTCGTCGGGAGTCCGCACCTCGACGGCGTGCGCGCCCAGCCGCCCGAGTGCGGCGCAGTGGGCCTCGAAGCCGCCCTGCAGGGCCAGAACCCCGATGCGGGACGCGAGTCGCTCGTCCGAGCCCGCGGGAGGGGTGGCCTCGACGCTACCAACCACGGTTCTGCAGCAGGCTGCCTTCGTCGAGCTCCTTCACGTCGAGCCCGGGCATCGCGTCGCCGAGCGCCTCGGAGGCCTCGGCGATCGCCCTCGGATCCTCGAAGTGGGTCGTCGCATGGACAATGGCCCGCGCCCGCGCGGGCGGGTCGGAGGACTTGAAGATCCCCGAGCCGACGAACACGCCCTCCGCGCCCAGCTGCATCATCAGCGCGGCATCCGCAGGGGTCGCGAGCCCGCCGGCCGAGAAGTTCACGACCGGCAGCCTGCCCTCGTCGGCAACCCTGCGCACGAGGTCGAGCGGCGCGCGCAGCTCCTTCGCGGCCGCGGCCAGCTCAGCGCTCTCCATGGAGGCGAGCCGTCTGACACCGGACTGGATCGCGCGCATGTGCCGCACGGCTTCGACGACGTTGCCGGTGCCGGCCTCGCCCTTCGTGCGGATCATCGCGGCGCCCTCGGCGACGCGGCGCAGCGCCTCACCAAGGTCGGTCGCGCCGCACACGAACGGCACCTTGAAGCCCCACTTGTCGATGTGGTTCGCCTCGTCCGCCGGAGTCAGCACCTCGGACTCGTCGATGTAGTCGACCTCGAGCGCCTCCAGGACCTGGGCCTCGACGAAGTGCCCGATGCGGGCCTTGGCCATCACAGGGATCGTGACCGACTCCTGGATCTCGCGGATCTTGGTGGTGTTCGCCATGCGCGCCACGCCGCCCTCGGCGCGGATGTCGGCCGGCACGCGCTCGAGCGCCATCACGGCACAGGCGCCTGCCTGCTCGGCGATGCGGGCCTGATCGGCGTCCGTGACGTCCATGATCACGCCGCCCTTCAACATCTCGGCGAGACCGCTCTTGACGCGGAATGTGGCTTCCTCACGCATACGGAGTGAGTTTAGCCGGGAGGGCCTGGCGGCCCGAGTTCGCCGTTCGCCGTTACGCCGTTACGCCGTTACGCCGGCGCACGGCGCACGGCGCACGGCGCACGGCGCACGGCGCACGGCGCTACTTCAGTTTGTAAGCCTTTATCCGCTCCTCGTACGCGGCCTCGTCGTTCGAGTAAACCGCGTAGGCGAGCGCCTGGATCAGCGATAGCAGGGCCGCGTGCGAGCGTGTGTAGGACGGGCTGTTGGACGAGTAGTACAGGCAGTGGTCCGAAAGCTTGGTCAGCTCGGAGATGCTCGCATCGCTGATCGCAACCGTCGCGCACTCGCGCTTGCGCGCAAGCTTCGCGGCGCGCAGCACCAGCGCGTGCGGGCGACCGCTGCAGAACGTGATTACCAGAGTCTCCTCGTCGATGCGCGCAAGGCGTGCGAGCGCCTCCTGGCTGGCGGACGCCACGACGTCGGCCCGCAGGTCGAGCAGCGACAGCAGGTGGCGCAGGTAGCTAGCGAAGAACGCCATCTGGTCGACGCCGACCATCACGACCCGCTCCGCTCTCGCGATCAGGCCGGCGACCTCCTGCACGTCGTTCAGCGTGACCCGGCGGGCGCTCTCGTCGAGGTTCACCAGATCTGTGGCGAGCGCGGTCTCGAACTCACTGTTGCCGAGCGTCAGCAGCGCTGACTCCGAGCCCTCGCCCGCCGACCCTCCGGGGGCGTGACTGCGGCGCTTGTACTCGTCACGCGCAGCCTCCTGCAGCTCGGGGAAGCCGTCGAAGCCGAGCGCCTGCGAGAACCGCACGACGGTCGAGCTGGAGGTGTCCGCGCGGCGCGCGAGCTCCTCGGCCGTCTGGAACGCGGCCTCCTCGAGGTGGTCCACTATGTAGCGGGCCACGTCCTTCTGCGAGCGCGAAAATTCCTCGAAACGATCGGTGATGTAGGCCGACAGCGTCATGCCCTTGGGAATCGGCTGATGCGCTTCCTCGAGGGTTCCAGTGGGGCCGTTCTCTGCGCGGGGGGTGCCGGAAGGTGTCTTCATGGCCCCAAGGTTTCGACGCCATCGACCACCTCCCTTTCCCATCGACGATCTGCAAGCAGATCGTCGATGGAAGAAAAGTCGAGAGTTTTGCTTAGCCGCAAAACTCGGTTTGCGGCGGGACGGCCCCTACCTACTCGGGGACGACGCGCAGCGAGCCCCACAGATACCAGGTGCCGACGGAGCGCCACGGGCGCCAGGGGCGCGCCAGCTTGGTGAGCCGCTCGGGCGAGGGGAGCTTTCGCAGCCGGTACTCGATCATCGCCGCGCGGCGCACGCCGAGGTCTCCGACAGGCAGCACGTCGGGCCGCCCGAGGTGAAAGATCAGGAACATGTCGACGGTCCACTGGCCGATGCCCTTCACCTGCACGAGCTGCTGCGCCACCTCGGCGTCCGGAAGCACGTCGAGGTCCTCCAGCACCAGCGCACCCGACTCGACGTGGTCGGCGAGGTCACGCAGGAACGTCACCTTGGAACGTGACAGGCCGGCCGCCGCACGCAGCTCCTCCGGGTCGTCGGCCAGGATCTGGCGTGGAGTGGGTGTGCGACCCCCGAAGCGTTCGTGCAGCCTCGCCAAGATGCTGCGCGCGGCGAGCACCGACAGCTGCTGACCGACTATCGAGCGCACCAGCGCGCCGTAGTGATCCGGTGCCGGCCCGCCCCGGTCGGTGGGGTGACCGAGCTTGCAGGGACCGACGCGATCGAATATCGACGCCATCACCGGGTCTGCACGCCGCAGGTGCGCGACCGCTGCCCGGTGGTCGGTCACCGTTTGGTCAGGGCTCTACCCGGGCAACGGTGCTGTCCTCGGGGATGGCCACCCAGACAGCGCCCTCACCGACCGCGACGGCCGCGGGGTGGTTGAGGAGCTTCGTCGCGTCGGTGATGTCTCCATTACTGGGATCGATCCGCTGCAAGGTCGCGTCGCCCTCGTCTGCGACCCATACGGCACCGTCCCCGACCGCGACCCCGGAGGGTTGGCCGCCGAGCTTGATCGGCTCACCTGCCCGGTTCGTGGCCGGATCGATGCGCACGAGGGTCTGGTCGCTGGTATTCGCGACCCATACCGCCCCTTCCCCGACCGCGATGTCCGTCGGGGCATTGCCGGCTCGGATGGTGGCGACAACACGATTGCTGTCGGGGTCGATGCGCGAGACCGTCGCGGCGCCTGAGTTCGCGACCCACACCGCGCCCTCGCCGAAGGCAACGCCCTCCGGCGCCACGCCCACCTTGATCGGGCTACCGACGAGCTTGTTGGTCCCGGCGTCGATGCGCCGTACGTTGCCCTCGGACGAATCGGCCACCCAAACGGCACCCGCCCCCACGGCGACGCCGCTTGGCGAGGTGCCGCCCAGGGCCACCCTGTTGGTGCGGCGACCCGTGCGCGCGTCCACACGGGCAAGGGGGGAACCGCGTCCGGCGGTGACCCACAGCGAGCCCTCGCCGAACGCGACGTAAAGGGGCTGTGCGCCGACCTGCGGGGGCTTGCCCGTCACTCTCTTCGACACCGGGTCGATCCGCGCGAGCGTCCCGCCCTCCGAATTGGCGACCCACACGCCGCCTCCGCCGACGGCCAGTGCTGCGGGACTGGCGCCGGTCTGAATCGTGTCGGTCTGCTTCGGGCCGCCGTCGCCGCCGCCACCGCAGCCCGTCGCCGGAAGGCCGAGCACCACGACGGCAAGCAGCGCGATGAGCCTCACGCTCGGTAGACGTTTTCGATGCGACGAGGATGACATTAAGGTTCCCGAACCGCTGGGCGGGCGGCAGCCTAGCAGCCTGCCCGCCGGACCCTGCCCGCAGAGTGATCGTGGTCTCGTTTCAGGTTAGACTGCAGCGGCTGCTCGGCGAGCCAGGGGAGGAAAAATGGCAGCCATTTCGTCAGACATTCGATTTCGCGTCATCTCTGCTGTCGGTCTTTTTTTGATCGTGCTCGCCGTCCGTGCTGCACCTTCGGCGAAAGCAGCGCCCGTGACCGTCACCGGGACCGAGACCCGGCTCGTGGTCAACATCCCGGGCTTCCTGAAGCTGCTCAACGATGGGATCTTCATCACGGCGATCCCACCCGCGCGACTCGAGTACGGCTCCCAGCCCGCAGCCATCTTCCCCGTCACCGGAGGTCTCTACGACGTCCCCAACTCACTCGCGGCAGTCACGCACAGCGGTGGCCTGCACATCGAGAAGGCGAGCATCAACACGTCGATCGACATAACGAACATCACGCTTCAGTGCACGGGTATCACCGGCTGCAAGCTGATCGGGACCGTGAACGGGGCAGTTCCCACCGACGTTGCGGACGTCGTGGACGTCGTGGCCACCGATGACGAGGCCGGCACGATCACGTTCTACGGGAGGGCCCTCGTGACGACCGCCGGTGCGCTGGCCCTCAACACCCTGTTCCAGACAAATGTGTTCGTGGCCGGCATGGAGCTGGGTGAGCTTCACGCGACGTACACCTACGACGCGACCCAGCCGGATGCGTATCCGCGTCCCAGAACCGCGCCGTCGACGCGCACGTCGCTCGTCCCGGCCTACCAGGAGTGCACGGCACCCGACCGCGTGCACGGCCCTCCGCTGGACAGCTCTTCGTGCAATCCGCCGGTGCCGTCCTCACCGAACGTGACGGTCGGCTCACCGGACTCGAATGGGCCGGCGGCCAACTCGGTCGCCTTCGCGCGCTACAAGGCGATGGCCGGCAATCCAACGACACCGGCCGACGAAGCGGACGTGGCGATCAGGGTCAGCGCGACCGACATCCGCGCGCCCAACCTGTCCGACTACACGGGCGAGCTGCAGGCGCAGGTCACACTGCGCATCACCGATAAGAACAACACTCCGCTGGCGCCGATCTTCCCGGACGACCAGCGCGGAACGGTGCAGGACACGCCGCTGTCCGCCACGGTGCCGTGTGCCACGACAGCCGGGTCGGGCATCGGCTCCACGTGCTCCATCACGACCACCGCGGACACGCTCGTTCCCGGCACGGTGACCGAGCGCGATCGCTCGGTCTGGCAGTTCGACAGGGTCAGGCTGTTGGACGGTGGCCCGGACGGCGATGCCGAGACAGCGGGCGACAACGTCCTGTTTGCAACTCAGGGTGTGTTCGTCCCATAGGCAGAGCCTAGGATGAACAGCCATCGGGGCGGTGCGGGGAGCGAGCAGGAACCGCAACCGCAAGCACCGGTCCTGCTGGCCATCGACGATGACCTGGACGCCCTCCGGCGAATCTCCGATCAGCTGCACCTGCGCTACAGCGCCGACTACCAGGTCCTCTGCGAGCGGTCGCCCCTCCGCGCCCGGGAGAAGCTCGAGAACATGCGGACCGCAGGGGAGCAGGTGGCGCTGGTGCTGGCCAGTCAATCGCTGGCGGACGACACGGGCGCGGACCTGCTCGCCTATGTGAGACACGTCCATCCACGCGCCAAGCGCGGGCTGATGATCGAGTTCGGCGATTGGGGCGTGCCGCAGACGGCGGAGGCGGTGCTGAACGCCATGGCGCTGGGACACATCGACTACTACGTCCTGAAGCCGTGGGGATCGCCGGACGAATTCTTCCACCGCACCATCACGGAGTTCCTGCACGAGTGGCGGAGAAACGTGGGCTACGGCTCTGCGGAGGTGGAGATCGTCGGCGGGCGGTGGTCGCCGAAGGTGCACGAGCTCACCACGCTGCTGATCCGCAACGGGTTCCCGCACGTTTTCTACCCGAGCGACAGCGAGGCGGGCCGGCGCATTCTGCGCGAATGCGGCTGCGAAGAGGAGAAGGTGCCGGTGGTGCGCCTCCTTCGCAAGACCATCCTCAAGGATCCGAGCCGGGAAGACCTGGCCCGGGCCTACGGCGTCACCACGGAACTGTCCGGAGACTCCGATTTCGACGTGATCATCATCGGCGCCGGGCCGGCCGGCCTGGCATCGGCGGTGGCCGCATCCTCCGAGGGACTGCGGACACTCGTGATCGAGCGCGAGGCGATCGGCGGGCAGGCCGGCTCCAGCACCCTGATCCGCAACTACCCCGGTTTCTCCCGCGGCGTGAGCGGCGCCGAGCTTGCCCAGCGCGCCTACCAGCAGGCATGGGTGTTCGGTGCGCGGCTGCTCCTCACGAAGTCGGTCATGGGCTTGCAGACCCTCGGTCCCCGACACGTTGTCGAGCTGTCAGACGGAAGCCGCGCCACCGCGCCGTCCGTCGTGCTGGCGACCGGCGTCGCCTACCGGCGCCTCGGCATTCCCGAGCTCGACGTGCTGAGCGGCGCGGGCGTCTTCTACGGTGCGGCAGTGTCGGACGCACAGTCTCTTGCCGGCCAAGAGGTCTACATCGTCGGCGGAGGCAACTCGGCCGGGCAGGCCGCGATGCACCTGCGCCGCTACGCGCGTCGCGTGTTCATCGTCGTGCGCGGCTCCTCGCTCGCGGAGAGCATGTCGCAGTACCTGCGCGAAACGATCACCGCGCATGCGGACGACATCGAAGTGGTGCTCCAGACACAGGTGACCGGAGGAGGCGGAAAGGGTCACCTCGAGTACCTCGTGCTGCGCGACCGGGACGGGACGGAGCGGACCGTCGATGCGGCGGCCCTGTTCGTGATGATCGGTGCCGTCCCGCACAAGTCATGGCTGCCGGAGGACATCGAGCTCGACGACTGGGGTTACGTCAAGACGGGCCGGGACGCGCTCGAGGCCAAGCGGCTCAAGGGCTACGGCGACCCGTCGCGGCACTTCGGGGAGTTCGAGACCTGCGTCCCCGGGGTGTTCGCCGTGGGGGACCTGCGGCACGGCGGAGTCAAGCGGGTCGCATCGGCCGTCGGCGAGGGGTCCGCCGTCGTGCGCCAGATACTCGAATTCCTCCATGGAGAGCCGGCCGGGCCTGTGCGCTGGGAAACCGTTGCACCGGCCCCCAGATGACCGATCCCGCGACGGCCGTAGACCCCAGGGTCAGGATCGAGGAGGTCACGCTGACCCCGATCCACCCCGACCGGCTCGTCGACCGTGATCTCGACCATCCCCGATTGGATGCGAGGCCGCCCGAGAACACGAGCGACATCTACGCCCTGAAGGTCAGCGGATGGGCGATCGGCAAGCGGCAGCCGGTGACGCACTTCGAGCTCGTGCATCGCGGCGTGATCCTGGAGACGGTGCCGGCGCACCCGGCCGACGACGAGCATGCGGGCAAGATCGACCTCGCCGTCAGCTCCCTTGACCTGCCCTACACCTTCCGTGTCGCCGTGCGCGCGGTGCTGGAGGACCAGACCCGCGCGCGCATCGCCACGCTGTCCGGTACGCGCGTTCCCCTACCCGGTGCGCCGGGGCCCGGGCCCAGCCCCGTCCTGGTCACCACGATCGGGCGCAGCGGCTCGACCGCGGTCACCAACCTCCTGTGTCACCACCCGGATTTCGCCGGCTACAGATCTTGGGACACCGAGACCCGCGTGGTGAGCTACTGGACCGCGGTGCTGCGGGGGCTTGCCCGCCCCGCGAGCTACGAGCGCCAGCTGCAGCAGCCAGGCGGCCCGGGTTGGGCGAACTGGTGGGTCGGCGCACAGCTGCCCAATCCCGAGATTCCGAACGACGACCCCGCATTGCCGGCCCTGGGTCGAGACAGCGTCGAGGCGATGGCCGCGTTCTGCCGCTCTCGGATCGGTTTCGTCGGATCGTCGCTCGCCGCAGTCTCGGGCAAGCCCGGGGCCCGGTACTTCGTGGAGAAGGCGCAGACCGACCCGGTGCGGTCCGTCGCCGAGGTGTCGGAGGAACTCGACCCTCGGGCCCGCGAGATCGTGCTCGTCCGCGACCTGCGCGACGTCGCCTGTTCGATGCTCGCGTACTCGCGCAGGACCGGAGTTCAGGGATTCGGCCCGCAGCCAGACGCGTCGATCGAGGACACGATCCGCTGGCTCAGCGACATCAGTGCGGTCAACCTGGTCGATTACGCGCAACGCCGCGGTCCGGGGGCGCACCTGCTTCGCTACGAGGATCTGATCACGCGGCCCGAGGCCACGCTGACCGATGTGCTCGAGCACATCGGCGCGGACGCGCGGGCGCAGACCGTGGCCGACATGCTTGGAGGGCTCGCCGCAGAGGGATATCGCCGAGACCTCCACGCGACCACGGACTCGGCGCAGAGCTCGGTGGGCCGCTGGCGCCACGAGCTAGACGCCGACCAGCAGGCGCTGGCCGAGCATCACCTCCGGCCGCATCTCGACGCGCTCGGCTACGAGTAAGCGGCGAGGTGCTTAGCGGCGCGAGATCCGCTCGACGGAGCGTGTGCGGTCGCCCCGGTCGATCTTGGCGCGGTCGCGACCGCGCCCGCCGAGCACGCGGTCGTAACCGCGTGAGTCACGGGAGGAGAGTGAGTCGTTGCCACGACCTCCATAGAGGCGGTCGCGGCCCTTGCCTCCGACGAGGCGGTCGCGCCCGCTCTGCCCCTTGAGAATGTCATTGCCCGCGTTGCCGTACAGGCGGTCGCGGCCCTTGCCTCCGAAAAGCCGGTCCTTGCCGGCGCCGCCGCGGATCACGTCGTTGCCGCCCAACCCCCGGATCCTGTCGTTGCCGCCGAGACCGCAGATGACGTCCTTCTTCCTGGTGCCGACCAGGCGGTCGTCCTCGTCCGTGCCGCGAATCGTGCAGCTCGTCCTGCCCGAGCGCACCGGCGGGGGCGGCTTGCTGGGCACAAACCCGGGCGTGCGGCCGTGGCAGGCACCCGAGCCCGAGTCGGTGAAGATGCCGCCGGCCTCGGGCAGGAAATGCCATTCGTAGCTCGTGGGGTTCAGGGTCAGCGCGAGCACGCCGAACGTGTCGTTCTGCCGCACCTCGCTGTTCGCCTTCGGCTTGCTCCATCCGGTGAAGAAGACGCCGCCCGTTCCGACCACGAAAGCGCGGATGCCGCGCAGAGGGTCGGGCGCCCCCTTCGGGTCCTGCGGAGCGAAGCGCTCGTAGCTGTGGGCGTCGCCGCTCAGCACGACGTCCGCTCCGGCCGCGTGCAGCACATCCCAGAACGGCTGCGAGGCGGACGAGTTGCCGCGCAGTCCCGAGTTGAACCGCGGGCTGTGCCAGTAGGCGAGCGTGCACGAAGTCCGGTGGGCCGCAAGGTCGGATTGGAGCCAGCGCTCCTGCGGCGACCCGGGCGCGCAACCGTTCAGCGCCCCTCCGCCGGAGATCTGGTCGCACTGCGAGTTGAGGGCGATCAGGTGCCAGCTGCCGATGTCAAAGCTGTAGTAGCCCTCGTCGCGATTACCGGCCGGGCCGCCGCGCTTCCCGTCGCCGTTGAAGTAGTCGAAGTACCCGCGCGCGTTCGACGTCGAGTACTCGTGGTTGCCCACGACGGGGTGGATCAGCGGCTTGACCCGGCCCCACGTCTTGTCGAACACGGCATCGAAGTCCGTGAGCGCCCCGACGTGGTACTGGGTGTCGCCGAGGGTCAGCACCGAGGCGAACCCGCCGCCGACGAGTATGTCGGAGGTCGCCCGCTGGCGGCAGTGACCCGGCACTCCGGCCCCGCCGTTGTAGAACTCGCTGGTGGTGTCGCACGCGATGTCCCCTGCCGCGGCGATCACCGGCGCGCCACTCGCTGGCGCGGCCAAGGCGAGGCACGTGCATGCGACCGACAGAAGGCCAAGCAGGCCGGCGCGCCTGGACCCCGCTGATCTGTTTCGCCCGACCTTGGGCACGTTGCTTCCCCTCCCTGGTGACACTCGGTTTCCAGGCTACCGCGAACGTTGCGACTTTGCACCATATGTTCGCCGGCGGCGCCCCTGGCTGATCTACACTGCGTCCGTGGCCTCCAACGGCGCCAAGAAGCCGCTCTACGACTGCGCCAAGTGCCCGGCCTACTGCTGCTCCTACCCGCAGATCCCCGTGACGCTCGTCGACGTTCGCCGGCTCGCGCGGCGTTTCGAACTCCCGGCCGAGGAGGCGGAGCGGAAGTTCACGAAGAAGGCGCCCGACGGGACGCGCATCCTGCGCCACAAGGTCGACCACATCTTTCCGAGCACGTGCAGGTTCTTCGACCAGGAGGCGCGCCAGTGCACGGTCTACGAGCACCGCCCGAAGATCTGCCGCGAGTTCCCGACCCACCGCTGCGGCTACTACGACTTCCTGATGTGGGAGCGCGACCAGCAGAACGACGACGAGTTCGTGCCGGTGGTCGTGTAGTGGCCCCCTAGCGCGTCGTGGACCTCGATGCCGCGCAGGTACGGGTGCTCGGCTGCCTGGTCGAAAAGCAGTCCACGACGCCGGACGCCTATCCGCTGACCCTCAACTCGCTGCGGCTGGCGTGCAATCAGTCGACGAACCGCGACCCGGTCGTCGACTACGACGAGCCGACCGTGCGTGAAGCTGCACAGCGACTCGGGCAGCGCGGCCTCGCACGCCTGGCCAGCTACCACGGCTCCCGCGCGCACAAGTACCGCCATCTCGTCGACGAGGAACTCGGCCTACCGGGCGACGAACGCGCACTGTTGTGTGTGCTGATGCTGCGCGGCCCGCAGACGTCGGGCGAGCTGAAGCAGCGCGCCGAGCGCCAGCACTCGTTCGCCGACCTCGCGTCGGTCGAGGCCGCGCTCGATCGGCTCACCGAACGCGAGCTCGGGCGCTGGCTCGAGCGCCGGCCGGGACAGAAGGAGTCGCGTTACACGCATCTGATGGAGGAGGACGCAGACGGCGAAGGCGCGGTGAGCGCCGAGCCCGTCCAGGCGAGCGCTACCTCCCCCGCTCCTGCTCCCACACCCCAACCTCAGCCGGACGGCCTCGCCGACGAGGTCGCGGTGCTGCGGCGGGAGCTCGACTCGCTGCGGGCCGACCTGGACGCCCTGCGCGAGGAAATGTCGCAACTCACCTCCTGAGACCCGAGTCCCGCGCGTCGAGGACGTACAGCTGCGCGATCGGCAGCTCGATGTCCTCGTCGGACCGGTCCCCGCCGGCGACATAGGTCTGCCGCCCCAGCCGGCCGAGCGGCGGGACGGCGGACACCAACTGCTCGACGGGCCCGAGCTGCGCACGAGCTGCGCTGCGCCATCGTGCCGCACGCGGGCGGTCGACGCGCGCGAGCGTCGCGAGCCCCGCGCCGGCCACCGCCTGCGCCGAGGAGTCGGGCGGGCCGCTGACCGCATCCAGGTCGAACCGCACGACGGTCCCTCTGGGCGCCTTCGCGAGCCAGCAGCCGGCCAGCCGGCGCGCCACCTCCACGGCCCACGGCGCGCGAGCGTCGCGCGCGAGGCGGGCGAACCCGAGCATGGCCCACGCTTGCCCGCGCGCCCACGTCGACGTCGCCGAGATTCCCTGATGGGTGTGCAGGCCGAACTGCCGGCCCGTCGCCTGGTCGGTGAAGATCGCCTGCGCGGTGCATCCGTCCGGGCGGATCAGCGCGCCGGCGACCGCGCGCGCGTGGTCGAGCGCCAGTCGCGTGTAGCCGTCGCGGCCCGCGTGCCGTTGGGCCCACACGAGGAGCCCGATGTTCATCATCGAGTCGATGATCGTCTCCCATGCACCCGGCGGGCAGTCGGGGCAGCGCGCGACGTGGGTGGGCAGCATTTGCGCAGGAGCGTTCGCGCGAATCATCAGCGCGAGGCGATCGGCGGCGGAGCGAGCGGATCGCAGCAGCGCGCGACAGCGCCTTCGCGTGAACGGCGCGCGCAGCGGCTGCCTGCGGCAGCCGGCGTCATAGCCGTAGGCGGCGCCCTCGTAGACGAAGCCGACGTCGTGAGTGTCGGCGGACTCGGCCCCGCGCAGGCGCAGCGTCGCCCGCATCGCATGTCGCCACCACGACGCCGCGCGGCGCCGGTCAAGCACGCCCATCCGCCAAAGCGCAGCGGCCGGCATGCCGCGCATCCACGCGCCCGTGCGCGCCAGGCCTCCCGGCAGCCACGAGCCGTGAACCTCCTTCGCGAGCAGGCGGGCACCGAGCAGCGCCACGGTCCCGCCCCCGGTGAGACGATCGGTGACGCCTCCCCCGGCGACCCGCAGCGCCGGCCGGCGTGTGAACCGCTCGACCTTGCGTTGGCCGACACCCAGCAGCCAGCCGCCGTGACTGCGTCCAAGCTCCACACGGGTGGAGCCCTCCTGCAGATGCTCCGTGTGAGATCCCACGTGGAGGATCGCGGGCCCGCGCGCCGTGAACGACTCGACCTCGGCAGCAGCCGGGGCCGCGGCCGGCAAGAACGCGGCGAGCACGCAGCAAACGCGAATCGAGAATGGCAATTCAGTTCCGCGCAAAGAAGCGCTCGGTTCCTTAGTGGGCCGGGGAGGATTCGAACCTCCGACCGACGGATTATGAGGTCGCGGTGTACCGCCGACCACCGACGACAACGGGCGACAACTACGCATTCTCGACACCCTCCGACGACGTGCTGAGGGCGGCACTTGGGGCCAACTTCGGGGCCAGGTTCTCCGCGCTCACCAGCCGCCCGAGCCGCTGGGCGGCGTCTTGCTTCGGGACGTAGTGGATGTAGCGCATAGTCGTCTGGATGTCGGCATGGCCCATCCACGCCTGCACGTCGGACAGCGGGAACGCCTGCACGGCGATGGTGCCGAAGGAATGGCGCAGCCCGTGGAACTTGACTGGCCGGAGCCCGGCCCTCTTTAGCGCCCGCTTGTACGCCTTCACCATCCCGGAGTAGTCGATGTAGGCGCCGGTCGGGCTGACGAACACGAAGTCACCGTCGCCGATCCAGAGGTCGCGCTGGCCGAGCTTGGCGAGCGCCTGCGCCACGTCGGGCACCATCGGCACCGAGCGGACCTTGCCGGACTTCGGCTCCTCGATGGCACCGCGTGCGAGCGCTCGTCGGACATGAATCAGCTCGCGCTGCCAGTCCACGTCCGACCAGCGCAGCGCCGCCAGCTCGCCGAACCGGAGGCCGGTGAACGCGGCAGTCAAGTACAGCGCGCCGTCCTGCCCCGTGGCAGCAGCAGCGATGAGCTGGCGGACCTCGTCGGGCCGGAACACGTCTAGGTCGCCGGACCGGCGCTCGGGCACCTTCTCGATCCCGGCGGCGGGGTTTGCCCGCAGGTTCCAGATCTTGGCAGCCCGCCCGAAGATCCCGTGGACCATCGTCAGTCGCTTGTTGATCGTTCGCGGTGACAGACGGCCCTCGCGCACGAGCGCATCCCGGTACGCCTCCAAGTGCCGCTGCTGGACTGTCTCAAGCTTGCGCTCGGCGCCGAGGTCGCCGATCAGATTCGCCTTGATGGTCAGCTTGTAGTCGCGCACCGTCGAGCGCTTGCGCTTGCGGTCGTGCTCGATCCACCGCAGCCACTCCTCGCAGGCGTCCTGCCAGTTGGCACCTGTCGGTTGCTGCTCTACCCGGATGCCCTTGCCGACGTCGCTCAGATACTCGCGCAGCCAGCGCTCAGCCGTCTGCTTCGTGAAGTAGCCGGGCGGGCAAGCGCTCCGCTTCTTCCAGGCCGGGCCGATCCGCTTCTTTGTGTCCTTACTGCCGACGCGAACGCGCGCGTACCAGATGTCGCCTCGGGCCAGCTCGCGAAGGAACACATGCCCACTCAGGTAGTTAGTCACCGCTTCCTCCATTTCAGGGTTGCCTCGCACCGCTAAGACTACCTGCGCGGCAGGCTTCGAGGAGGGCGTGGAGATCGTCGGCGGTGAAGATGATCGTCTGCGCCGTTACCCGCCGGTGCGGCCAGGCGCCCTCCCGGCACTTCCGCAGTACCGTCTCCCGGCTGACGCCGAGCAAGTCGGCGATCTGCTGAGGCGAATAGATCGTCGGCGCGCTCATGGCGCCCTTCCGCACTTGAGGCAAACGGCCCAGTCCTCTCCGTCGGGCAAGGGCGCGTTGCATCGGCACGGCCTGGGCGGCAGGGCCCCCGCAGCCGGGTCGGGGAGCGGTCGCTCCGGGCCAAGGTCATCGAGTCCGTCGTCGGGCTGCTGCGAAGGGTGTCCACTGTCCACTTCCTTAGGGGTCTGGACAGTGGACACCCACCCGCCGGTGACCTTCTTGGCCTGGCCGGCGATGTAAAGCTCGTCGAGGAGGCGCTTCACGCTCGATCGGGGGATCTGCTCGCCGTGGAGCTTGCCCGCCTCGCGAGCAAGCGTGACCTCGCTCTGGGGGTCGACGGTCAACGCCTCGCGAACCGCCTCGAGCCGCTGGTCCCTCTCGGCACTCCTGGCGCTCTGGGACTTCGACGCCAGCACGTCGGCCATCGCGATCTGCTCGGCCTCGAAGTCCACCGCGCGCCCCACGCTGAACTCGTGATCATTGAGCGTGAAGACAGCTTCGGCCAGCGCGAAGGACATCGACCTGTCCGTGTCGCGGACGTAGTTCGACTTGCCCAGGACCACGACGCGTCGCATCACGTCGGTCGGGTGCCTGGCCACCAGGAAGCTCGAGCGCGACAGTGCACCGAACTGCGCGGAACCCTGCTGCGCTTGACGGAAGCTGGCCGCCTCGGCCTTGTTGACGTGCAGCGTGCCAAGCCCGGCGACGTTGTGTCGGCGCAGGACCCGACGGAGTGGCTTGAGGGCCAGGCGCATCGCCGCAGGGTCGGTGTAGGACTTCATCGGCGGCAACACGTCCATGATCTGCTCGATCACGACGAGTCCGCAGGGGCGCTCACCGAGAAGCCGGTCGAGCTCGTCGGCGTGAGAGACGACGTCGAACGCGAGGGCGTCGTCTGTGGGACACAGGTGAACCACCCGGTCGAGGTCGGCCCCGGCCGCGTGAAGCCGCGGCACGGTGACGCTGTTCCAATCGTCCTCATCCGTGCCGATGAACGCGACATCTGCGCCGACGCCCTCGAAGTCGCCGACGAGCGCCCCGGTGGTGATCCCCGCGGCGATGTACGCCTGCATCGTGCTCTTGCCGACGCCCTCCTCGCCAACGGCCAGGTTGAGGGCCCCGCCGACGAGCCAGGGAGTCCAGGTGAAGCGCACCGGCTCGAGCTGGCTGAGGTCGACGCCGCGGAACTCGAACTGTCCCGGTGTCCCGCGCGCCTTGTAGGTCCGGGACAGCGGGATACCCTCCGACGCGACCCCTCCGTTCCCGTTGAAGGCGGCGAACGGGTTCTTGGCTGCCTCGCTACGGGCGATCGACTTCACGGTTTTCTCGACGGATCGGCGCCCCTGCGGCGGGCGGTTGTGCTGTGCGTCCCAGAGCACGACCAGCTCGGCTACCTCGGCCGGCTCAAGGCCG
>JBBRDT010000070.1:0-18642 GCA_038203635.1 Solirubrobacterales bacterium
CGGGGGCGCGAGAACCGAGCTGGACAAGGACGCAGGGTGAAGCCCATGCTGGTTGCATGGGCGAGCCCGAGGACGCAGATCCAGCGAAGGTTCGCAGCGTCATCCGTGGGTGCGGGGAGTTTGGAATCAACCATCTAGCGCTGGAGCGACTCGGCACCCACGCGCTCGGGAGCCCTGGCGCGCACGTAGGCGTCGAGGTCCGGCAACGAGAGCCCCAGCCGCGGGACCAGGACCAGGCGGTCGACGCCGAGGTCCCCGAAGGCGCGCACGCTGTCCGGATCGAGTCGCTCGGCCGGGCTGACGGTGATCGTGAAGCCGGCGAGGTCGCGCCTCGCCGCCTGCGCCTCGTTGCGCAGGCCGAGCTCCTCGGCGAGGACGCCGATCCGCGCCGCTCCGTCAGCGGTGCCGCACACGCCCATGTTCGTGCCGAACAGCCCGAGCGTCGGCATATCAGTCATCTGACCTCAGCGCAGCGGCCCCGCGTGCGAGACCTCGAACCGTGTAACCGCCACCGGGCCGTCGGCGTACGTCGCGATCGCGGCGCCGAAGTCGCGTGCGTGTTGCGTGGCGAAGTGCGCCTCGAGGGCCGCCTGGTCCGCCCAGCGCTCGAACACGAGCACGCTGTGAGGGTCGTCGATCGCGACCCAGAAGCGATATTCGTGGCAGCCCGGCTCGCCCGCCGTTGCCTCCTGCATCTTCGTGGCGGCGGCCAGCGCCGCTTCGCGCGTGTAGGGTCGCAGGCGGGCGGCGGCCGTCACGATGATCATTTCGGGAGAGTAGCGCCGCATCTGCGATCGCCGAGGCCGCTAGGCGGCGCCCACCCGGCCGCCGACGCCTCGCGGCCGACGAGCATCGGCGTAGAATCGCCCGATGCCACCCCGCACGATCCTCTACACGGGAAAGGGGGGAGTCGGCAAGACGAGCGTGGCCGCGGCGACCGCCCTGCAGGTGGCCGGCAGCGGGCTTCGCACCGTGATCTTGTCGACCGATCCCGCGCACAGCCTGTCGGACTCCCTCGAGACCCAGCTCGGCGCGCTCCCCACCCCCGTCGCCCCGAACCTCTGGGGCCAGGAGGTGCAGGCGGAGGCCGAGCTCGAGCGCCACTGGAACGCGGTGCAGCGGTGGCTCGGCGGGGTGCTGTCGGAGCGCGGCGTCGATCGCATCCTGGCCGAAGAGCTGACGGTCCCGCCCGGGATGGACGAGATCTTCTCGCTGTTGCAGCTCAAGCGTCACCACGAGTCGGGCGAGTTCGACGTGATCATCGTGGACTGCGCACCGACGGGCGAGACCCTGCGCCTGCTCTCCTTCCCGGAGGTCGCGCGCTGGTGGCTCGCCAAGGTGTTTCCCTGGGAGAAGCGCCTGATGTCCGCCGCGCGCCCGATCGCGCGCACGATGTTCGACCTGCCGCTGCCCGGCAAGGACGTGCTCTCCGAGGTCGAGCTGCTCGTCACCAACCTGATCGAGATGAGCGAGATCCTGCGCGACCGCTTGCACTCGTCCATCCGGCTCGTGATGAACCCCGACCGCATGGTGATCAAGGAGGCGCAGCGCACCTTCACCTACCTGAACCTCTACGGGTATCTGACGGATGCCGTGGTCGTGAACCGCATCTTCCCCGAGGACGTCGAGGGCAGCTACTTCGCCGCCTGGCGAGAGGTGCAGCAGGAGCAGATGGAGTTCGTGGAGCAGGCGTTCGACCCGGTCCCGGTTCTGCGCGCGCCGTTCTTCGAGCAGGAGGTGGTGGGCAAGGAGATGCTGAGGCGCCTGTGTGACTCCGTGTTCGAAGGACACGATCCGCACGAGGTCCTGTACCACGATCTCAGCCAGGAGCTGGTGATGGACGGCGCCAGCGCCGAGCTGCGCCTGCGTGTCCCGTTCGTCGAGAAGGCGGAGATCGACCTGAAGAAGATCGGCCTCGAGCTGGTCGTGCGGGTGGGCGGGCACAAGCGCAACATCGTGCTGCCGTCGGCGCTCGCGTCCTTCCGGCCGCGGGAGGCGAAGCTCGAAGGCGGAGCGCTGCGGATCCGGTTCGCGCGCCAGGAGCCACACACCGATCACACCGCGGTGCCGGCGCGGGAGGCCGTCTGATGCCTCCAATCCCGGACGATCCGTTTGCCGGCCTGGGCGACGCGCCGCACGACCCGTTCTCGTCCTGGGAGGACCGGCCTCCGCCCGGCCGGCCCCCGCCCGGTGGGACGACCGGTCACATCGAGCATCAATGCGTCGCCTTCTGCCCGATCTGCCGTGCGGCGGACGTGCTGCGTGCCGCTGCAGCGCCGGAGTTCCAGGAGCACTGGCATGCGCTGCAGCGCGAGGGGCTGCTGGCGGCGCGCACGCTGATCGACCACTACATCCGGCATCTGGAGTCGCAGCGGTCAAGCGCGGCGCCGGTCGAGGACATACCGATTGAGTGACCCGGAACGGCGCGGGTTTCGTGCCACGGTCACGGACGGCGCACGCAACCTTCCCCCCGACCAGCGGCTCGCGGGCTTCGCCGCTCTCGGAATGCTCGGCAGCCTGTTCCTGCCCTGGTGGCGCGACCCCCTCACCGGCCTCTCGTACTGGGCCGTCAACCGGTTCACGTTCATCGAGCTGGCGCTGATGCTCGTCGCCGGGTCCGTGCTGCTGATGCTGTACGGCCGCGCCGAGGGCCGCGGCTTTCACCTGCCGCTTGCCGACGGCACCCTCGCAGCCGGCGCCGGCGCCTGGTGCTGCGTGCTGGTCCTGGCCCGCGTCCTGGACCCGCCGGCGCGCGTGCTGGCCGACCGCACGCTGGACTACGACCTGCGCTGGGGGTTCCTCGTGACGTTTGCGTCCGGCGTGCTGCTCGCGGTCGCGGGCGTGCGCGGGCGGCGCCGCTTCCACCACGGGCAGAGCGAGGCGCTGGCGGCAGACGTCGACGCGGAGACCGCCCACGCCTGGGGCGAGGCGCCGAGGTGATCATCCAATGAGGGCGCTCGTCACCGGCGCCACCGGCAAGGTCGGTCACGCGATCGCCCAGGCGCTCGCGACCCGCGGCGACGAGGTGCGCGCGCTCGTGCGCGATCCGGCAAGGGCCGCGACCGTCCTGCCGCGCGGTGTGCAGGCGGTGCGCGGTGACGTGACAGACCCCGCATCCGTCGCCGCGGCCGTGGAGGGGTGCGAGGTGGTGTTCAACGCAATGGGGCTGCCCGAGCAGTGGCTGGCGGACGACACCCAGTTCGATCGCGTAAACGCCGAGGGCACGCGCACCGTCGCGCGTGCCGCGCGCGAGGCCGGCGTGCGCCGGCTCGTGCACACCAGCACCGAGGACGTGTTCCATGCCGAGCCGGGCGAGCGGTTCGACGAGTCGCAGGTCGCCGCATACCCGAAGGGAACCGCATACGAGCGCTCCAAGCAGAGGGCCGAGCAGCTCGCGCTGTCCGAGCGCGACGGGCTCGAGGTCGTGATCGTGAACCCGGCCGGGGTCTACGGGCCCGGGCCGAGCGCGAGCGTCTCCTTCGACCGGGGATTCTTCGAGCCTCTGGTGCGGCGGCGGCTGCCGGCACTCCCGCCCGGAGGGCTCGGGCTGGTCTACGTGAAAGGCCTGGCCGAGGGACACCTGCTGGCAGCCGAGCGGGGACGCGACGGCGAGCGCTACATCCTGTGCGACACCCACATCTCGCTGCGGGACCTCGCACATGCGGTCGTGCGCGAGGCCGGGCGCGGCTGGGTGCCGCCGACGCTCCCGTTGCCGGCGGCCCGCGCGATGGCCGCGGGCAGCGAAGCCCTGTCGCGCGTCATTCGCCGGCCCCCGCTGCTCTCGCGCGGACAGCTCTATTTCTTCACCTGGAACGCTCACCCGCTCGCGACCAAGGCCGAGACCGAGCTGGGCTGGACCAGCACGCCGCTCGCCGAAGGCCTGCGCCGCACGCTCGAGGACCTGGGCATACGCCGATAGGCCGATCCTGCTCGGACGTTCGTCCAGGAAGCGTCCGAAGCCGCTCTCCGCGGCAATCCTCTGAAGGACGCATCGCCGCCGCGACGTCAACGACCCGGAGCGGAGGTCGAATCGGTGAAAGTCCTGTGCAGACTCTGTGCGCCCGCGCTGCTGGCGGCACTTCTCGTCCTGCCCACGCCAGCCGCGGCCGCGGTGCCGCACACGGTGCAGGCGGGCGAGACCCTGTGGTCCATCGCCGCGGCGAGCAACTTCACGACCCGCGCGCTCGCGGCCGCCAACGGGCTCCCCGAGGACGCCCAGGTCGTCGTCGGGTCCACCATCCAGATCCCGTCCGAGGCGGAAGCGGCAGCCGCGCTCGCGACGTCGGCCGGACCGGCGGACACTACGGGCGCCACACCTCCACCGGTGCTGGGGGCCTACACGGTGCAGCCGGGAGACACGCTGTCGGGGATCGCCGCGGCCAGCGGCGTGTCGGTTGGTCAGGTCGCGTGGATGAACGGGCTGGACCCGGAGCAGCCATTGCCTGCCGGCGCTGCGATCAAGCTCCCGACGTCGGCGCCGCCCGCCCAGGCGGTACCGGCTTCTCAGGGGCAGCCGGCGGTGGTCGTCGATGCCGCCCCGAATCCCACTCCCGAGACGATGACCGCACCGCAGATCGGCGAGGTTGCCTCGAGCCACGGCGTCTCTCCGTCACTCGCCGCGGCCGTCGCGTGGCAGGAGAGCGGGTTCCAGAACGGGGTCGTCTCGCCGGCCAACGCGCGCGGCGTGATGCAGATCCTTCCCGGCACCTGGAGCTGGGTCGAGCAGCAGCTCGCCAAGCGCCCGCTGGATCCGAACTCGCCCGTGGAGAACGTGAACGCCGGCGTGATGTACCTGCGGCAGCTGATCGCGGACTCCCGCGGCGACGAGGCGATGGCGGTGGCCTCCTACTACCAGGGCGCGGCGTCGGTGCGAGATGTCGGCCTGCTGTCCTCCACCCAACGGTATGTCGCCAACGTGCTGGCGCTGAAGGCGCGCTTCGGCGGCTAGCGCCGCCGGGGGAACACGACGTGCGAACTGTAGGTGTGATCTGCGTTGCCCTGCTGTTCGCCGGGCCTGCATCGGCGCACGCCGCGGGCAGCGCGGACATCGCGGCGCTGCAGGTGGCGCTGCGCGGAGCCGGCCTCTACCAGCAGACGATCGACGGATCGGCCGGGCCGGGCACGCGGGCGGCCGTGCAACGCTTCCAGGCCATGAAGGGCCTGCCCGTGGACGGGGTGGCAGGCGCTGCGACCAGGGCCGCGCTGGGACGGCGCGGCGGCCCCTCGTACGGGACCCGCACGCTGCGGCTGGGGCTCGCGGGTTGGGACGTGGCGGCGCTCCAGTTCCGGCTCGCGTGGCACGGCTTCCCGTCGGGCAGCATCGACGGCGGCTTCGGCAGCCACGTGCAGGCGGCGGTCCGGCGGTTCCAGGCATATTCGGGAGTCGTGGCGGACGGCACCGCGGGCCCGCAGACGCTGGGGCTGCTGCGCGGCGCCATACCGCGCTCGCCGATCTGGTTGAGGGATCCCGTCGCGCGCGGCACCGGCGACCGTTTCGGGCCCCGCGGCAACCGCTTCCACACTGGCCTCGACTATCCCGCCGCGGCGGGCACGGTCGTTTCGGCCGCCGGGACCGGCGAGGTCGTCTTCGCGGGCTGGGACACGAGCGGCTACGGAAACCTGGTCGTGATCGAGCATCCGCGCGGCGTGCGTTCCATGTACGCGCACCTGTCACGCATCGGGGTGAGCCGCGGGAGCGCGGTGGTGGCGGGCTCGACGGTGGGCCGCGTCGGCGCGACGGGGGTCGCAACCGGCCCGCACCTGCACTTCGAGCTGCGCATCGGGGGCGCGGCGATCGACCCGCTGACCGCCCTGCGACGGTAGCCGCCGGCTAGTTCGAGATGCTCAGCGCGATCGGCAGGATCAGCGTCGCGCAGAAGACGATCGCGATCCCGAACGCGACGAGCACGCGAGATCCCGCGAGGTGACCGAGCACTCCGATCCCGAAGCCCGCGGCGAACAGCGCGATGAAGGGCGTCGGCGACGTCTCGAAGGCAGGAGTCGATTGGGCGAGCGTGGCGCTCGCCGCATACAGGGCGGGTAAACCCACGCAAGTATCATCCCAGCCATGTCCGAGGCGCCGCAGACGGGGAGCCCCGTCTCGCTCGAGGAAGTTCGCGACGGTCTGGCAGGCGCGGGCTACCTGCCCGACGAGGCCGCCGCGCTGGTCTCCTACCTGGCTTACCAGCTCGGTAAGCCCGTGCTGGTGGAAGGGCCCGCGGGTGTCGGCAAGACCGAGCTCGCGAAGGCGCTGTCGCGCTGGACGGAGCGCCGCCTCGTGCGCCTGCAGTGCTACGAGGGCCTCGACGAGGCCAAGGCGCTGTACGAGTGGAACTACCGCAAGCAGCTGCTGCGGATCCAGACCGAAGCCGCGGGCACCGCGTGGCAGGACGTGCAGGAGGACATCTTCTCCGAGGACTTCCTGATGGCGCGGCCGCTCCTGACCGCGATCTCGACGCCGGAGCCGGTCGTGCTGCTGATCGACGAGATCGACAAGACGGACCAGGAGTTCGAGGCGATGCTGCTCGAGGTCCTGTCCGACTTCCAGATCTCGATTCCGGAGCTGGGCGTCGTCGAGGCCACCACGCAGCCGCTCGTGCTCCTCACCTCCAACAACACCCGCGAGCTGACCGAGGCGCTGAAGCGCCGCTGCCTGTACCTCTGGCTGGACTATCCGGACGCCGAGCGCGAGCTCGAGATCGTGCGCCTGCACGTGCCCGAGCTGCCGGACACGATCATGCGCAGGCTGATCGAGATCATCCACATGGTCCGCAAGCTCGACTTGAAGAAGCCGCCCTCGATCGCGGAGTCGATCGACTGGGCGCGCGCGATGCTGCTGCTGGGCGCGACCGACATCGACCGCGCCGTGTTCGAGCGCACGATGAGCATCATCGTGAAGCACCGCACCGACCTCGACGTCGTGGCCGAGCGCGTGGGAGTGAAGCTCGACGATGGAATCCTCGGCAAGGTCGAACGCGGGTAACCGCGGCGCGATCTACGGCGGCCTGCCGGAGGGCGTCCCTCCCGGGCTGGCTCCGCAGCTCGTCCGGTTCTGCGAGGAGCTGCGCGAGGAGGGCGTCAAGATCGGCACGGCGGAGCTGCTGGATGCATTCGGCGCGCTCGGCCAGGTGAGCTGGACCGACCGCCAGGACTTCCGCGAGACGCTGGCCGCGACGCTTGCCAAGTCGCAGGAGGACCGCCGCGTGTTCGAGCTGGTCTTCAACCGCTTCTTCTTCCGCGCGGTCGAAGCCGAGGCCGTCGAGAAGGGCCTCAAGGACACCCGCTTCGAGGGCGGTGAGCGAATCGACCTCGACGAGTTGCGGCAGCAGATCCAGGCCGCGATCCGCGCGGGCAACGACGGCGAGATGAGCGACCTCGCCCGGCTCGCGGTCGCCGCCTTCGGCGGCCAGGGCGAGACCTCCGGCGTGATCGGGGTCGACGTGCAGCGCATCCGCCGCACGCTCGAGCTGCGCCAGCAGGGCCGCGACGCCGAGCAGGACGGCGAGGGACTGGACCGCGACCACCTGCGCCGCTTCGAGGCGATGCTGCGGCGGGAACTGGAGCGCGCGCTGATCCACCGCACGGAGAGCCTGCCGCCGTCCAAGCCGCTCGCGGAGTTCGACCGCGCGCTGCCGGGCGGCCCGCTCCAGGACCTTGCACAGGTGCACCGCGTGGTCGCGCAGATGAAGCGCCGCCTCGCGACGTCGGGCCACGAGTCCCGCGGCCGGCGCCGCAGCCGCGCGGTCGACATGCGCCGCACGATGCGCGCGTCGCTCGAGACCGGCGGCGTGCCGTTGCGGCTGCGCTACCGACCCAAGCGCCCCCGCCGCCCCGAGATCTACGTGCTGTGCGACGTGTCGACGTCCGTGACGAGCGCGAGCGTGTTCTTCCTGTCCGTGCTGCACGCGCTCCACGACTCGTTTCGCAAGCTGCGCAGCTTCGCGTTCGTCGAGCGCATCGACGAGGTCACGGAGATCTTCGAGCGCGAGCGCACCTTTCGCGCCGTGTCGCAGCGCATCGCGGGCGAGGCCGGGGTCGCGGACGTGTCCGGCTACACCGACTACGGCCGCGTCTGGCGCGAGTTCCTCGAGCGCGCCGGCGACGACCTCGACCCGCGGTCGACCGTGATCGTGCTCGGCGACGCGCGCACCAACGGGCGCGAGCCGCATGCCCCGCTCTTCGGCCACGTGGCCGACCGCGCCGGGCGCACCTTCTGGCTGAACCCCGAGCCCCGCCTGTACTGGAACTACGGGGATTCGGTCATGGCGGCCTACGAGCCGTACTGCGACGGCGTGTTCGAGTGCTGGACGACCAAGCAGCTCGAGCAGTTCGTGAACGTGATCGCGGGCCGGCCCGAGCTTCCTTCCTGAGCGGAGCGCTGGATCATCTAGACTCGGTCGGGCTAACAGGGGGGCTCGCGGGTAAGCGGGCTGAGATAGCGCCTGAGGACTCCACCTCCCGGCGCTGACCCTTCGAACCTGTGGGGTAATACCCGCGAAGGGAGCACGCGACAGATGCCTCTGAAGGCTCCCGAGAGGGAGTCGCGATCCACCAGAAGCGGCACCGCAGCCGTCGAGATCGCTGCCCTCACGAAGACGTTCCAGACCCGCAGCGGCCCCGTGGCGGCGCTGCGGGAGGTCACGTTCTCGGCCGCCCCCGGCGAGACGCTCGGCATCGTCGGCCCGTCGGGATGCGGGAAATCCACGCTGCTCGAGGTGATCTGCGGCCTCGAGCCGCCTTCCGCCGGCGACGTGGTCGTGCAGGGCCAGTGCGTCCTCATGCCCCAGCGAGACCTGCTGCTGCCCTGGCGCTCGGCGCTCGACAACGCTGCGCTCGCGCCCCAGCTCCAGGGCGCCTCGCGGACCGAGGCCCGCCGCCGTGCGAGCGCGCTGTTCGAGCGCTTCGGCCTCGACGAGTTCGCACGCGCCCGGCCATCCGAGTTGTCGGGCGGAATGCGCCAGCGGGTGGCGTTCGCCCGCACGCTGCTCGCGAACCGGCCCGTGGCGCTGCTCGACGAGCCCTTCGCGTCCCTCGATTCGATCACGCGTGCGGAGCTGCAGGAGTGGCTCCTGGCAGCGCTCGCAGACGAGCCGCGCACCACGCTGCTCGTAACCCACGACATCGAGGAGGCCCTGTTCGTGTGCGACCGCGTGCTCGTGATGTCGCGCCGCCCGGGCACCGTGATCGCCGAGCTGGAGCCGGACCTCGACCGGTCCGCCTCGCGCACCGAGGTCGTGACCTCGCCCGAGTTCTCCGGCCTGCGCCAGCGCGCGCTCGAGGCGCTCGCATGAGACGCCTCGTCCGCGATTGGGGCCCGCCCCTCCTGCTCCTGGCGCTGGTCGTCGCCGGCTGGGAGGTCGCGGCCCGCCTCGGATGGGTGGAGGACTACCTGCTGCCCGCCCCGAGCGAGGTCGCCCGTACCCTCGTGGAGGACCGCGAAGTCCTGTTCCCCGACGCCTGGGTGACCGCGCAGGAGGTGCTGTTGGGCTTCGGGCTCGCGCTCGCGGCCGGCGTGGCGCTCGCCGTGGCGCTGCATCTCTCCCCTATGCTGCGCCGCGCCCTGTACCCGATCGTGGTGGCATCGCAGGCCGTCCCGGTGATCGTGATTGCTCCGATCCTCGTGATTTGGTTCGGGTTCGGAATGGGTCCCAAGCTGATGGTTATCGCCCTGATCTGCTTCTTCCCGATCGTGGTCAACACGCTCGACGGCCTGCGCACGGTCGACCGCGACCAGGTGCGGATGCTCCGCACGCTGGGCGCCGGGCGCTGGGACCTGTTCCGGCGGCTCGAGCTGCCATCCGCACTCCCCTACCTCTTCTCCGGCGCGAAGGTGGCGGTCGCGGTGGCGGTGATCGGCGCGGTCTTCGGGGAGCTCGTCGGATCCGACGCGGGCCTCGGGCACGCGATCCAGGTCGGAACCGCACAGCTCTTGACCGCGCGGGTGTTCGCGGCTGTCCTGCTGCTGGCGGCGATGGCGATCGCGCTGTTCGCGCTCGTGTCGGCGGTCGAACGGCGCGCGGTGCCCTGGGCCCGCGACGAGGGGACCCTCGGATGAGGCGCCTGGCAGCCGCCGTGGCGGTGGCGCTTGCGTGCGTGGCGCTGGGCGCCTGCGGCGAGAAGGATGAGAACGTCGGCGGCAGCGTGCAGGTACGAGGCCTGGACCTGATGCTCGACTGGTTCCCCAACCCCGACCACGTCGCGGTCTACCAGGCGATCGAGTCCGGCTACTTCCGCGACGTGAGCCTCGACGTGCGGCCGCGCGTGCCCTCCGACCCGGCGGCTCCGATCAAGCAGGTCGCCGCGGGGCGAGCCGACCTGGCGATCTCCTACGAGCCCGAGGTCCTGCTCGCGCGGGAGCAGGGCCTTCCGGTGGTGGCGGTCGCAGCGCTCGTGCAACGGCCGCTGACGTCGCTGATCGCGACGCAGAAGTCCGGGGTGCGATCCGTGCGCGACCTGCGCGGTAAGCGGGTCGGGACGGCCGGGATCCCGTACCAGGAGGCATATCTCGAGACCATCCTGCGGCGCGCGAACGTGCCCAAGTCGTCGGTGAAGGTCACCAACGTGGGAGCGAGCCTGCTGCCGGCGATGCTGTCCGGCAAGGTCGACGCGACCCTGGCCGCGTTCTGGAACGTGGAGGGTGTGGAGCTGCGCCAGCGCCACCAGCGGCCATGGATCGTCCCGGTCAACCGGCTGGGGGTCCCAGACTACGACGAGCTCGTGCTGGTGGCCAACTCCGACAGCCTCGCGGACAAACGCGACGACCTGCGCCTGTTCATCTCGGCGCTCTCCCGCGGAGCCCGCGAGGCACGCCGTGACCCGCGCGCGGCAGCCGATGCGCTGCTCGGCGCGAACAAGGACCTGAAGGCCCGCGCCACACGTGAGAGCGTGCGGCTCACGATTCCCACGTTGTTCCCGGAGAAGCGCGACCAGCCGTTCGGCTACCTGGACCCGGTCAGGTGGCGCAACTACGGCGGCTGGATGGTCGACAACGAGTTGCTGAAGGAGCTCCCGGATATCGATTCGGCCACGACCAACGACCTGCTGCCGGGAGCAGGGCTCTAAGTCGGCGGTCGGCAGTCGGCCGGCTAGCGTCCGAGCAAATGCACGTCCACGAGGAACGAGCGCGTGCCGACCACGGAGCGGCGCAGCTCCTTGCGGCCGCGACGGCTGAGCCGCGCCTTGCGACGCCGGCGTAGGACCCGCGCCAGGCTGACCATGATGGCGCTCGCGGTGAGCCCGCCTGCGGCGACCGCCACGGGACCGCGCGGCAGCGGGAGCGCCAGGATCAGCTTGCGCGGCTGTTCGAGGGCCCGGGCCGGCCGTGCAACCGGCACGGGCGGGTGGCGAAGCCCCACGTTGTGACTGGGGTCGGCTGACATGAGGTCGCCAGTGTAGAGGGCGGTAGAGATGTCTCCGCCGGGCCTATTCGGCCAGGCCATCCACCGTGTTCCAGGCCTCGGCGTCGTCGATCCGGGCGGGCGCCAGCTCCTTCTCGAAGATCCGGTAGCGGCGCACGATCTTGCCGCCCATGCCCTCCATGGCGCGGTTCATGGCCTGGTTGGTCTCGAGGATCCAGCCCATCTCGCCCCACCAGATCTTCTTCTGCTCGGGATCGGCCTCGGCGAGGTGCTCGACATAGAGGGCGGCCGCGATGCCCAGGTCCTGGTAGGCCGGCTTCACCCCCAGGGCGAGCACGCGGCAGGCGTCGATCTTGCGACGGTGCCACAGGAACTTGGCCCATCCGAACGGCAGCAGGCGGCCGTTCATGTGCTGAAGGGCCTGGTTGACGTCGGGCAGCGTGAGCGCGGCCCCCAGCACCTCGCCGTCGCGCTCGGCGATCCAGGTCCAGTTCTCGTCGAGGATCGGCCGCAGGTTCTTCGAGTACCAGCGCGCCTCGGTCTCGTCGAGCGGCACGAACGCCCAGTTGTGGGACCAGGCCTGGTTATAGACCTGGAGGAAGGCGGCGATCTCGGAGTCCAGGTTGCGCCGGCGCATGTGGCGCACGGTCACGCCGTGCTCCTCCGTGACCTTCTTGGCCGTCGCGTGGATCAGCGGATGGAAGCCGCCCTTGTCCTCGACCTTGTCGAGGCGCAGCTCCCACATGTAGAGGTCCATCGCCTTGCGCAGACCCCAGTCCTCCAGCAGCCCGGAGTAGTACCTGTGGTGCCAGCCCTCGAGGATCAGGGGCTTGCGTTCGTGACCCTCGATCAGCAGGCCGCACTCGTCGTTGGTGGTGAAGTCCATGGGGCCCACCATGCGATCGCGGCCGCGGTCCCGCAGCCACGACTCGGCCGCATCGAGCAGCGCCGCCGCGGTGCCGGGATCGTCCTCGCATTCGAAGAACCCGAACATCCCCCAGTCGTTGCCCTGGAACTCGTTGAAGTGGTGGTCGAGATGGGCGCTGATGCGGCCCACGGGCTGCCCGTCGCGCAGGGCGAGGAAGAACTCCGCCTCCGCGTGGCCGAAGAAGGGGTTCCTGTCACGGTCCAGGAAGGCCCGGCGCTCGGCTATGAGCGGGGGAATCCAGTTCGGCTCGTTACGATAGAGCCGCATTGGGAGCTTGATGAAGCGCGTCAGATCGCGCCGCGATGCGACAGGTTCGATTTCAACCGATGCGCGCGCCTTGATCTCGACCGGCACGCGCGGCAACCTAGCGGATATGCCAGAGGCACCCATCCCGACGATTCCGGACCTGTTCGAGAAGGCCCGCGACCACGACCGTCGCGAGCTGATCGACTTCGCGCGCGAGCACGACCTGCTGCCCTATTTCCGCCAGGTCGAGTCCGAGGCCGGGCCCGTGGTGACGATGGAGGGCCGGGAGCGCCTCATGCTGGGCTCCAACAACTACCTCGGACTGACCGGGGACCCCCGTGTGAAAGCTGCCGCCCGCGAGGCGCTCGAGCGCTACGGCACGGCGCTCACGGGCTCGCGCCTCATGAACGGCACGATTCCACTCCACCAGGAGCTCGAAGAGGAGATCGCGGCCTGGATGGGCACCGAGGCGGCGCTCGTCTTCACCACCGGCTACCAGGCCAACGTCGGCTGCCTGTCGGCCATCCTCAGTGCCACGGACACCGTGATCGCCGATTCCGGCGACCACGCCTCGATCTTGGACGGGTGCAAGATGTCGGGCGCCCGCCTGCGCCCCTTCCGCCATCAGCGGCTCGACAAGCTGGAGCGGATGCTGGAGCGGGCGGCGGGGGACGGCGGCGGTGTGCTCGTCGTCGTGGACGGGGTCTACTCGATGGAGGGCGACATCTGCGACGTCGCCTCTGTCGCGGGCCTCTGCCGCGCCCACGGCGCGCGCCTGATGGTGGACGAGGCCCACGGAGTGGGCGTGCTCGGCGCCCGGGGGACGGGCGCGTGCGAGCTGCACGGCGCCGAGGACCGCGTCGATCTGCGGATGGGGACGTTCTCGAAGTCCCTGGCCAGCTGCGGCGGCTACATCGCCGGCCCGGCGGACGTGATCGACTACCTGCGGATCGCCGCGCGCTCCTTCCTCTTCACGGCCGCCGCCGTGCCGGCCGCGACGGCGGCGGCGCTCGAGGCTGTGCGGATCTGCCGCTCGGACGAGGGGCCGGAGCTGTTCCGCCGCGTCCTCGACAACGGCGAATACCTGCACAGGGGCCTGAAGGAGCTCGGGTACCGGGTCGTCGAGCCGAGCCTCCTGGCCGACGGCAGCGAGGTGATCACGCCCATCGTGCCGATCGTGATCGGCGACGACATCCCCACGGCGACCCTGTGGAAGGCCCTCTGGGATGCCGGCATGTATGTGAACGTGGCGCTCTATCCCGCGGTGCCCCCGGGCGGCTCCCTGATCCGCACGAGCGTGATGGCCACGCACGAGCGTGAGCACCTCGACCGCGCGCTCGAGATCTTCGCGTCGGTCCGGGACCAGCTGCCGACATAGAATCCGGGCCGTGCGTGCCGTTGCGATCGCCGAGGACCGCAGCCTCCAGCCGACCACGATGGAGGAACGGGCGCTCGAGCCCGGCGAGGCCCGCGTGGCGGTCGCGTTCTGCGGCATCTGCGGATCGGACCTCCACCTGCGCCACTCGCCCGCCGTCGCGCCCGGCTCGGTGATGGGCCACGAGTTCTCCGGGACCCTCAGCGAGCTCGGATCCGCCGTCGAGGACTTCTCCGTCGGGGACCGCGTCACCGTCTATCCCTTCGCGTCCTGCGGCGAGTGCCCGAACTGCCTGCGGGGCGACCTCCACGTCTGCGTGAACGCCGCCTTCACGGGCCTCGGCCTGGGCATGAACCCCGGCGGTTACGCGGAGTCCGTCGTGGTGGACGGCTCCATGCTCGTCCCGCTGCCCGATGAGCTCTCGATGGAGCACGGCGCCCTCGTTGAGCCGCTCGCCGTCGGCCTGCACGCCATCGACCTCGGCGAGGCGAAGCCGGGCGATGCCTGCGTGGTGATCGGCGCAGGTCCCATCGGGGTCGTGACTGCGCTGGGGCTGAAGGCCAAGGGCATCGACCGGGTGATCGTGGTCGAGCGCAACGAGCGCCGCCAGGAGCGCATGCGGTCCCTCGGCGTCGACGCGGTCGGCCTCGACGACGTCCACATGCGCGTCGTCGAAGCGCTCGGCGGCGAGCCGCCCGACATCGTGTTCGAGTGCGCCGGCAACCCGGCCGCCCCGCAGCTCGCGGCCGAGCTCGTACGCTCGAAAGGCATCATCGTCTTGCTCGGCGTGCTCGAAGAGCCCGTCGAGATCTCGCAGCTCGTGTTGATCGTCAAGGAGGCGCAGATGCGCGCAGCGTTCGCGTACACGCGCAAAGACTTCGACGACGCGGTGCGACTACTTGCGTCTGGCGACCTGCCTGCCGACGAGCTCATCACGGGCACGGCGCCGCTCGAGCGTGCGCAGGAAATGTTCGAACGGCTCGAGAGCCCGGCTACCCGAGACGTAAAGATCCTCCTTTCGCCCGGCAGCTGAGGCGGTTCCTCAAAAGGCTCGCTCGAGCTGTCGGCCGTTTGCCGGAAACCCGGTCTCGCATTCCGGAAGATGCCTATTTGCAGGGATGAAGCATCGCGCCGACATTGTCCAGAATTGGACAAGGAATTCCGGCCACAAAAAGCCCGCTCCTAGCGACCGGACCAGTTAACGAAATGTTGACCGGCGTGCGGCATCCGTTACCTTTCCACCTCGCAACGCAGTCCCCCGAGCGGGCCGCGTCTCCAAAGTGGAGATTGGCGGGCAGGGGAGGAACTACTCGCCTCGGTGCGTCGGGCGAAGGGGGAAAACGTTGCGGCCGGATACCCCGATCCCCTGAATCGATTTCCCCACCCTGGGAGGTGCGATGGACGCTGCCTTGACCTCTGGTCCACAACACATGTTGGCGCTCGAGCGAGCCAACCGCGTACGGCTCGCGCGAGCGGCCCTCAAGCGCAAGATCGCTGCAGGCCGAATAGACGCGGCGGAGGTCGTCCTCTCCTGCCCCTGGGAGGTCGAGAGCATGACGGTCAGCGAGCTGTTGATGAGCCAGAAGCGGTGGGGACGTACCAGGTGCCGGAAGTTCCTGCAGTCGATCAGCCTGCTCGAGAGCAAGACGGTCGGCAGCCTCACCGAGCGCCAGCGGGTGACGCTGGCTGCGCTGCTCACGACGAAGGCGCAGACCTCTCGCGCAACCCAGCGGGCGGCTTAGGCGATCGGCCCGGCCGATCTGGGGAGGTTCCTTCTTAGTAGCTCACGTTCAGCGGTACCGGACTGGAGCCGCTGAAGCCGAAGAACCAGACGAAAAATCCAACCACCGCCACGACGGCGCTCGCAACCATCACGTGTTCGAGCGCCGTCGTCGCGTTTGCGGGCATGCGAGCACCGCGCGCCTCCTGCAGCTCGACATGCTTGCGGTTGAGCCAGGAGAGGAGCGTCACGAGCACCGCGATCGTGATGAGCATCCCGATCATCATCGTTCCGACGGCCGCCGCCATCGAGCTCGAGCCCTGAACCTGGGACCCGACCCAGAGCCACGCGACCGGCACGCCCACCCACAGCACGAGACTGCCCATGAACATGATCGCCACCAGCAGGGCAGCGCTCTCGACGGCGGGCAGCAGTCGGCGGGCGCGCTCCATCAGCGGAAGCCGAGACCCCCGGACTTGCGCTTGAACACCTCGCGGAAGGCGTAGAAGGCGATGCCGAACACGATTGCCCCGATGGGCAGGTTGAGGCCCAACAGGCTGGTGTGCCGCAGCAGGAAGTAGCCGCCGGCCAGCGCCACGAGGGTCACCGCGCCGGCCAGCACCGTGGAATGGGAGCGAAAGCCGGCCCAATGCTCACGGACCGAGAGCTCCAGCCCGGCGAGGGAGGCGAGCGTGAGCCCGCAGGCGATCATCACTGCGCCGCGAGCCTCGCCGACGAAGAACCCGACCAGGAGCAGCACGAGCCCGACCAGCACGACCAGCTCGACCAGGGGGAACCGGCCCCATGGGGCCGGGGGGCGCTCCCGGGGCGCGCGGCGCGAGGAACTGGGCGTCGCTGGTCGCGAGACCCTTCCCTCGCCCTTCCGGCCCGGCGCGGTGTAGGTCGGGTTCCGGCGTTTGCGGCGGGCGGCCATCAGGCGGGACGGGGCGGCGGGACTCCCCGCGCCCCTGAAGTCATGGACAGCCCGAGGAGATCTTGACCCGCCACCAGCCCATCAGCATGCCGAGCAGGCCGAGTCGCGGGCGGGCGTGCCAGTGCTTGCAGCCAGGCTCCCCGATGTCGTCGTTGGAGATGCGGACCCACTTGAAGCGCTGCGGCTCGGCGATCATCTCCTCGATCCGCTCGCGATTGCGGGTCTCGACGTAGCCGCGGTCGCGCAGCGTGCGGCGCGTCACCTCGAGACGATTGGCGAGGTCGTCGCGAAGCTCCTCGAGCTCGCCGAGCCCGAGGATCCGAGGGCCGCCGGGTGCCCGGACGTGCCATTCGAGGCCCTGATGCGGGTGGGCCGCGGTGAAGAGCGCCGACAGCTCGCGTTCGAGGCGGGCGATCTGCTCCCGCAGCGAGCGGCGGGCTGCTGCTTCGTCGACGTCCCTGCGCAACAGCGAGGTCCAACGCTCACCGCCGTCTGAGATGTGGCTGTACACGAGCTCAGGCACGAAATCCTCTGGGGGAAACACTCAGGGGTGATCCGGTGGGGAAAAGTCTACCAACGGCCCTGGCGCCGAGCCAGGGCCCGGCCGTCGGGCGTTCCGGTCACGAGCTGGTCAGGATGTCGCTGCAAATCCAAAGCGCTTCCTCGACGCTGATATCCGGGACCCCGGGCACCTGGATCGCGCACAGCAGCATGCGCTGCGTCTCGGGAGCCACTCCGCGACCGGGTGCGGTGTCCCCGAACACGAGCGCGATCGCGTCCTGCTTGTCCGCCATCACGATCGTTCCTTCCGGCAGCTCGAGCCCGTCCCCGCCGAGGCGCTCCGCCTCGCGCGAGATCCGCAGCCCGACGTCGCCCTGGACACGATCCCGGTCAAAGGCCCGGACGGGCACCCCGGTCTCGACGATCGCCACCGTGAGGGCATCGTCGACCGTGTTCCGGCTCTTGAAACGGCCCGCTCTCATGCGCTCGAGCATCGCCGCCTCGGCCGGCGGCCTGAAGTTCTCGGGGTCGATCCCGATCTGGCGGAAGAACACGCGATAGGCCGACGCGATCGGCTCCCTGCGCTGAGCGAGCGCCCGCGCCCCGTGGGTGATGTCCGAGAGGTGCCGCAGGCGGTCCTTCACCCCCCGCGGGCTGCGCTGTGACTGCGCCTCCACCTCTGCCACCACGAGCGCGAGCCCAGTGAACTCCTCGCGCAGCGCGGGCTCCATCCAGCCCCGCCAAAAGGGGGTCTCAGCTTCCATCCGGCTTCTCGATCCGCGCCCCGGTCTGCCGCTTCCGGGATGCCCGCTCGAGCCGGCGGACCCGGTCGATCAGCTCCTCCTCGGTCAGCTCGCCGAGCGCCTTGGCGGCCAGCACGCCCCCACGATATGCGAAGAAGGTGGTGGGCCCGACCCCGACCGAGTAGAGCAGCCCGACAGCCCCGTCGCGGTCAACCGCCATCGGGAACCCCCAACCGTTCTCCTCCACGGAATCACGCGCCTCCCCCAGCGAGTTCCGGATGTCGACTCCCACGAAGGCCACGCCCGGGAAGCGCCCGCGAATGCGCTCGACGGAGTCCAGCACGGGCTGGCAGTGGCCGCCGCACTTGCTGAACCACGCCACCACCACGAGGGGGCGATCGAAGTAGTCGCAGATCCGGATCGCGTCGCGCACCTGGACCTTGCAGGCCTTCTTCGGGTCGACGTTCGAGTCGCCTTCCAGCGATCCGGTCGCGGAAGGGGCGGCAAACGCCGGCAGCCGCCGTCCTGACTGGAGACCGGTGGGACCGGGGCTGTCGCTCGACAGCGCGTTGTACCCCGCGAACAGGATGAAGCCGAGGAACAGCACCCCCACGGCGATCGAGTACGGACGCGCCGCGCTGCGCGCCTCCTCGGCGTCGCGCTCCTTCTGGCTCCCCTCGAACAGGGGATCGCGGTCCTCGCTCATAGGTCAACCTCCCGGTCTAGGGAAAGAGTTCTTTCCCTAGTTGGGAAGTCCAGCAGGCAGGAGCCTCGCCGCAGGCGAGGCGACCCCGCAGACTGGCTCCCCACATAAGTCGACCACCGTCGGGAGAGCGCC
>JBBRDT010000071.1:0-18549 GCA_038203635.1 Solirubrobacterales bacterium
ACCGAGTCCGCCGACGCGGGCGTCGGGACGATCATCTGCATCACCGAGGGCATTCCCGCGCACGACATGCTGCGCACGTACAACTACCTGCAGGGCACCGAGTCGCGCCTGATCGGGCCGAACTGCCCGGGCGTGCTGTCACCGGGCAAGGCCAACGTGGGGATCATCCCCGCGCACTTCTTCGAGCCGGGCGGCGTCGGCCTTCTGTCGCGCTCCGGGACGCTGACCTACCAGATCGGCAACGAGCTGGCCCAGCTCGGCGTCGGGAACTCGACGATCGTCGGCATCGGCGGCGACCCCGTGATCGGGTCCTCGTTCATCGACGTGATCGAGCAGTTCGAACAGGACCCCGAGACCGAGCTGATCGTGATGGTCGGCGAGATCGGCGGTGACGAGGAGGAGCGCACGGCCGAGTACATCGCCGATCACGTGACCAAGCCCGTGGTCGCGTACATCGCCGGCTTCACCGCGCCGCCGGGCAAGCGCATGGGCCACGCCGGGGCGATCATCTCCGGCTCGTCGGGCACGGCGCAGGCGAAGGCCGAGGCGCTGGAGTCGAAGGGCGTGCCCGTCGGCCGCAATCCGACCGAGGTTGCGAAGCTCGCTGCGGAGAAGGTGAAGGAAAAAGCGAAGACCTAGTTACGCCGTTCGCCGTTCGCAGTTCGCCGTTCCCTATCCTCAACCTGATGGCCTCCCCCACTCCCATCAGCTTCGCCCGGGGCGCTCCGAGCCTCGACATCATGCCCTCGGAGGCTTTGCGGGCGGCTGCTGATCGCGTCCTGCGTGACGATCCGTCCGGCGCGCTGTCCTACGGGCCCGGCTACGGATACGGGCCGCTGCGACAGTGGATCGCCGAGAGCCACGGCGTCGACCCTGCACGAGTGGTGCTGTTCAACGGGTCGCTCGAGGCGGGGCTGATGCTGTTCGACTACCTCGTCCAGCCGGGCGACCCGGTGATCGTCGAGGCGCCCTCGTACGACCGCACGCTGCTCGCGCTCGAGGTGCGCGGGGCGGAGCGGTTCGCCGTTCCCCTGCAGAGCGACGGGATCGACGTCGGCGCACTCGAGGTCGCGCTGGCCGCCGGCCTGCAGCCGAGCTTCGCGCACATCATTCCCAACTTCCACAACCCCGCGGGCTGCACGCTCTCCCAGGAAAAGCGCGATCGGCTGCTCGAGCTTGCCTCCGAGTACGGGTTCTGGATCTTCGAGGACGATCCCTATCGCGAGGTGCGCTTCGAGGGCGAGGACCTGCCGACGATGCTCTCGCGCGACACCGGCGACTGTGTCGTCTACGCAAGCTCCTTCTCGAAGACGATCGCGCCCGGTGTGCGCGTGGGTTACCTGATCGGCCCCGAGGACCTGATGGCCACGATGACCAAGCAGGCGGTCAACACCTACATCTCGCCGAACATGCTCGCGCAGGCGATCGTCGGCGAGTTCTGCCGCTCGGGCGCGATCGGCGAGTCCATCGAGGGCGTCAAGCGGGCGCTGCGCGAACGGCGCGACGCGGTCGCGGCCGGCCTCGCCGAGCACATCGGCGACGAGGCCAAGTTCGTGCGTCCCGAGGGCGGTTACTTCCTCTGGGTCGAGCTCGGCGAGGACGTCGACACGACGGTGCTGCTGGCTGCGGCCGCGGAGCGTGCCGTGACCTTCGTGGCGGGCAGCGACTTCATGCTCGAGGGCGGCACGAATGCGCTGCGGCTCGCCTACTCGGCGGTCACGCCGGAGCAGGCCACCGAGGGCACGAAGCGCCTCGGCGAGGCGCTCGAGTCGATCAAGCAGCCGGCCTGAGGACGACGGCCTAGCGGCCGTAACGATCTTTGCCGAGCACGAGCTGCTCGGGCAATGCGGTGCGCTGCGGAGGCGACGGGTCCGCTCTCACCGAGACCGTCTCGGCGACGCTGCGGGTGACCGCCACGGAGGAGCCGTTCGACTCCAGCACCACTTCGTCATCGCCTGACTCGGCGAGCTTGCCCGTCAGGCCGGGGTGCATCCCGGCCCCCTTCAGATAGTGGAGCAGGTCCTCGGCCTCGTTCTCGAAACGCAGGATCTCGACGTCCGCGCCGACCGCGACGTCGGCGAGCGGAACGCCCGGGACCCGGTTGCCGGGTGAGATCGGGTGGCCATGCGGACACGTCTGTGCATCGCCCACCGAGCGGATCATGTACTGCTCGAACGCGGGTGACATCGCGTGCTCGAGGCGCTCTGCCTCCTCGTGCACGTCGTCCCACGCGATGCCGACGACGTCGGTGAGGAATCGCTCGATCAGCCGGTGGCGACCGACGATCGCCTCGGCCTGCTCGCGCCCGCTGTCGGTGAACACCAGCGACTTGTCCTCGTTGCGCGTGACGTAGCCGTCCTGTTCGAGCCGGCCCACCATCTCGTGCACGGTCGGGGGCGAGAGCCGCATCGCGCGGGCGATGTTCGCCCCTGTGATGGGCAGCTCCGCCTCCATCAGCCAGTAGATGATCTGGAGGTACTCCTCCTCGGCGGGCGTGGCGTGCGCATGCTCCACGGTCACGATTGAGAGCGTACTACGGGGATATCCTTGGCCACCGCATGGCGAGCGTCGAGGTACAGCAGGCGGACATCACGAAGCTCGAGGTGGACGCCATCGCCAACGCCGCCAACACGGACCTGCGCCACGGCGGCGGCGTGGCCGGCGCGATCGTGCGTGCCGGCGGGCGTTCCATCCAGGATGAGAGCGACCAAAAGGCGCCCATCGGGCTCGGCGAGGCGGTCGAGACCGGCGCCGGTGAGCTCCCCGCCAAGTGGGTGATCCACGCCGCGACGATGGTGCTCGGGGGCCCGACTTCCGCGGACATCATCCGGCGCGCGACCGCCAGCACGCTCGCGAAGGCGGATGGGCTGGGCGCGCGGTCGCTGGCGCTGGTTGCGTTCGGAACCGGCGTCGGCGGCTTCCCGGTCGAGGAGGCGGCCCGCATCGAGGTCGAGGAGGTGCGCCGCTACCTCGACGCAAGTAGCGGGCTCGAGCGTGTCGTGTTCGCGGTGCACGGGGCGGAAGCGCGCGAGGCGTTCGAGCGGGCGCTGGCGTGAGGGCCGTCGTCGTCGCACCCGACAAGTTCAAGGGGACGCTCTCCGCCCCCGAGGCGGCGCTGGCGATCGGACGCGGGCTCGTGGCCGGCGGGGTGGAGCGGATCGAGCTGCTGCCGCTCGCCGACGGCGGGGAGGGGACGATGGAGGCAATGGTGCAGGCGGGCCGCGGCCGGATCCTCGCGGCGCCCGCGACCGATCCGCTCGGGCGCGAGGTGGAGGCCGCGTTCGGGTTGCTGGATGGCGGGCGGGTCGCGGTCGTCGAGCAGGCGCAGGCTTCGGGGCTGTGGCGTGTGGCCACGGTCGAGCGCGATGCGGTCGGCGCCACGAGCCACGGCACCGGAGAGCTGATCGCCGCGGCGATCGAGAGGGGCGCGCGCGAGGTGATCGTGACGGTCGGCGGCAGCGCCACGAGCGACGGCGGGCAGGGAGCGCTGGAGGCCCTCGGCGCGCGCTTCACCTCCAGTAGTGCCGACCTCGGGGAGTTGCGGCGTCGTCTCCGCCGCGTTCGTCTCTCGGTCGCGTGCGACGTGCGCAATCCGATGGTAGGCAAGGAGGGGAGCGCACATGTCTTTGCTGACCAGAAAGGCGCTTCTCCCAGACAGGTCGGGGAGATCGAGGAGCGGCTGCGGGCCTGGGCGGCGCTGGCCCAGCGCGAGACCGGCCGCGATCCGAGCGACGAGCCGATGGCGGGGGCGGGAGGCGGGCTCGCGGGCGGGTTGTGGGCGTTCGCGGGAGCGACGCTGCGACCGGGCGCCGCCCTGGTGCTCGACGCCGTCGGGTTCGACGCGCTCGCGCACGACGCGCTCGCCGTGGTCACGGGTGAAGGCCGGCTCGACGAGCAGACCATCGGCGGAAAGCTCCTGTTCGAGGTCGCCACCCGCGCGCGCCAGGGCGGCGTGCCGTGTTACGCCGTCGTCGGCAAGGACGACCTCGATGCCTTCGAGCACCGGCTGATGAACATCGAGGTCGAGGCCGCAGCGCGCAACGGCAGGATCGCGTCCGTCCGAGAGGTCGAGCACGCGGCGCAGCGCGTCGCGCGTCGCCTGCGCGGTTAGCGCTCCGCGAGCGTGCGGACGATCGCCTCGTAGAAGCCGGCCGTCATCGGCTCATCCGTGATCGTGACGTTCGGCCGGTTTGCTGCCGCGGCGAGCTGCGGGTCCTTGTCCAGGGCGTTCGACACCAGGTAGAAGCGGCCGACGACGTCGGCGACCTCGAGGTCTCCGCGCGCGTCGCCGATCGCGATCACCTCCTCGGGCGCCAGCTCACGACGGCGTATGTGTGCAGCGACGGCTCTGCCCTTTCCCGCCGCGGCCGGGATCAGGTGATAGGTGTGCACCTTCTCGGCGATCAGCTCGGGGGAGCGGCGCTCGGTGATCCCGTTGTCGACGAGCCGCACGTCGAGGTCGTGCTCGGCGAACAGCGCCTCGACCTCGCTCAGCGGCACCTCGCCGCGAAACAGATGCGTGAACAACCGGTCCGTGTGCCAGGGCACGTGCGGCTCGATGCGGTTCGGGAAGGTCTCCATCAGAAGTCGCGGCGCGCCCGCCCGCTCGATCTGGTCGTGGACGCTCTCCTCCCCGACCTCGAACGAGCCGGTCAGGAACACCTCGTCCTCGCCATCGACAAACCCACTCCCCATCTCGTAGATGTACGAGGGCTGGCCGATCAGCCGCGCGTCCTCGTACACCTGCGCCTTGCGCCGCCCGGACTGGATCACGACCTCCACCCCCGCGCGGTGGCACGCCTCGAGCGCCCGGATCGCCAGCGTGGAGAAGTTGCCCTCGGCATCGCGCAGCAGCGACGCTCCCTTCCCGAGCATCGTGCCGTCGAGGTCCGTATAGACGCAGCGCAGCGCCACTACACGTCGGCCATCGGCGGGCGCTCCAGCAATTGCACGCGACGGTCTTCGAGCCGCACGCCGCCGGGCGTGCAGGCCGCGTGCAGGTAGGTGTCCGGATCGGGGATCGCTCCGGCCTCCCCCACCCGCATCATCACCGCCCGCGCGACCGCGTAGGACATCGCCCCCAGCGCCAGCAACCGCTGCGAGCGGTTGATGCGCGTCCCGAGGTCCACCTGCGCCATCGCGCCCAGGCCGGCGGCGCACAGCACGTCGATCATCATCGCCGTCTCGACCGCGTATCCGGTGCAGAACGGGATCGAGCGCAGCAGGTCGCGGCGCGCGCCGACCTCGCCCGCGAGCGGCTGCCCGAAGCCGCACAGCTCCGGATAGAAGATGCCGAACAGCGGCTTGGCGGTGAGCTCGGTCACCCGGCCGGCGTCGTCGACGACCGTGCCGTCGGGCGCCGTGAACGGCCGGTGATAGGCGCCCTTTACGAAGCGCACCGCGGGGTCGATCAGCAGCGGCCCGAGCAGCCCGTATATGAAGTGCCGCCCGAAGTTCGCGGTGTCGGAGTCGGCGAACACGATCAGGTCCCCGCGCGCGACCGACAGCGCGCGCCACATCGCGTCGCCCTTGCCGACGACCGGGCCGAATGCGGGCATCAGCTCCGACTCGTCGTAAACCTCTGCCCCCCTTCCGCGGGCCAGGTCCGCGGTGCCGTCTGCGGACGCCGCGTCGACGACCACGACCTGGTCCACCAGCGGTGCGCGCTCGTTCAGGGCCGAGACCTCGTCCAGCACCGCACCGACCGTCGGCGCAACCTCGCGCGTCGGCAGCACGAGGCTGACCGAGACACCCAGCTCACGCTTGCGGCCGGCGAGCCCCGCGAGGTCCGCGAACTGCCCATGCCGGTACGAGCGGGTTTCGAACCACTCGTGTGCGGACGGAGCGGAGATGTCCCTCACGGCCACGGTCATCGCGCCTCTACTGTTACAGACGATGCAGCAAGGCTGGACGGAGGCGCTGTCGGGACTTCTCGCGGGGGAGGACGAACGCCTGGTCACACAGGTGCACGAGGCCGGGCAGCCACCGGTCACGACGCCGATCCCGGACGACCTGCACCCGCAGGTGCGCGAAGCCCTGATCGCGCGTGGGATCACCTCCCTGTACTCCCACCAGGCAGACGCCTGGGAGGCCGTGATGCGCCGCGGGCACACGATCGTCACGACCGGCACCGCGAGCGGCAAATCGCTGTGCTTCAACCTCCCCGTGCTGCACGTGCTGGCCGGCGACCCGCGCGCGCGGGCGCTCTACCTGTATCCGACCAAGGCCCTCGCCCAGGACCAGGCCCGGAGCCTGACGGAGCTCGGCACTCCCGCCCTCCACCACGCGATCTACGACGGCGACACGCCGCAGGAGGAGCGCCCGGCGATCCGCAAGCGTGCGAACGTGGTGCTGACGAACCCCGACATGCTGCACGTGGGCATCCTCCCCCACCACGCCGCCTGGGGGGACTTCCTCGCGAACCTGGCGCTCGTCGTCGTGGACGAGGCGCACGTGTACCGAGGCGTGTTCGGCTCGCACGTCGCCAACGTGCTGCGGCGCCTGCGCCGGCTGGCCGAGGCGTACGGGACCACGCCGCGGTTCGTCCTCACCTCGGCGACGATCGCCAACCCGCTCTCGCTCGCACAGGAGCTGACCGGGCTCGAGTTCGACCTCGTCGACCGCGACGGCTCCGAGCGCGGCGAACGCGAGGTCGTGATGTGCAATCCGCCGCTGATCGACGAGCGCACGATGAGACGCGCTTCGAGCCTGGGCGAGGCCGCGAGCCTGTTCGCCGACCTGGTCGCCGCCGAGGTGCGCACGATCTGCTTCGCGCGCAGCCGCCGCGCCGCCGAGCTGATCTACCAGTTCGCGAGCAAGCGGCTGGAGGAGACCTCCGAACACGCCGGTCGCATCACCCCCTACCGCGCGGGCTACACGCCCCGCCAGCGTCGCGAGATCGAACGCGACCTCGCGAGCGGAGAACTGCTGGGAGTGGTCACCACCAATGCGCTCGAGCTGGGCATCGACATCGGCCACCTCGATGCGGCCATGTCGGTCACGTTCCCCGGTACGGTGGCCAGCCTGCGCCAGCAATGGGGCCGCGCGGGCCGCACCGAACGCGGTGGGCTCGCCATGTACGTGGCCGGCGACGATGCGCTCGACCAGTTCTTCTGCCGCCACCCCGAGGAGTTCCTGGAACGGCCCGTGGAGGCCGCGATCCTGGACCACTGCTCCGAGATGATCTTTATGAACCACCTGTGCGTCGCCGCCTACGAGGGGCCGCTGGAGCCCGCCGACGAGGAGACGCTCGGACCCGGGATGGCGGCCGCCGCCGACCGCCTGGTCGCAGCCGGGAGGCTGCGCAAGCGCGGCGGGCGCTACCACCCCCGCGACTGGGAGTTCCCGGCGTCGAAGCTCTCGCTGCGCTCCGCCTCGCAGGACAGCTTCACGATCGTGGAGTCCGACGGTGGGGAGGTGATCGGCTTCGTCGAGGCCGAGCGCGCCTTCTCCACGGTCCATCCCGGCGCCGTGTACCTGCACATGGGCGAGCCCTACGAGGTCGAGGAGCTCGACATCGACGGTCGCCGCGCGCTCGTGCGGCCGGCCGAGGGTCACCACTACACGCAGCCCAAGATCGAGACCGAGACGTTCATCGAGGAGACCCGCGACGACCGTGACGCACTCGGCGTGGCACTGCGGTTCGGCGTCGTGTCGGTGATGCAGGAGGTCGTGGCCTTCCAGCGCAAGCGGATGTCCGACCACGAGGTGATCGACCTCCAGACACTCGACCTGCCCGAACAGAACTTCGTCACGCAGGCGCTGTGGTACGAGCTGCCCGAGATGGTCGACGAGCTGCCGCTGCATGCGATGCTCGGTGCGCTGCACGCCGCGGAGCACTCCCAGATCGCAGTCCTTCCTCTCATTGCCATGTGCGACCGCTGGGACATCGGCGGCCTTTCGACCAACCTCCATCACCAGACCGGTGGCCCCACGATCTTCATCTACGACGGCCATCCGGGCGGTGTGGGCATCACGCGCCGCGGCTTCGACGAGTTCGAGCGGCTCGTGGGTGACGCGCGCCGTCTGATCGGCGAGTGTCCCTGCCAGGCGGGCTGCCCGTCGTGCGTGCAGTCGCCGAAGTGCGGCAACCTCAACGAGCCGCTGTCCAAGCGCGGCGCTCTCGACCTGATGGGCCGCATGCTGGGCGCTCGTAAACCCGACAGACGTCCAGTCGGACACAAATAGCCCTCAACAAATCTCGTAGCCCTACCGAAACCGCACTGAGACGCAAGGAGGTGTCTCTAGGTGCACGGCAGGGTCGCTGGCACTCTCGTGGGCGTTATCGCCCTATTCATCGCAGTTCCCGCCCACGCCCAGAGCGTGGTGCCGCCCGATCCGATCGAGCAGCCCGGACAGCAGGAGCTGCCGACGGCTGGCACCGGCGCGGAGGGAGGCGGCATCGGCTCCGTCCCGGCGGGTGCTCCGACAGGGCGTCCCCAGCTCACGCTCTTCAACGTCTCCCCGTCGGGGGTGTCCCCCGCGGTGAGCGGCACCATCGTGCGCTTTCAGGTGCGCGACCGCGCGCGCAGGGTGCGCGTGCGTCTTGCCTTCATCAGCCTGGTCGATCGCACCACCTACCGCGTGAACCTCGGCGGCCGGCGCACCGGGCGCCTGCAGACCTACTCCTGGGCCCGCAACGTTCCGGCCGGCTCATACCGCGTCCGCATCACGGCCCGCAACCCACGCGGGAAGAAGGCCGTGCGCAGCACGACCATGCAGGTCGCCACCCCGGCCCCGCTGAACGCGGGCGTGCATCGCTTCCCGCTCGCCGGAGCGTTCTCGTGGGGCGGCAGCGGCAGCCGCTTCGGCGCCGCGCGCAACGGCCACCGGCACCAGGGACAGGACCTCGCGGCCGCGGAGGGCACCCCGCTCGTCGCGGTCGTCACCGGCACGATCTCGTGGCGCGCATACCAGTCCGGCGGCGCCGGTCACTACCTCGTGCTCGACTCGGACACCGAGGACTACAACTACGTCTACATGCACCTCCAGTCGGGGAGCCTGCTGGTAGGCAAGGGCGACCGCGTGGCTGTCGGGGATCACATCGCGAACGTGGGCAACACCGGCAGCGCCGAGGGTCCCCACCTGCACTTCGAGATCTGGGACGGCCCGTGGTACGCGGGCGGCCACCCGGTCGATCCGTACCCGTTCCTGAAGTCCTGGGAGTAGGCCCGCCGCTACCATTCGCCGGCGCGGCGAGGTAGCTCAGTCGGTAGAGCACACGACTGAAAATCGTGGTGTCGCCAGTTCGATTCTGGCCCTCGCCATCCGAAGGACCACCTGATGCTGCGGTCACGCGTTGGCCGTACGCTTGTGGTGATGCCTCCCATCGCGAGCGCCGGGGTTTGCGAGGACGACGACGAACTGCGCGGCGTCGTGCGGCGTGCGCTGGAAGGCGACGGTTTCGCGGTGCGGGCGACGGCCTCGGGCGCCGAGGCGGTTCGCAGCTTCGGCGAGGATCCACCGGACGTGCTCGTGCTCGACATCGGCCTGCCCGATGCTGACGGGCGCGACGTGTGCCAGGCGCTGCGGGCGCGTGGCGTCACGGCGCCGGTGCTGTTCCTCACCGCGCGCGATGCGCTCACCGATCGGTTGAGCGGCTTTCATGCGGGTGGCGACGATTACCTCACCAAGCCGTTCGCGCTGGCCGAGCTGTTGGTCCGCGTCCACGCGCTGGTACGCCGCGGTGGCGGCGACGGCGCCCTGCGCGCGCCGTCCGGACTGCTCCTCGACCCGGCCGGCCACTCTGCCAGCTATGGCGACCGCGAGATCGCCCTGACGCCGACCGAGTTTCGGCTGCTCGCCGCGCTCGCCGCGAGCCCGGGCGCGGTCGTGCGGCGCGCGACGCTCGTCGCCACGGGATGGCCCGACGGGGCCGTGGTCCACGACAACACGCTGGACGCCTACCTGGCGCGAATCCGCCGCAAGCTGCGCGACAGCGGCGCGCCCGATGTGATCGAGACGACTCGCGGCGTCGGCTACCGCCTGCGATGAGCTTCCGCCACCGGCTGCTGCTCACATCGCTCGCCACGCTCGTTGTCGGGCTCGGTGGGCTGCTCGTCATGGGCAACGTCCTGCTGGACCGCCGAGTCGACAGCGAGATCAAGAGCCTGCTGCGCGGTCGCGCCGATGCGCAGGTCGCCGCGCTCGACGTCACGCCAACGGCGGTGCGGGTCCGCGAGTCCCCGAACGACACGCTGCTGGACCGGCGGTCGTGGGTCCTCGACGCCAACCGCGTCGTCGAACGCCCCCACGGCGTCACCCCGCAGCTGGACCGCGCCGCCGTCGCCCTGGGGCGCAAACGCCGCTCCGCCGAGCAGAGCGGCCCGAACCAGACACGCCTGCTCGCGGTGCCGGTCTCCGCGCCCGGTGCCGGCGGCGCGCGCGGCGCCGTAGTCGTCGCGCTGTCGGTCCGGCCGCTGGAGCGGCTCGAGCAGGAGGTGCTGCTCGGGTCGCTCGTCGTCGTCGCCCTGATCCTGCTCGGAGGAGGTCTGGCACTCCGCAGCGCCGTCAACGGCGCGCTGCGCCCGGTCGCGCAGATGACCGCCAGCGCGGAGGACTGGGGCGCCCACGACCTCGATCGCCGCTTCGACCTCGGGCACCCACGCGACGAGCTCACCGGCCTCGCTGCGACCCTCGACCATCTGCTCGCCCGGATCGCCGCCTCGCGGCGCCACGAGCAGCGCTTCGCGAGCGAGATGGCGCACGAGCTGCGCACGCCGCTGGCCGGGCTGCGCGCACGGGCCGAGCTCGCCCTGGGAGCGCGAGGCGCAGGCGCCGAGGCCGAGCGCGACGCCGCGCTGCGCACGATCGTCGACCAGTCAGACAACCTCAACCGCACCATCGAAGCGCTGCTCGCGCTCGCCCGGCAGGAGCTCGACCCGGCGGCAGGAGCAGTCGACCTTGCGGCCGTCGCCGCCGAGTTCCACGACGTCGACATCGTCGCCCCGCCCACGCTACCGCGGGCCGAGGGCGAGGTGGACGTCGTGCACCGCGCCCTCGCGCCCCTGGTCGACAACGCCCGGCGCCACGCGCACTCCCGCGTGGCGATCGAGCTGTCCGCCGACGCCGGTCGCGTCCGCGCCGCGGTGCGCGACGACGGCCCGGGCCTGGACCCGCAGCTCGGCGAGCGCGCCTTCGACCCGGGCGTCCGCGGCCCCGGCGCGACGCAGGGCACCGCCGGGCTCGGGCTGCCGCTCGCCCGGCGCCTGGCCCGTTCCTGCGGGGGCGACGTCGTCGTCGGTGACGGGCCGGGCGGCTGCTTCGTGCTCGTCCTGCCTGTCGTGGGCGGGACGGAGCCGGACGCGCCGCACGCAGTCAGGTAGCTGCAAGGTCCCATTCGTAGCCTGGGGTTCATGACAACGATCAGCGAAGCACCCCACGCCCGCTCCCTCGGCCGCACGATGCTGAACAAGGTGCCCGAGGTGACTCTGTTCTTCTGGATCATCAAGATCATGTGCACCACGGTTGGGGAGACCGCGGCGGACTACCTCAACGTCGACCTCGGTTTCGGGCTGACGAAAACCACCTATGTGACCGGCGCGCTGCTGGCCGCGCTGCTGGTCGCCCAGTTCCGGCTGCGCCGCTACGTGCCGGCCGTGTACTGGTCGGTCGTCGTCGTCATCAGCGTCTTCGGCACGCTCATCACCGACAACATGACCGACCGCTACAACGTGCCGCTGACCACCAGCACTCCGATCTTCGCGGCTGTCCTGGTCGTGGTGTTCGCCACCTGGTACTCGTTCGAGCGAACGCTGTCGATCCACTCGATCGTCACGACCCGCCGCGAGTCCTTTTATTGGTTGGCGATCCTTGTCACCTTCGCACTCGGTACCGCGGCGGGCGATCTGGTCGGTGAGCAGTACTCCCTCGGCTACGGCCCGTCCATTGCGATCTGGGGCTGTGCGATCGCCGCGATCACGGCCGCTCACTTCGGGCTCAAGGCCAACGCGGTGGCCACGTTCTGGTTCGCCTACATCCTGACCCGCCCGCTGGGCGCGTCGATCGGCGACTTCATGTCCCAGCACAGTCACAAGTACGGCGGCCTCGGCCTCGGGACCACCGACACGAGCTACATCTTCCTCGGATGCATCCTCGCGCTCGTCGTTTACCTCAGCCTCACCAAGAAGGACCAGACCCCGCCCGAGCTCGTCGAGAAAGAGCTCGCCCACGGCCACGGAATGCTCGGCCGGCTCTACCCGGCACAGCAGGAGGCCTGACCCCACACGCGGAGGTGAGGCGCCGCAGGGATTCAGCGGCGCCTCACCTGTCGCAGCCGGCGTCCTACGCCGCGCTCGATTCGGAGAAGCGCAGGGACGCCGGGGTCGTCAGCTGCTCCCCGGTCTCGAGCAGCGTCTTGAGCGCGGACAGGATCATCGGCCAGCCGCCGTAGAGCTCACCGTGCGCATCCTCGCGCAGCTCGTCGTGGGTCACGGTCAGCCGGCACGAGTCGCCGACCGGCTCGATCTCGTAGGTGACCCGCGAGATCCCCTCCTGCTTCACCTCGTCGCTCCAGAGCGCCTGCATGCTCTGGACGAGCCGCCGCGGCGGGTCGACCTCCAGGTTCTCGCCCTCGACCCAGACCCCGGTGCCGTCCGGGCTCGTGGACTCGTAGCGCGACCCCGTCTTCCAGTCAGATGACACGCTGATGCCGAACGAATACTGCCGCCGCAGCTCGCCGTCGGTGAGCGCCTCCCACAGGCGCTCCGGCGTCGTCTTGATGTAGATCTCGTAGACCTTCTCCATTGTGTCCTCCTCGATGGTTTTCTTCAGCCCGCTGAGCGCTGCGGCCCAGGGCTCGGCGTACTTGCTCACCCACCGGTCGTGGACGAGCCGGATCGGGACGGGGTTCAGGAAATGGAGCTTCTCGCGCCCGCGCCGCTTCGTGACGACAAGGCCCGCCTCCTCGAGCAGCCTCAGGTGCTTCATCACGCCGAAGCGGGTCATCGGCAACCGCCGCTCGAGCGCGCTGAGCGTCTGCCCGTCCTCCTTGAACAGCGCGTCGAGGAGGCTGCGGCGTGTCGGGTCGGCGAGGGCCTTGAACACGGCGTCCATGGCGGGATGATAGGTGACCTTTTGGTCACTTGTCAAATGCCCCCCGCGGCCGGTCGCTTCCGGGCTAGTATCCGCTCAGAGGAGATGGCTCGCGTTCCCGCAGAGCAGCCGGTTTCCCTGTCCGAGCCGCGCCGGGCGGACGCCGAGCGCAACGTGGTGCGCATCGAGGAGGCAGCGATCCGGTTGTGGGCGGAGGAGCCGAGCGCCGGCGTTGCGGACGTGGCCGCCGCCGCCGGAGTGGGTCGCGCCACGCTCTACCGGCACTTCCCGACGCGCGAATCGCTCCTCGAGGCGATCCGCACGCAGGGCCTTGCCGACGGCGAGGCGGCCCTCGAGGCGTGCCGGCTCGACGAGGGGCCGGCGACGGAGGCGCTGTCGCGACTGCTGGCCGCGTGGCTCGAGCTCGGAGACCGCTATCGCGTCGTGGTGGCCAACCCGTCCCAGCCGGACAACCTCGATGCCCGCGGGCGGGAGGAACGCCTCGGGGATGCCATGCAGAGGTTGATCCTGCGCGGCCAGGCGGAGGGTGAGCTCTCGCAGGACGTACCCGCGATGTGGGGCGCTGCCGCTGTGGGCGCGCTGCTCGTGGCCGCGATCCGCGGGGTCGGCGAGGGCCGGATCCCCCGCGAAGATGCCCACGCGCTGCTGATCAGGTCGGCGGCTGGGGTTCTGCAGCCGGCCTGAGTCTGCTCTAGGACTCTGCCGGCGGTGGGTCGTCGCCGAACGCGGCCATCGCGATCCAGGGCGTGACGGCGGCGCCGAGCGCGATGCCGAAGATCGCCTTGTAGAGCACGAACTCGCCGACCGAGATGTCGCCGTAGTCGAAGAGCGCCACTCCGGCCGCCACGAACGGACCGAACACCGCCAGGCAGATCAGGCCGATGCGCGTGGCCCGCCGCAGGCGGGTCTTGGGCAGCCGCTCCGCGAACGACCCCGGTGAGCGCGGCACCTTCGTGAGGTGACCGTTGCGCATCTCGCCCCAGATCACGGTCGTGATCACGAGGGTCGTGAGGAACGGCAGCACGAAGCAGGTGGCAACCGAGTCGACGAGCACCGAAGGCCCGCCGACGAGCGGCACCTCGATGAGCGGGATCTCGTCCTCGCTGAAGGAGAACAGCCACGCGATCAGGGCGCTCAGCGCGGCGTTTACGAAGGCGGCGATCAGCAGCGCGTCGCGTACGAGAAAGCGCCTGTGCGCAGGCGTCAGCTCGCGTCCTGCAGTAGCCCCCTCAGCCGCCGCCATGCCCCTAGCCTAGTGGCCGGGGAGCATTCACTCAAGCCGCGCGGGACTCCCTTTGCAGGCGATCGAGGTAGACGCCCGGTTCGACCCTGCGGACTCCGTCGGCCGCGGCCTCTGCGAGCTCCTGGAGGTCGAGCTGGGACTCCGCTTCGAGGATGTCCGCCCGCGGCACGGCCGTCCGCTGCTTGGCCCCGGCGAACAGCGGGCAGGCGTCGTCGGCGGGCAGCTCCGACAGCGACAGGATCCCGAGCGCAGCCGCCTTCGCCATCACCTCGCGCTTGTCCCAGGCGAGCAGGGGGCGCAGGACAGGAAGCTCCGAAGCCTGCTCGACGGACGTCATGTTGGGCAGCGTCTGCGACGAGACCTGGCCGAGCGAGTCGCCCGTCACCAGCGCCGCCGCGTGCAGGCGCCGCGCGAGCGCGCAGCCGACGCGCGCCATCTGGCGCCGGTAGAGCACGATGCGATGCGACTCCTCCGACACCGCGGAAAGCATGCGCTGCTGATTGCCGAAGGGCACCACCCAGAGCGCACCGGGCCGCTGCGCTTGGAAGCCGTTCAGCACGCGCGCCTGAGCCTGCGCCTTCGTGGTCGCGAGCGGATCCAGATAGGGCTCCCCGCTGAAGTGCAGGAACTCGACCGCGAGGCCGCGCTTCATCGCGAGCAGCGCCGCGATCGGCGAGTCGATACCGCCGGACAGCAGCGCGATCGCGCGGCCGCTCGTGCCCACGGGCAGCCCACCCGCGCCCTCGATCTCACGCACGTGGACGTACGCGGCGTCGGCATCCAGCTCGACGCGCAGCTCCAGCGCCGGGCGGCTGAGGTTCACGGGCAGCGCGGTGCGCGCCTGCAGCGCCGTGCCGATCTGGCGCTCGAGCTGCTGCGAAGTCAGGGGGAAGGATTTGTCGCGCCGCCGTACACGCACGGCGAAGTGCTCCGGCTGCACGCGCGCGAAGGCGACCATCGCGACGTCGGCGATCCGCTCGACCTCTCGCTCGCAGCGCAGGCACACCGACGCGACCGCGAAGCCGAACACCCGCTCGAGCCGCGCGGCGACCTCGTCCGCGACCAGCTCGTCCGGCACGGCGATCGCGAGCACGGACCCGCCGCCCTGCACGCGCGCATCGACGCCGGCCAGCGCGGCCTTCAGGTTGCGCCGGAGGGCGTCCAGGAATTGCCGCTTGTTGCGGCCCTTCAGCGACGCCTCGCCGACCTTCGCCAAGACACACACCGGCGCCGCCGGTGTCGGAACAGGCGTCGCAGTGACTTCTGTTTGCAGGGGATCTGCCATCCAGGACAACATAACCGCCCGGGCCCGTGTCAGATCACTCGTGTCCGGACCGACTCCTAAGTTGATGAATCCGATGAGTGACAACCGTCTTTTCGACGCTGCCGACCTGCCGGCCGCGAAGTCCCTCTTCGTGCGCGACCTGCGCGAGGCTCAGGATGTGGACACGGTCCTGCTCGTGAAGGAGCGGGTGCTCGCGCGAAAGCGCGACGGAAAGGATTATCTGCGGCTGAAGGTGTGCGATTGCACCGGCGCGCTCGATGCGGTCGCGTGGGACGGCGCCCGCGACATGCACGAGCTGGCCGAGCCCGGCAGTGTGATCCGCGTGCGGGGCCGGTTCGAGGTGTCAGAGCGCTACGGCGCCCAGCTCGTCCTGCATTCCGCGACGCCGACGAAGGAAGGCGACTACCGCCTCGCGGACCTGATGGACGCGCCCTCCGCGAGCGCCGAGCAGATGGAGGCCGATCTGCGCCGGCTGATCGACACCGTCCGCAACCCGTACCTCGTACAGCTGCTGGACGCGCTGTTCGGGGATGGCGCAGCCGTGTGGCAGCGGTTCCGCCGGGCTCCGGCGGCGAAGTTCTACCACCAGGCCTACCTGCACGGGCTGCTCGAGCACTCGCTGTCGGTGGGTAACGCGGTGAGCGTGGTGTCGAGCTCTTTCGCCGGCATCGACCGTGACGTGGCGGTGACCGGGGCGCTGATCCACGACATCGGCAAGATCGAGGCGTATGCGAGCGATCCGTTCGCGATCGACCTGACCGACGACGGCAAGCTGCTCGGCGAGATCCCGCTCGGCTACTACATCGTGCGCACGCAGATCGAGCGCATCGCCGACTTTCCGCCGGACCTCGCGCGGGCGGTGTTGCACATCGTCCTTTCGCACCACGGGCTGCTCGAGAACGGCAGTCCGGTCACGCCCTGCACCCGCGAGGCCACCGTCGTGCATGCGATGGACAACCTGGGCGGAAAGCTCGGTTCGTTCGACCGGCTGGAAAAGGGCCTGCAGGACGGCGAGACGTGGTCACGTTTCGATCGTGCGCTCTCCGGCTCGGCCTGGTTCGCCCCCGTGGGTCAGGCATCCGCGCCGGAGGAAGGCCTCGAACAGGCACTGCCGGCGGCCTCGGGCGAGTAACTGCCCGATTGCTGGGCGCAGGCCGCCATGGCTCAAGCAAGCCGGGCTCCGGGTCGATGTGACCGGCAGGAGAGAGATCTCCCTTTGTCGGCATGTCGAATGCGAGAGACCACAAGCTCGGCATCTTCCTGGTCGCTTTGCTGGCCGCGGCCTCTGTGCGCCTCGACGACATCTGGTACCGGCGTCCGATGGACGCCCAGCTCTGGCCCGACTGGCTGATCGCCGTGATCCTCGCCTTCTCGGCGAGCGTGGTGCTGATCGGCACGCGGCGGCTGCTCGAGTCGCGCGAGCAGATTGCCGAGCTCGCCCGGCGCACCAGCGGCCTCGCCGACGCCGCGTGGATCGTCAGCCGCGGCGGAGAGACCGCGTCGATCCTGGGCCGTGTCGCCGAACAGGCCTGCAACATCTTGCACGTGGAGCGGGCGACGGTGTGCGTCCGTGACCGCCGGGACCCCAGGCTGTCCATCGTCGTCGCCGGTCACGGCGTGCGAAGCGAGCTGATCGGCAAGCGGCTCGGCATCGATGAGGGCATCGTCGGCCAGGTGATGGTCTCGGGCGAGCCTGTGATCGTTTCCGACTACCACGACTTTCCCGAGAACTCCGAACCCGGCCACGCCCAGACACGTGGCGGCGGTTCAGCGCCGATCAGGTACGGCGGCGAGGTGCGCGGCGCGATCTCGGTCGGCACGACCGATCCCCTGCGTGCCTTCGGGCACAACGAGCTGGACTCGCTGCGGCGCCTGGCAGACCTCGGCTCGGTGGCGCTCGAGCAGGCAGAGATGCGCAAGCACCTGGAGCTGGCAGTCGGCTCCGGAGTCGAGGCGCTGACCGAGGCGATCGACATGCGCGACCACTACACATGGCAGCACTCCCAGAACGTGATGGAGCTCGCGGGCAAGCTCGGCAAGCGGTTCGAGCTGGACGAGTCGTCGCTCGCCGAGCTGGCGTTCGCCGCGCGCCTGCACGACGTGGGCAAGGTCGGCGTACCCGACTCCGTGTTGCTGAAGAGCGCTCCGCTGAACGACGACGAGTGGGAGATCATGAAGCAGTACCCGTTGCGCGGAGCCGAGATGCTGGAACGCGTCCCGGGACTCGGCAATGTCGCCAGGATCGTGCTCTCGGAGCACGAGCACTGGGACGGGTCGGGCTATCCGCAGGGCATCAAGGGAGAGGACATCCCCCTCACGAGCCGCATCATCCTCGTGTGCGACGCCTACGACGCGATGACCTCGGACCGGCCCTGGCGCAGCGCACTCAAGCCGTGGGCCGCCGTGCGCGAGCTGCGTGCCGGCGCCGGCCGCGAGTTCGACCCGCAGTGCGTCGTGCAGCTGATCGGGGTGCTGCGTGAGTCGCGCGCCTCGACGGCGTTCGCGACGCTGCTCGCCGGGCGCCTGCGCCAGAGCGCCTAGCTAACTAGGCCGCGCTTCCGGAAGCCACCGCGGCGAGCGGGAACTGGGCCGGGTCGAGCAGCTGCTCGTGGTCGAGCGCGTCGAACGCGTCCACCACGCACGGGTCGAACTGCCGGCCGCGCAGGGAGTCGATCTCCGCGACAGCCAACTCGAGCGGGAGGGCTCGCTTGTAAGGACGGTCGTGGGTGAGCGCGTCGAAGACGTCCGCGATCGCCACGATGCGCCCGGGCAGGGGAATATCGTCGCCGCGCAACCCGGACGGATACCCGCTGCCGTCCCACCACTCGTGGTGGGTGAGCGCGATGCGCTCGGCGATCTGCAGCAGCGGTGAGCGGCTGTGGGCGAGCATCTCGGCGCCCGCGGGCACGTGGGTCTTCATCAGCTCGAACTCTTCCTCGGTCAGCTTGCCGGGCTTCAGCAGGACGTG
>JBBRDT010000072.1:0-17567 GCA_038203635.1 Solirubrobacterales bacterium
CACCCAGCCCGGCGGGGGCACGGAGGTCGAGTTGGTGCTCGACGCGGGTTCGTGAGCGGCCCGCGAGTCGTCATCGTCGACGACCATCAGCTGTTTCGCGCCGGCGTCCGCACCGAACTGGAGGACCTCGTCGACATCGCCGGCGACGCAGCGACCGTGGACGCAGCCGTCGAGACGATCGCGGCCGTGGACCCCGACGTCGTCCTGCTCGACGTGCACATGCCGGACGGGGGCGGCGTCGAGGTGATCCGCCGCGTCGCGGGCGGCCAGCCGGGCGTGCGCTTCCTGGCGCTGTCGGTCTCGGACGCCGCCCAGGACGTGATCGCGGTGATCAGGGCGGGAGCCCGCGGCTACGTGACGAAGTCGATCTCGGGCCCCGAGCTTGCCGACGCGGTGCAGCGCGTCCACGACGGCGACGCCGTCTTCTCCCCGCGGCTGGCGGGATTCGTGCTCGACGCCTTCGCGGGCCCGGCGCCGGCGGAGGGAAATGCAGGGGCTGCGGACGATGCCGAGCTGGACCAGCTCACGCCGCGCGAACGCGAGGTGCTGCAGCTGATCGCGCGCGGATACATGTACAAGGAGATCGCGCTGCGCCTGACGATCTCGGCCAAGACCGTCGAGGCGCACGTGTCGGCGGTGCTGCGCAAGCTGCAGCTGTCGAGCCGCCACGAGCTGTCGCGCTGGGCGATCGAGCGGCGCCTGATCGATTCGTAGTCCGATCCGCTACGCTCGCGGCCGTGCCGCTCGCGATCACCTCATACGAGACCGCGCTGTTCATCCACATCACCGCGGTGATGGTCGGCTTCGGCGCCACATTCGCGGAGTCGGTGATGTTCTCCGTCGCGATGCGGCTCAATCCGCGCCACCTGCCGTACGTGCACCGGCTGCAGCTCACGCTCAACCAGTTCTTCGCGTTGCCCGCGCTTGTGATCGTGGTCGCGAGCGGCTTCTACCAGGTGTCCGAGGGCAACTGGGAGCTCGGCGACTTCTGGCTCAGCGCCACGTTTGCGATCGTGATCGTGATCGGCGCGCTGAACCTCTTCTACTTCATCCCCGCGGACAGGCGACTCGGCCCGATGGTCGAACGCGAGCTCGCCGAGGCCGGCGACGGCGAGGTCACGCTCTCGCAGGAGTATCAGCGCGGGGCGATGCGGGAGGGCATCGTCGGATCGATCACCGGTGTGCTGCTGGTGCTGGCCGTCCTGCTGATGGTCGACAAGCCCGGCGTCTCGTAGCGGTCAGCCGCTGGCCGGCTTCATCGGCCGCTCGACGGAGTAGACCTCCATCTCCTTCGGCGCGCCCTTGGCCTTGAACCGCCGCCGGCGGCGCAGCTCGAAGGCATCCTCGTCGAGCCGCTCGCAGGCGGGGCCCGACACCAGGACCTCGTCGGCGGAAGCGGCGGCAGCGACGCGCGCCGCGATGTTCACGTCGACGCCGAGGTAGTCGCCGCCCAGCCTGCGCGGGCGACCGACGTGCACTCCCGCGCGCATCCGGGGGCGGTACCCGCGCACCTCGAGCGCGCCGACGCGGTAACACGCCTCGTGTGCGGCCGCGACCGCCGACGCCGGGTCCTTGAACACCGCCATCAACCCGTCGCCCATGCGTTTTACGACCTCCCCTTCACGCCCGCAGATCGCCGCCTCCTCCTCGATGCCTACCTTGCGCAGCAGCTCGAGCGCGGCCTCGTCACCGACCTCGAGCGCCCAGTCGGAGAAGTCGACGAGATCGGTGAACAGGATCGCGACCTCCGCGTCGCCCCGCCCGCGGCCCTGAGCCTCGGACAGTGCCTGCCACAGCTGCAGCGCGCCGAGGCCGAGCTCCCGGACGAGCGGCCGCGTAGGCGTGGTCTCGGCCACGCGCCGGGCGAGCAGGTGCGACGGCTTGTCCCCGGCCGTCGAAAGGGGGTCGCCCAGCTCGTGGTCCCCGGGCAGCAGCTCGCGCACCAGCTTCGCGGCGCGGTACATCCGGGAGGCTCGGGCATCTTCGTTCGCCATGGTCGAAGGCTATCCCCCATTTTCCGGATTGGACAGGTTGTCGGTTGACGCATCCCCCGCCGGGGAGTGAAATGCTGTTTTTCATCTTCCCCTTCCTTGGAGGAGGAGCGCATGCCCCCCACCCTCTCGCCCCACGCAGCGACCTCCGAAGGCGCAGTCTTCCTGACCGGTGCGACCGGCTTTCTCGGCATGGAGATCCTCGCGCGCTACCTCGAGCGCACGGACCGGATCGTCTACGCAGCGGTGCGCGCCCGCGACCGCGCGGAAGCCGACGCACGGCTGCGCAGCGCCGTGCAGTGCATGTGCGGGCGGGGGGACGCGTTTGCCGACCGGCTCCACGCGGTGCCCGCCGACATCGAGCGACCGCACCTCGGCCTCTCCGACCCCGAGCGCGAGCAGATCGCGGAGCATGTCAGCGACATCGTGCACTCGGCCGCCTCGGTCTCCTTCACGCTGCCGCTGGACCGCTCACGCGAGATCAACGTGCAGGGCACGCGACGCGTGCTCGAGCTGGCCGAGCTGTGCCGGCGTCGTGGCGGCATCCGCCGTTACGCGCACATTTCGACCGCCTACGTGGCCGGCACGCACCGTGGCGAGTTCACGGAGGACCAGCTCGACGTCGGCCAGGGCTTCCGCAATCCCTACGAGCAGTCGAAGTTCGAGGCGGAGCGGCTGGTGCGTGCGTACGCCGGCAAGCTGCCGATCCAGATCTTCCGGCCCAGCATCGTGGTGGGCGAGCGCACCACGGGCTGGACGGCGTCGTTCAACGTCCTGTACACGCCGCTGAAGGCGTTCGTGCGCGGCACGCTGCCGGCGCTGCCGGCGCGCCGCTCGGCGCCGGTCGACGTGGTGCCGGTCGACTACGTCGCCGATGCCGTGTTCAAGCTCTCGAGCGACCCGCTCGAGGGCTCGGGCACCTACCACCTGGTGGCGGGCGCGGAGGCCACGAGCGTCGGGCGCCTGATCGAGCTGTCGGCGCAGCACGTGGGCCAGCGCGAGCCCGTGGTGATTCCGCCGAGCCTGTTCAAGAACGTCGTGTACCCCGTGCTCGCGGGAACCAGCAGGCGCCGGCGCCGCGGGCTGCAGCGCACTCGCGTGTTCTTCCCTTACTTCGCGATGGACGTCTCCTACGGGAACGCGAACGCGCGCCGCCGGCTCGAGCCGGACGGCATCGCGGTGCCGTCGATCGAGTCGTACTTCGGACGCCTGGTCGACTATGCCGAACACGCGCACTGGGGGCGCACGCCGGTCACGCGCGCGGAGGCCCTACGAGACCTCTGCGAGAGCGGCAGCTGACGCCGGCTGCGGCGCCCGCGTCTGCCTCACGCGCACGCCCTGCCGCGGCACGATCGTGACGCCCTTGCGCACGCCCTTCTCCGGCGGTCCCGCCGAGGCGAGGCTCGCGCGCTCGAGCACGCGCGCGATCACGACCCGCATCTCGAACGTCGCAAAGCTGGCGCCCAGGCAGCGTCGCGTACCTCCTCCGAACGGGATCCACGTGTAGGTATCGGGGGCGTCCGGCCCGGTGAAGCGCTCCGGGCGGAACTCGGTCGGGTCGGGGTAGCGGTCGGCGCGACGATGGATGGCGGCGATCGAGGGGTTGATCTCGATCCCCGGCGGGATCGTGTACCCGTTCAGATGGAACGGCTCGCCCCGCACCACGCGCCCGACGCCAGGCACGACCGTGCGCCGGCGCAGGGTCTCCTTCACGACGGCGTCGAGGTACCCCGTGTCGCCCGCGGCCACCGCGGCCTGCGTGCGCGCGAGCACCTGCGGGGCGCGCAGCAGCTCCTCGAACGCCCATGCGAGGCCCGTGGCGGTGGTCTCGTGTCCGGCAACCACCAGCGTGACGAGCTCGTCGCGCAGCTCGGCGTCGGTCATCGCCTCCCCGTCCTCGTCGCGAGCCAGCAGCAGCATCGAGAGCACGTCCGTGCGCTCCTCGAGGTCGTCGGCGCCGCGGCGTCGCGCGATCTCGGCGTAGATCATCTCGTCGACAGCGCGGCGCTGGCGCTCGAAGCGCTGGATGCGCCCCGTGACGCCGAGCCGCCCGCCGGACAGCATCATCATGAGAATCGCCGCTCTGTTGCCGACCGGGTCCAGCATCGTGCGGACGCGGCGCTTTAGCTCCTCCTGCTGCGGTCCCTCCTCAACGCCGAAGACGGCGTGCATGATCACGTCGAGCGTCAGCGACCGCATCGCGGGGAGCAGCGTGAACGACTCACCGACGGGCCAGGAGTCGATCGTGCGGTCTGCCGCGGCCGTCATCACCTGCTCGTATTCGCGCATGCGCTCGCCGTGGAACGCCGGCAGCATCAACCGCCGCTGGCGCAGATGCTCGCCGCCGTCGAGCAGCAGGACCGACCGCGGTCCCAGCACCGGGCCGAGGGGAGCGTTCGCCTCGCCGGCGCGCAGCTGCTCGTGCGGCCCGCGGAACACCTGCTTGACGATCTCCGGGTCGAAGACCATCACGAACTTGGAGTCGAACAGCGTGCCCATCGTGACGACGTCGCCGTAGCGGCGACGGCACGCGTCGAGGAACGGCGCCGGCGCGAACACGAACGCCATCGTCTGGAGGAACCGCGGGAGCGGCGGGCCGGGTGGTAGCGCTCCTTTGCTCATCCCGCAGGAGTCTAGAGTGCCCTCGATTCTGCTCACGCACCGAGAAGGAGGAGCCATGCCCGACGATCCCAAGGCGGTGGTCCAGGCCTTTGTGAGGGAGGTTCAGAACGACGACAACATCGAGGCGACCGGCGATTACATCGCCGGCGACCTGGTCGACCATTCCGCCCTACCGGGGCTCCCTCCCGGGCTCGACGGCGCCAAAGCGATCTTCTCGATGATCCGCGCCGGCTTCTCGGATCACGATGCTGTGATCCACGACCAGATCGCGGAAGGCGACAAGGTGGCGACGCGCAAGACGTTCACGGGGACACATGACGGGGAGTTCCTGGGCGTGCCGCCGACCGGCCGCCGCGTCACCATCGAGGTGATCGACATCGTGCGCGTGCAGGACGGCCGGATCGTCGAGCACTGGAACACGGTGAACCTGCTCGGCGCCCTGCAGCAGATGGGCGCGGCGCCGGGCGGTCAGACGTGAGCGCGTTCGACGAGCTCGCCGCGATCCGGCCACACCGGCTCTTCGACGGGATCCTGGCCCGTGCGGTGTCCGGCGAACGCGTCGCCCTGGCCGTGGTCGAGCTCGAGCCCGGCGCGGCCGTCGCGGAGCACAGCCACGACAACGAGCAGCTCGGGATCGTGTTGCGCGGAGCCCTCACGCTGCGGATCGGTGACGAGGAGCGCACGCTCGCCCCCGGTGAGACGTGGTGCATCGCACCGAACGTCGTGCACCGTGGTCATGCGGGGCCGGACGGAGCAGTCGTGATCGACGTCTTCTCTCCACCGCGTGATGATTGGCAGGAGCTTGACCGGCTCGCGGCCGGGCAGCCGCGCTGGCCCTAGCCCGCGAAGTGCTTCGCTGCGATCTGCTCGATCGTCCCCATGGTGCGCACCGTGTTGGAGCCGAGCACGGCGGTGATCCCGGCCATGCCCACCGCGGACTGCATCAGGCCGCCGCTGGGTAGCCAGTACAGCTCGCGCCCGCGGATGGCGAACAGATCGTCCTCGCTCTGGAGGCCCAGCATCTTCTTGCGCGCCTGGGCCGTCGGCTTGGTGGGGAGCAGCGCGACCTGGAGCTTTCCCTTCGAGGCCTTCACGCGTTTCGCGTCGAAGGGGTCGTGCTTGGCGATCGCTTTGATCTCGGCCGCCGTGCGCACGAACGTCGCCACCTCGTAACCGAGCGACTTCTTCAAGCCTTGCTCGATCTGTGCGGCGTCGACGTTACGCGCAGTCCTGAACACGACGTTGCCGCTGGCGCGAAACGTGGCGACGTCCTCGAGCCCCAACTCCTCGAAGGATGCGCGCAGCTGGTCGCCGGTGGCCTTCCGGCCCCCGACGTTGATCCCGCGCAGGAAGGCGGCGTAGCGAGGCATCAGTGCGCGACGGCGACGGAATCCCCGACAGAGATCGTTCCATCCTCGAGGATGTCCGCGCGCAGGCCGCCCCTGTGCACCAGCGGCCGCAGGATCTTGCGCGACGCGTAACGCTCGATCACGATGCACGGCTCGCAGAGCCGCATCCCGCGACAGCGGGTGCGCCCGACGGTGAACTCGTGTCCAACCAGGCCGTTCAGCTCGATTCCGCGGGTGACGACGTTGCGGCGATGCTCGTCTGGCCCGAGGGTGGGTGTGAGCGACTCGCACACCTCGGCCTCGATCAGGGTGAGGGCGCTGCCGGGCACGCCGGAGGGAAAGGTGCCGTCGCCGGTGACGTGCCGGTCGCCCTCGAGGCCGTGGCCCGCGAGCGCGCGCGCCGAGTCGACCGCCTGGGTGGGAACGCCCGCTCCCGCGGCGATGAAGATCGCCTCCACGGTTCCAGACGCCACCGGGGCGGCTGTACGGGGTGGCGGCGCGAGCGCGACATCGAGCGGTGCGACCACGAAGCCGTCCTCGATCGCCCAATCACCGGACCCCGTCACCCCGGACGGGTCCCAGGCAACACCGGACGGGATGCCGTACATCACGACGGCGCGCGGAGCCGCGCCCTCGGCCCGGACGCGCGCGATCCACGGGCCGGCCCACGCAAAGTTCGCGGGGTCGACCACGGGCACGAGCCCGAGCGCGAGCCCGCCGAGCCACCTCAGGATGGTCCAGCCCCTGGCGGGATCCTCCTCGGGTGAGGGCTGCGGGATGTCCTGCGGCTCCAGCTCCAGGATCGTGGCGAGGCAGGCCACGAATGTGGCCGCCTCGACAGGCAGGCGCGACGTGTCGAAGGAGGCCTCTTTCACGCGGCGATCCTAGTCCGATGTTCGATTTGCTCCCCTATAAGGGAGCAAAGAGATCAACGACCAGAAATTTGTCCCCCGCTGCGCTACCCCTCGACGAGGCCCAGGATCGTGTCGGGGCGAACGCCGTCGTACTTCATCGCCTCCGCCGCCGCCGGGGTCTGGAGTGCCTCCTGCCAGGCCGCGATGCTGGGGACCTCCGCGATCAGCCCGACCCGGTTCGACCCCGCGGGGTCTCGAAAGGTACGCGCCGTAATTCCCAGCGGCCCGAAGAGTTCCTCTCGCTTCGGAGAAGCAAGCCAGTGGTCGACGTCGTCTACCTCGTGAAACACAAGCAGCGTTTCCATCTGTCACGTCCTTCCCACAGCCCACGCTGTGCGTTGCAGAAATTGAGTGGAGTTGATGGGACGATTATGGAACGTTTAGGGTGTCGACGTGTCGGAGAATCCCGGAGCGGTCGCAGCGGGGCTGCCCTCAGGTGAGCGGCCGATCCGTGCCGCCGAGGTGGTTGGTGCCCTCTCACTCGCTACCGACCTCGGCACCGGGCAGCCGCTCGAGCACGCGTTGCGCACCGCCGTGCTCGCGGTCCGCCTCGGCGAGCTCGCCGGAGCAAGCGCTCAGGAGCTCGCGGACACCTACTACGTTGCGCTCCTCCACGCCTCCGGGTGCACGTCGAACGGGCACGAGGCGACGCAGCTGTACGGCGACGACATCGCGCATAGAGCCGCCTTCTACCTCGTCGATCCGACCAACCCCGCGGAAATCCTTGCGTTCTACAAAGCCAACATCGGGGTCGGCCGCAGCCCGGAGGTTCGCGCCAGGCTGATCGAGGAGGCCATCGCCAACGCCGGCCCGAGGGCGCGTGAAGCGTTCGCGATGATGTGCGAGGTGGCGCAGCGGTTCGCCGGGTGGCTCGGCCTCGGCTCGGACATCCAGACGGCGCTCGAGTACGTCTTCGCACGCTGGGACGGGCGGGGATTCCCAGACGCCGCCGGCGACGCGATCCCGCTGCCGATGCGTCTCCTGCACGTGGCGAGAGACGTCTCCCTCTTCCTCTCCGCCGCGGGCGCAGACGAGGCACGCGCTGTCGTCGAGCGCCGAGCGGGCGCCGCGTACGAGCCTCGGCTCGCCGAGCTTGCCTTGCGGAACTTCGACGACATCCTCGCCGAGCTGGACGAGACGCGGATGTGGGAGCACGCGCTCGAGAGCGAGCCGTCTCCACCGATATTCATCGCGGGCGACCGGATCGACGCCGCGTTCGCGGCCATCGCCGCGATCACCGGTCTCAAATCGCCGTGGCTGCGCGAACACTCGACGGGTGTTGCCGAGCTGGCCGAGGCCGCCGCCTGGCGCATGGGCCTCCCGGCCGACTCCGTCACCCTCCTGCGGCGCGCCGCGCTCGCGCACGACCTCGGCCGGGTCGGCGTGTCGAATGCGATCTGGGAGAAGGCGGGACCCCTCGGGTTCGGGGAGTGGGAGCGCGTGCGGCTGCACCCGCACTTCACCGAGCGGGCCTTCGCCCAGTCACCGGCGCTCGCTCCGATCGGGCTCCTGGCCGGCTCACACCACGAGCGGCTCGACGGGTCCGGCTACCACCGCGGCACCCGCGGGCCGGCGCTCGATCAAGCCGCCCGCATCCTCGCCGCCGCCGACTGCTACGCGGCCATGCGCGAGCCGCGGCCGTACAGGCCGGCGCTCGATGCACCGGCGGCAGAGGCCGAGTTGATGCGTGAGGCCGATGAAGGCCGGCTCGACCCAGAGGCTGTCGACGCGGTGCTTGCTGCCGCCGGCCACCGGGTGCGGCAGCGACCTCGTGAGATGCCCGCGGGGCTGACCGAGCGCGAGCTCGAAGTGCTCCTCGTGCTCATGCGCGGCGCGTCCAACCAGGAGATCGCCGCGGATCTCGGCATCTCGGCCAAGACCGTCGGGCACCACGTCCAGCACGTCTACCAGAAGGCCGGCGTCCGCAGCCGGGCCGCGGCGACGCTCTGGGCCTTCGAGCACGACCTCGTTCGCGCCGCATAGGGCATTCGCCCGATGCCGCCCGGACTGCCGGGGCCGATACTGGCCTCACTGATCGGCGTCGAGTGGCGGTGCCGAGAACCACAGAGGAGGAAAAAGGTGATCCTGGCAACGACGACAATCGAGGATTTCGACCGCTTCCTGAGCATCTTCTCGACCAAGGGGGCTGAGAAGCGAAGGGAGCACGGGTCGAAGGGTGCGCAGGTCTTTCGCGATCCCAATCAGGACGACCGCGTCTGGGTGCTGTTCGACTGGGATGCGGAGGGTTGGCAGAGCTTCGTCTCGGACCCCGAGGTCCCGCCGATCATGAAAGAAGCAGGGCACAAAGGTCCGCCCCAGGCGGCGGAGCTCGGCGGCCGGTACGACGCCTAGCGCGTCTCGAGATCGGAGGAAATGTCATGGAAGCAACAACAGCAGCACTTGGGCGACCCATCAAGGTGGGAGTGATCGCCGATCAGACGGGTCCCTTGGACTTCATGGGCATCGCGGACGCCAACGTCGCCAGGATGGTGATCGATGAAATCAACGCGGGCGGCGGCCTGCTGGGCCAGCAGATCGAGCTGTACCTCACCGACAGTGAGACGACCGACGCTGCCGCGGAGGCCTGCGCCACCAAGCTCGTCCAGCAGGATCAGGTCGACGTGATCTTCGGTGGCATCTACAGCTCGACGCGACAGGCCATCAAGGGCCCAGCCGTCGTGGACGGCAAGACGCTCTACATCTACCCCGAGCAGTACGAGGGGCAGGAGTCCGACCCGCTCATCTTCTGCACCGGTCCGGTTCCGGCGCAGCAGGTCGACCCCCTCATCCCCTGGCTGATGCAACAGACGGGCGCGAAGAAGTTCGCCCTGCCGTCAGCCGACTACATCTGGCCGCGCGTCCTGAACGAGAAGGTCCGCCAGGTCGTAACCGCCAACGGTGGAGAGATCGTCGAAGAGGATTACCACCCCCTCGACCACACCGACTACGCCGAGACCGTCGACAAGATCATGTCCAGCGGCGCTGAGGTGGTCTTCAACACAATCGTTCCCCCCGGGCTCACGCCGTTCATGCAGCAGCTGTACGACGCCGGCTTCACCAAGCGTGGCGGGCACCTCGTCTGCACGTACTTCGACGAGAACTGCCTGGGCCTCGTGCCGGCCGAGCAGGTCGAGGGCCTGTACGGCTGCCTCGACTACTACCAGGACGCCGGCGACCCGTTCAGCAAGGAGCTGCTCGACCGGTACAACAAGCTCTACCCGGGCAGTGCCATGTTCACCGGCGGGAGCGCGTGCTCCGGGATGTACCGAGGTCTGAGGCTCTGGGAGGCCGCCTTGAGAGAGGCAGGCTCGCTCGACCAGGAAGACGTCGTCAGGGCGCTGGACCACGCGAAGATCGCCGTCGGCCCCGGTGGGCCGGCGGAGATGGTGCCCGGTCAGCATCACCTTCGGATGAACATGTACATCGGCCAGGTGCGCAACAGCAAGCTCAAGATCGTGAAGAGCCTGGGAGTCGTCGATCCCGACGAGCGCATGGTGGAGGAGCATCGGTTCGCTCAGGCATGAGCGCTTCGGTGCGGTTTCCGTCAAGCACCGAGGGCCCCGTTTTCCGGGGCCCTCGGTGGAAACCGTTGCAGTGGAGACGGTGGGAATCGAACCCACGTCCGCGGTCGCGAGGTAGGAAGCATCTACAAGCTTAGTCGGCGCTTGAATCTCGTCTCCCGGCGTCCGCGCCGACGGGCACGTCCCGGAGACCAGCCCCCTTGATGTCCCCATGGCGGCAAGGGCAGACCGCCTTGGGCGAGCCCGTTTCTGAAGCCAGTAACCCTCCCCACGGGCCGAGGGAGGACCGACTCCTCAGCCTAGGTTTTAACTAGGCAGCGAGGGCGTACTCGTGAGAGTCCGCACGTATGGTTTTCCCGGTGGTTTTACGAGGCCAACCGGGGACCTCGGCTTGCAACTTCCTCCACGGATCGACCACGTCGAAGCCTGTCGTCCCCATGGGGTATGTCTCTCAGATCTTAGCCTGGGTGGGGCCGCGTCCCAGATATCCGGCCCGCCAGAAGATCGTGAGCAGCAGCGCGACAACCACGATGACCCCTCCCACTCCCCAGATCAGGAATGCCGCGAACGAATCGATGTGGTCCACCATCCAGCCGAAGTTCATGCCGAAGAAGCCGGTCAGGACACTCAGCGGCAGGAAGATCGTGGCCACGATCGTGAGGCGCTCCATCACCGAGTTGAGGCGGTTCGACACGGTCGACAGGTAGACGTCGAGCGCACTGGTGAGCAGGTCGCGGTAGGAGTCGATCAGGTCCGACACCCGGATCATGTGGTCGTAGACCGCCCGGAAGTAGTTGCGCGTGTCGTCCTCGAAGCCGGGCAGCTCGTTGATCTCGTCGATCGTGCGCGCGAGCAGGTCACGCTGCGGGGTTGCGATCCGCCGCAGCTTCACCAGCTCCCGTTTCAGCTCGAAGATCCGCTGGAGCTGGCGTTCGTCGGCATGGCTCACGATTGAGTCCTCGACCTCGTCGATCTCCTCGTCGACTGCAGCCAGAGCCGGGAAGAAGCTGTCCGCGAGTGCGTCGAGAACCTTGTAGACGACGAAGGCCTCACCCGCCTCCACCCCGCGCGCGAAGTGTTCGCGCAGGCGGTCCAGCTGCTCGCACGACTCGCCGTGCACCGTGACGATGTACGAGCCGCTGATGAGCAGGTGGACCTCGATCGGCTCGAGCGCCTTCCGGCCCTCCCCGCCGACGCCGTAGAAGATCAGCACGACGTAGCCCTCGTACGAGTCCAGCCGCGGACGCTGATGGGACTCCGCAAGCGCCTCGACCGCGATCGGGTGCAGGTGCATCATGTCCCGCAATCGCTGCAGGTCGTCCGCGGAAGGGGACATCAGGTCGAGCCAGAAGAACTCGTCACGCTCGAGCAACCCGGCGATGCGGTCGCCTTCCAGCGCAGTCAGGACTTTCATCGCTGGTGGACGCTACAGCTAAGCTCGATTCATGGAGGCATCCGGCTACCAGCAGCCCGCCGAGCACCCCGTCCCGGACGGCCCGATCCACCCTGGCTCCGGACGGCGCATCGACTGGCGCAGGCTGTTCGCCCCGCTCGGGGGGATCGCACTCCTGGCCGCCAAGTTCGGCGCGAAGCTGAAGGTTCTCCTCCTCCTGCTTCCGAAGATCAAGCTCTTCACGACCTCGGCCTCGATGCTCGTGTCGGTCGCGGCCTACTCGCTGATCTGGGGATGGAAGTTCGCGCTCGGATTCGTGCTGCTGATCTTCGTGCACGAGATGGGCCACGTGGTGCAGCTGCGGCGCGAGGGCATCAAGGCGTCGGCCCCGATGTTCATCCCGTTCTTCGGCGCCGTGATCTGGGCCAAGTCGCTCGGGCACAACGCGCTCGCCGAGGCCCGCGTCGGCCTCGCCGGCCCGGTGCTCGGCGGGCTCGGCTCTGCCGCCCTGATCCCGGTGGCGGACGCGACCGGCAACGACCTCTTCAGGGCGCTCGCCTTCACCGGGTTCTTCCTCAACCTCTTCAACATGCTCCCCGTCGTGCCGCTCGACGGCGGCCGCGCGATGGCGGCGCTCTCGCCGGTCATGTGGTTCGTCGGCTTCGCCTTGCTGATCGGAGTCACGATCGCGTTCCCGAACCCGATCCTGATCCTGATCGTGGTATTCGGCGCGCTCGAGACCTGGAAGCGCTGGAGGGAGCGCAAGTCTCCGGAGGCGCGCAGGTACTACGAGGTCTCGACGCGCGACCGGCTGCTCGTGGCGGCCGTGTACATCGCGATCGTCGCGCTGCTCGCGTTCGGCATGACCGAGACGCACCTCGATCGCGACTTCGGCGACGTCTAGCTGAGCGGCCCTTCCCGGAACGTCTCGCCGCAAACGGCGGCCTCCGGAACCGCCATGCGGCGTCCTCGGTCACCCGCGTACTAACCAGTACGCGGGCTCCAGGCGCCGCCAGGCGCCGTGCGAGCGCGAAGCGCGAGATCCTTGCCTGGCGGCCCCGGAGCCACGCCGTTCACTGGCGAACGTCCCGGGAAGGACCGCTAGCTGACGCCGCTCAGTGCGCGGGCGGGGGCCGGCGCGACCGGCTCGGGGCGGCCGACGGGCTTCAGCAGGTCGGTCTTGTCGAGCGATCGGAAGGCATCCACCACCAGCGGGTCGAAGTGCGCCCCGCTCTCGGAGACGATCTGGGCGACGGCATCGTCGACGGGCCAGGCCTCCTTGTACGGCCGGGTGTGCGTGAGCGCGTCGAACACGTCCGCAACCGCGACGATGCGTCCCGACAGCGGGATCTCGTCGCCGGTCAACCCGCTCAGGTATCCCTTGCCGTCCCAGCGTTCGTGATGGGTCCAGGCGATCTCCTCCGCCATCTTCAGCAACGGGGAGCGGCTGCCGGACAGGATCGAGCGCCCGATCGACACGTGCGTCTTCATCTCATCCCGCTCGACGTCGGTGAGGCGGCCCCGCTTCAGCAGGATGCCGTCGCGCATGCCGATCTTTCCGAGATCGTGCAGCGGAGCGGCGTGCCTGATCAGCGAGACCTGCTCCGGCCGCAGGCCCAGGATGCGCGCGATCGCGGCCGACGTGCGCCCGACGCGCTGCGTGTGCTCGCCGGTCGTGTCGTCGCGGTACTCCGCCGCCAGCGCCAGCCGGCTGAGGGCCTCCACGCGTGCCTCGTCTAGATCGTGCGTGCGGTCGTAGACGAGCTGCTCGAGCACGAGGTTCTGCTTGCGTGCCTCGAGCTGCAGGAAGCGGACCTCCAGCAGGTTCTTGATCCGCAGCAGCACCTCCACCATGTCGAAGGGCTTGGTCAGGAAGTCCCGGGCGCCGCCCGACAGTGCGCGCTGCTTGGCCTCGACCGTGACGTCGGCCGTGACCACGAGGACCGGGAACCATCGTCCCTCGAACCACGGCTTCAGCTGGGCGAGCACCTCGAACCCGTCCGGATCGGGCATGTGGAGGTCGAGGATCAGCAGGTCCGGCGGCTGCTGCGCGCACATCGGCACCACGTTCGCCGACTCCATCGTGCTCTCGACAGAGGTGTAGCCGTCATGCTCGAGCATGCGCTTCAGCAGCTCGATGTTCGCCGCCTGATCGTCGACGATCAGGATGCGCGCGTGCTTGAGCTTCTCCTTGTCCATGGCAGACCCGAGTTTCATCGACTCACCGGTGCCAGGGCTTTATCTCCGCGTGACCCGTGGCGATCGCTGCCGTCACCGATTGCCGGCGCGGCGGGCACCTCGACCGTGAAGGTGCTGCCCTCGTCGCGTACGCTTGTCACGTCCAGGGACCCGTGCATCGCCTCCACCATCAACCTGGAGAGTGCGAGCCCCAGGCCGGTGCCCTCGACCCCGGTCGCCTCGGCGCCCAGCCGTTCGAAGGGGCTGAAGAGACGTTCGAGGTCGTCGGCGTCGATTCCGTGACCGGTGTCGGTGATGCGCACCGCGATCCGGCCACTCGCCGTCGGGTGCACGGCGACTTCGACACGACCGCTCTCGCGGTTGTACTTGATCGCGTTCGAGATCAGGTTGAGGAGCACCTGCTTGACGCGTTGCTCGTCCGCGAGTGCCATCGGCGTGACGGAGTCGATCTGGTGTGAGATCGTGACGGAGCGCTCGGCGGCCAGCGGCTCGACCATCAGCACGATGTCATTGACGGCCTGCGCGATGTCGACCGGTGCAAGTGAGATCCGCAGCTCGCCTGATTCGATCGCGGAGAGCTCGAGCAGATCGTTCACGAGCTCGAGCAGGTGGCGCCCGCCCTTCATGATCTGCTGCACGCTGTTTTGCTGGCGGTCGGTCAGCGAGTCGACCTCGAGCACCTGGCCGAAGCCCAGGATCGCGTTGAGCGGCGTGCGCAGCTCGTGGCTGACCCGCGAGAGGAAGGCGCTCTTCGCCCGGTTGGCCCGCTCGAGCTCGGCGCGTTCGACGAGCTCGTACTGGACCCGCTTCAGCTCGGTCACATCGGTCGAGATGCAGCAGACCGCATAGACGGATCCGACGGCATCGCTGAGGGGGAACTTGGCGGACAGGAACGTGTGCGGCCCGTCCGGCAGGATCACCTCCTCCTCAGTCTCCAGCTGCTGCTGGGTCTTGAACACATGCGCGTCGTTCTCGCCCGACGCGGTCACACCGACCAGTCCCAGTTCGCTGTCCGTCTTGCCGACGATCGTGTCGCACGACATCGCGACCACAGCCTCGAAGCGACGGTTCACGAACAGATAGCGGCCATGCGAGTCCTTCGCGTATACCAGCGCCGGAGCATTGTCGAGCACCGCCTGGAAGCGGCCTCTGTGCTCCTCGATCGCGGCACGCGTGACGACGAAGTCAGCCAGCAGCGCGGTCACCGAAGGAAGGTGCGACAGCAGCTCTGGATCGGGGTCGCGCGGCTCGCATGCGAAGAACTCGATCACGCCCTGCGTCCGGCCTCCTCCGATCGCCGGATAGGCGATGGCGCTGCGCAGCCCGCATGCCTCGGCGGCCAGCCGCCGCGGGAAGTTCGACTCGGTCAGGACGTCTGTAACCCAGACGGGCTCGCCACGCCCCCACGCCCGGCCCGGCAGCCCCTCGTCGCGCGAGAGCCGGACTGCGCGGCTCGCGCTCTCGAACAGATCTCCGTCGATGTCCTCCGCGTGCCACATGTCGGTCAGGCGCAGCTCGTTCTCGTGCTCGTCGACGGTCCAGAAGGCGGCCACCTTCCAGCCGAACGGCGCCGCGACGGTCTTCAGCACGCCGTGGAGCCCCTCGTTCAGCGAGGCGGCCTCCGCAAGTTTGGTCTGGACGGCGTAGCGCAGCTCGAGCTCGTCCTCCGCGCGCTTGCGCGACGTGATGTCGAGCATCACGCCCTGCAGCACCGCTGGGCGCCCGTGCTGATCGAGCACCACCGTGGCCTGATCCCTGAACCACAGCGTTCGCCCGTCCCGGGCGATCATCCGGTACTCGGAGTCGAGTGGCTCGCCCGTCGCCTTGCTCCGCTCCTCGGCGACCAGGGCCTGTCCGCGGTCGTTCGGGTGCAGGCGCTCGTACCAGATATTGGGGTTCGCGATCCATTCCTCGTCCGAATATCCAAGGATGGACTCGATCTTCGGGCTCACGTAGGACCACCGCCCCTCGGCGCCGTACTCCGCCGTGTAGACGATCGCCGGCACGCGCTCGAGCAGATCGCGGTAACCGCCCTCTGCATCCTCGAGTTGGCGCCGCGCACGCTTTCCGCCCTCCACGAAGTGACCGACGAGGCCGCCCAGCAGCCCGTAGGTCACGACGTGGGACACCACCCGCCCGACCTCGAGGTCTGCGCCCTGGACCGAACGCTGGGTCACCCACAGAACGACTCCGATCACGGCGGCCGTCAGCCCGGCGGTGCGGCCCATGCAGACGGCGATCATGGCAATCGGCAGGGCATATGTGAGGCCCAGCGTCTGCTCGGGATCGTCGACGAACAGCCGCAACGCGAGGATGCCCACGAACAGCACGGCCGCAGCCGCGATCGCCAGAGTTCGTCCATGCCTCCTCATCCAGGGACCTATCGTCAGCGCGAGGAGAGCGGTGCGCTGCGACTCGACGCTGCTAGGACATTCGTCCAAGCCGCCCGGACGGCTACCGGCGCTGCTTCAGCTCCCGCTCCATCTCGCGACGCTGCTCGCGCTCGCGAATCACTTCGCGCTTGTCGCGCTGTTCCTTGCCGCGCGCGAGTGCCAGCTCCACCTTCGCCCGGGGCCCCGAGAAGTACATGCGGGTCGGGACCAGCGTGAGACCCTTCTCGTGGGTCTTGCCGATCAAGCGCTCGATCTCGCGCTTGTGCATCAGCAGCTTGCGCGGCCGCTCCGGGTCGTGACCCGCGCGCGCCGCTGGCTGGTAGGGCGCGATGTGCATGTTGTGCAGCCACACCTCACCGTCGCGCACGAGTCCGTAGGAGTCCTTCAGCGTCACCTTGCCGTCGCGCACGGACTTGACCTCGGAGCCTTGCAGCGCGATCCCCGTCTCCCACGTCTCCAGCAGCTCGTAGCGGAACCGCGCCTGGCGATTGGTCGCAATGTCGCCCCCGCGGTCCGGGCCGCCGCCGCGCTTCTTGCTCATCCGCCGGCGTCGCCCGGCAGGTCGAGATCGACGCGGCCCCGGGGCGCGTCGATGGAGCGCACCCCCACCGTGAGCGGGTCCCCGAGCCGCAGCCTGCGCCCGGAGTGGCGGCCGATCAGCGCCGTGCGTTCCTCGTTCAGGTCGTAGTAGTCGCCGCGCATGCGCCGCACCGGAAGGTAGCCCTCGGACGGGGCCCCGCCGTCGCCGCGGTCGAAGCTGACAAAGGCGCCGCTCTCGATCGTTCCCGTCACCTCGCCCTCGAAGTCGTGTTCCCAGCCCACCTTCGCCAGCGTGCCCTCGAGCAGGAACGCGAGGCAGATGTCGTCGGCGTCGCGCTCGAGGGTGGCCGCCTCCCGCTCGATCGCGCTGCAGTGCGCGGCGATCTCGCCGAGGTTGTCCCCGGGTGTGTCCGCGGCGCCGAGCGTGGAGAGCAGCGCGCGGTGGACCACCAGGTCCGGGTAGCGGCGGATCGGAGACGTGAAATGGCAGTAGGCGCTGCTGGCGAGCCCCCCGTGGCCGATGTTGGTGTCGGAGTAGACGGCCTGCTTCAGCGCGCGCAGCACCAGGGAGCCATAGGCCCGCCCTCTGCGCCCGCTGGCGCGCTGGTACTCCACGACCCGCCTGCTGATCTCCCCGACCAGCTC
>JBBRDT010000073.1:0-17201 GCA_038203635.1 Solirubrobacterales bacterium
TACTGGGACTACCGCGCGGGAATGTTCCATCAGGACCTCGGGATGAGGATCGATCTGGTGCTGGCCAGCGGGCCGGTCGCCGGCCGTGTGCGGGCGGCATGGGTAGACCGGCAGGCCCGCAAGGGCACCGGGCCGAGCGATCACGCGCCGGTGATCGTCGACCTGGACGAGGCGCCGGACGGCGACATCGGGCCAGTCGTGCCGCCGCCTTCCGCACCGGCGGCCAGGCGCGGCTCGAAGAAGCTGCCGCAGTCCCCGTAGCGGGCACGCGCCACACGCGCGCGCGAACGCACAGCATTTCGATCAGAGGTGGGGCGCCAGGAGCGGGGCGAGGCCCTCGGCGAGGACGTAGGGCCGGGAGCCGATGTCGCTGCCCGACCCGCCGAGGCCGAGCGCCACGGGACGGTCGGCGCCCGCGCTCGCCTCGTTGATGCGCCGGGTGGCGAGCATGAGTTCCTCGGCCCCGCGGCCGAGCTGGCGATCGGCCTCGTCGAAGGTGATGGACGCCTCGGCGGTGGCCGCGGTGGCCACCACGCGTAGGAGGGCCCTCGCCGTGCTGTCGATCTCCTTCACGAGAGCGCGGGCGGCGGCCGCGTCCCACGGCGGCGGTCGTCTCGGGGGCGGCGGGCGCCCGGTGTGGAGGATCCAGGTCTGTCCCACGGCCTCGATGGTGAAGCTCTTCTCGTCGGCGAAGTGCTCCACGTGCTCGCGCATGCGGAACCGCCCGTTCTCGTCCGGCCAGTTCCAGTCGTCGCCGCACAGGATCGAGCGGGGGAAGAGGTCGTGGGCCACCCAGAGGTCTTCGTCGCTCTTGAGCGCGTCGATGTAGATGAGCTGGGGCTGGATCCCTCGCCGCTGCAGGTAGTGCAGGGCTTCGGGCGAGCGCTGGCGGACGGGGATGAACCGATCCCGCTCGTCGCGGATGTTGTTGAGGGCGAGGCAGTAGTTGCCGTACCGCTGGATCGTGTCCGCCAGCGCGAAGGGGTCCTCCAGCGCGGCGAAGCTTGGGTGGCCCTCCTCGGCCTTCTGGCGGACGTAGGTCGAAAAGTTGAAGTCCCACGGGTCGACCCCGATGACCTCGAGGTCGGGCGACGAGTCGAGCCACTGGCGGGCGGAGCCGCAGAAAAAGCAGCCGATCTCCAGCATCAGGGTGACGCCGTGCTCGCGGATCAGGTTGATGACGAGGTGCCGGCCCCCTCCGTCGAGGGACAGGTAGAACGGCTCGACACCTGCGGGCAGCTCCGGCCAGGGGTTGTCCCGACGGAGCGCGTCCATGCCAGCGATGATCTCCGGGAGGGCCATGGCGTCCTAGCATCCCCTAGAAAACGGCTCTAGTGCGCGGTTCTGCGCGGTCTTGCAGTGCTGTTCTCCAAGTCGGGGCGACTGGATTCGAACCAGCGACCGCTCGGCCCCCAGCCGAGTGCGCTACCAGACTGCGCTACGCCCCGGTGCCCCAGGGAGGATAGCTCCGCCTAGAGGTCGGCGGCGCGCTGCACGAACTCCTTCCACTCCGCATGCGCCGCGGATCGCCAGGCGGCGTCGCGCTCCGGCGTGACCCGCTTTGCGATCGGCACCAGCGCGGCGGCCTGGGGAAGCGAGTCGAACACCCCCGCGCCGAGCCCCGCGAGCAGGGCTGCGCCGAGGCTGGTCGCGTCCGCCGTCACCTGCTCCACCGGCACGCCGATCGCGTCGGCCTGCAGCGACACGAGCAACGGGTCGTTGGTGAGCCCGCCGTCCACGCGCAGCGTCTGCACGTCGACGCGCTCGGCGACGGCCTCGAACACGTCCGCGACCCGCCAAGCGATTCCCTCCAGCGCGGCACGCGCGACCTGCGGCTTGCCGCTGGCCGCCGTCAGCCCGGCGATCACGCCGCGCGCCTCGGGCCGCCACCAGGGAGCACCGATGCCGGCGATCGCCGGCAAGACGCGCACCCCGCCCGAGTCGTCCACTCCGCGCGCGAGCGCGGCGAGCGCCTCGGGGCTCTCGGCGAGCCCCAGCTCTCGTGACATCCACTCGAGCAGCGCTCCGGCCGCGAACACCCCGCCGTCGAGCGCGTACTCCGTCACGCCTGCGATCCGCCACGCGACCGTCGGCAGCAGGCCGCCGCCCTCCGGCACCGTCGTGCCGGCGTGCGCGAACACGAACACGCCCGTGCCGTACGTCGCCTTCACCATGCCCGGGACGACACATCCCGTGCCCGCGAGTGCGGCTTGCTGGTCGACCAGCCGTGCGCGCAGCGGCAGCTCCCGGCTCCAGCCGGGATGGCGCAGCGTTCCGAGCTCGCCGACCGTGTCCTCGATTCGCGGCAGCGAGTCGCGCGGCACGCCGAACACCTCGCACAGCCAGGGATCGAAGTCGTCGGCGCCCGGTGCGGAAAGCTGCATGCGCGACGCCGTGGTGGGATCGGTGGCGAACTCCGCTCCGAGCCGGTCGCACAGGAATGCGTCAAGCGTCCCGAGTCGCAGCGTGCCGGCTTCGCGGGCGGCCTTCACCGCGTCCAGCTCCTCCAGCATCCAGGTCAGCTTCGCCGCGGAGAAGTAGGGATCGATCGGGAGCCCGCTGCGGCGCGTGATCTCCTCTTCGTGCCCGGCGGCGGTCAGCCGTTCGAGGACCGCGGTCGAGCGCTTGTCCTGCCACACGACGTTCGGTGACAGCGGCTCCCCGGTCTCTGCGTCCCAGGCGATCACCGACTCTCCCTGGTGATCGAGCCCGCAGCCGACAATCTCGCCGTCTGCATCCGCGAGGACCTCGGCCACCGACTCGACGGCCGCGCCCAGGATGTCCTCTCCCTTCTGTTCCACCCAACCCGGATGCGGGTGCTGCGTCGGAATACGGCGGGAGGCGGACGCGAGTGCGCGCAGCTCGGCATCGACGAGCACCGCCTTCACCCCGGTCGTGCCGACATCGAGGCCGAGCAGGAGCGGGCCGCTCATCGCGCGCTCGACCAGTGAGCCGCGGACCGCGCCCACCACGGCTCAGGTGAATCGGGACGCGGGCCTGCAACCAATGGCGCCTCGGCTCCCAGCGCTACCCCCTCCTGCTCGAGCAGACCCATCACGTGCTCGGCGATGCCGAGTGACGCCGACAGGCCAGTGGAGCGGATCGCCGCCACGTTCACCATCCGCGGTTGCACCGGGGAGCGCTCGATCAGGTAGTTCACCCCCACGCCGGCGGGGCGCAGCCCCGCGTATGCGGCGATCGGCCCGGCGCCGGCCAGCTCGGGCACCAGCACCCGCGCCTTGCCCAGCACCTCATCCCGCGCTTCCGCGCGCACGCTCCAATCGTGCTTGTCGTCCTGGTCGTGCGCAGTCGGCCCGGCCACGAGCTTTCCGTCCACGGTGGGGAACACAAGCACACCTTTCGTGCCGGCGCTCGGCACCGGCAGGCGGATGCGCGCGAGCAGCGCGGGGTCCGGCGGATCGAACACGAAGAACTCGCCCTTGCGCGGATATATGGAGAAGTGATCGTCGCCCGCCGCGCGCGCAACCTCGTCGGCGAACAGGCCCGCGCAGTTGACGACGACTCCGGCCCGCGCCAGCTCCCTCCCACCATCGCCGGTGAGCGCAAGCGAGTCAGCGTGGCTCTCGATGCCGGTGACGCGCGCGCCGCACTCGATGCGCGCCCCCGCGTTCCTCGCTGCGCCGGCCAGCGCCGTCGTGTACGCGACGGGATCGGTCACCGATTCGCCCGGCACGAACAGCGCGCCGTTCGCTCCCAACTCGACCTCGACACCGTTCGTGCGCGCGCTGGCCGCGAGCCGTGCGACCGCATCGCGCTCGTTGTCGTCGCGCGGCTCCAGGGCAGCGCCAACGCGCAGCACGGGAATGCCGAGCGCCTGCAGCACCGGTTCGCGGAGCTGCGCCGAACGCAGGATCAGGCGTGTCTCGAGCTCGCCCGGATGCGAGTCGAAGCCGGTGTGCAGGATGCCCGAGTTGGTGCCGCTTGCGGCGAGCCCCAGGGCCGGTTCGGCCTCCAGTAGCACGACGGCGGCCCCACGCCGAGCCGCGGCGAGGGCGACACTCGTCCCCACCACCCCCCCGCCGATCACGCACACGGCCGCCTTCTGCAAGAGCGGGCGACGGGAATCGAACCCGCCCTAAGAGCTTGGAAGGCTCCTGTGCCACCACAACACTTCGCCCGCCAGAAGCGTCCCGATTATAGGCTCGCTCGAGGCAGGCATTGAACGCCCAAGCACTGGCGTGGGTCGCCGTTGCGCCACGCCTCGTTGCGCCGGGCCAGCGCAGCCCCCACGGGCACGTTGATCCCGAGCGCGCCGTTTCGCGCCGCGGAGTTGCGGATCAACGTCGCACCCGGCCCCAGCACGGCGATGCCGTCGCCGGTGTTGCGCTTGGAACGGTTGCGACGGAGGACATTTGCGCCGGAGTCCTCGGCCAGGAAGATGCCGTCGCCGATAGTGGTCGAGACGCGGTTCCGGACCACGCGGTTGTCCATGGAGCCGTCTTCCAGCGCGATGCCGAACTCGCCGTTCCCGGACACCACGTTCCGTTCGAAGGTGTTGCCCTGCACTGACACGAAGCGGATTCCGTAGTACGTGTTGTGCGCGATCACGTTCCGGACGATCGCGCTTCCCTGCAGGCCCACGCCGCCGACGCCGGCCGCGTTGTCGTGAATATGGCTGCGGCGGATGGTGATGTCGCGCGAGCTCGGCGTGTGGATCCCGGAGCCGTTGTTGCCCGTGGCGTCGACCCGCTCCAGCAAGGTGCCGGTGACCCCGTGCAGCAGAATCCCGTCGTGACTGCCGTACGCGCGCACATCCCGCACGACGTGATCCGCACCGGAATTGAGCGCGAGCGCGTACTGGAACCGGCCGACCGCGCCGTTCTTGACCGTTACCCCCGACACGCCGGGGCCCTTACCGACCCCGATCCCCCGCCCGGCCCCTTCGATGGTGTGGCCACCCAGATCGAACGTGACACCGCTCGCGCCGACGCTCACGCCCTGGTCTGTGCATTGCAGGTCGGCGTCGAGCGTCGTGTCTGCCACGATCGTGGCACCGCAGCTCACGTGGGCGCCGTCCGCTGCCGTGACCGATCCGGACAGGCACAACAGCGCCACGGCTGCGACACCGCCGGCCTTCCTTGCCCCTCCGTGCCTCATTGCCCTTCCGTCATGCGTCGATTGTCCCGGAACGACGAAGGCCACCCTAATGTGAGTGGCCGTTGTCGCGGCGCGGATCCGATCAATCGCGCCTGGTCTTACCCCCCTGCTGTAACCGAGACGCCATAGTGCCAGAACCGCTCGAAAGGCGTCGCTCGGGGGTAAGGCAGCTGACCGTGCGCCTCGATCACTTCGGCCGCCCCACCGGCGCACAGCACCACTCCCCGAGCCCGGGGAACTGCGGGGTGCCGCGCCCGCCGGGATCGAACTGGCGGGAGATGTTCCCCACCGCGCGCAGGCGCTCGATCGTGGGTCGCTCCCCGTTTCCGGTGCGGATGAACACCCACTGATCGGCGGCCTCCCAGCCGGCGAGCAGCCACTCCCCGTCCGGCGCCCACGCGACGCCCCCGAAGCGTCCCGCGCCGGCGAGCAGGGACTGACGCCGCACATTTCCGCCGCTCATCTCGACAACCTCGAGGCGGCTGCGGTCGCCCGCCGCCATGTGGGAGACGAGGGCGAACTCATGGGTGACCGGCCTGAACGCCGCGGTCTCGGCGCGCGTTCCCGCAGGCATGTCCAGGACGTCGTTGAGGCGGCCACTCGCATCGAACTGACGCAGCGCGCGCGGCCCCACCACGAGCAGCCGTCCCCCGTCCGATGACCAGGCGAGCTGGGTGACGACACCGGCGGGCGCCGAGCGCCACAGGAGCCTGCCCGAGTCGCCGTCGATCATCGACACACGACCGCGCGTGTCCGCGTAGGCGAGACGGTGCGCCGGTCCCGGCCACCACGCGGAAGGTGCTGCGGCAACCGCGGTCGCAAGCGGCCGATCGCCGGTGCCGTCGCCGGCCACGATTCGCAGCGCGTCTCCGGCCTGGTAGGCGATGCGAAAGCCGTCGGGGGACCAGCGAGCAGCGCGCACCCGGCCCGGCCGCGCGAGCGACCAGCGTGGTCGGCCACCGGGCTCGAGCGCGATCACCTCGTGACCACGCGTGACCACCACGAACAGGCCCCGCGGTGACCAGGCAGCATCTTCGAAGGCCCCGAGCAGTCGCTTCGAGCCATCGCGTTCCACGATCCACGGGCCGCGCTGCGACGTCACAAGCAACCGACCGCGCGCGGGCAGCCACACGAGCGCTTCGCGCGCATGCTCGCGACCCGGCCGTACGGCATCCCGCAGCCAATCCGCCACCGCCTGCCCGGGCGGCGTCAGCCCGGCGACCAGCAGTGCGAGCACGGCGGTCACAGCCACGACCAGCCGCCGCGGCCGCGCGGCGCGCCGTGCCGGCTCGCGATCGGCGAACGCCGCGCCCACCACACGCCAAGCGCGCTCCTGCGCCGCGGCCTCGTCGGGCGCACGCTGGTCGGGCAGCAGTTCGCGCACTCGATCCTCGGTCAACGCTCCTGCTCTCCCAATTCGTCGGCGAGACGGTCGAGGCCGCGCCGCAGGCGTGAGTTCACGGTGCCGCGTGGAGCGTCGAGAAGCTTGGCGATCTCACCGGGCGTGTAACCCAGCACGTATCGAAGCACGACGACCGCGCGTTGCTCGGGCGGTAGCGCGGCGAGCGCAGACGCGACGTCTTCCGAGTACCTGTCGTCCACTGATACCGGGCCCGCGCGGTCGGGCGCGGGAGACCCTCCCACCTCGCGCCGCAACGCGCGCGCCCGCGACCAGTCGATCGCGCGGTTGACGACGATGCGATGCAGCCACGGACCGAACGGCCTGCGTCGATCGAAGCGATCGAGCGCGCGCAACGCCGCGAGGAATGCCTCCTGCACGATGTCCTCCGCGGCGTGGGCGTCGCGGACCACCAGGTAGGCCGCGCGGTAGGCAGGGCGCCAGTGGCGCCGGAACAGGGCCTCGGCGGCTTCGCTCGACCCCGACTGGGCCGCGCGGATCCATTGGAGCTCGTTCTGCCCACTGTCTCTGTTCGCACGTTCGCCGTCGATACAGGCGATCTTCTCCGAGCCGGGGCGCGCCGGCGCGGATAGCGCGAGCAGTGCCGTCATCGTTGCGCACCGACGATCGCCACACCAGTACTACGGACAGGCGCACGTCAGAGGTCCCGGGACCTCTGGGCCGCGTGCCTTCGTATCAGGAGCGGTAAGCCGATCAAGAGGGGTGAGCACGTGAGCCGGTTCATGGGAGTGTGTCTGTCGGTACTGACGATCGCGGGCATCTGCGCCCCTCACACCGCCGCGGCCGACGGCCTGCCGGTCGGCAACGCCAGCGCAGGTCCCGGCGGAGTCGAAAGCCGCGCCGGAGACGTTCGATACCTGGCGTTGCCGGCGGCGCAGAACACGCTTGCGCTCTCGATCCGCCGCAACGGCGGAGAGCTGCGCCGCTCCCTGCTGCTGCACGGTCGATACGCGGTGCCGGTGGTCGCGCTCGACGGAACCGCGGACGGCCTGTCGGCCGACGGCGGGACGCTCGTCCTGATCCGGCCGCGCGCCGGCTTTCCCCGTGCACGAACGACATTCGCCGTGATCGACGCGCGCCGGCTGCGGACCCGCGCGATCGTCCGGTTGCGCGGCGACTTCAGCTACGACGCGATTTCGCCCGATGGAGGGCTCGTCTACCTGATCAAGTACACATCGCGCCGCGATCCCACCCGCTACGAAGTGCGCGCCTACGACACCCGCACGGCTCGTCTGCTCCCCGATCCGATCGTCGATCCTCGCGAACCCGGCGAGCAGATGCGCGGGTACCCGATCACGCGTGCGGCGAGCCCGGACGGCCAGTGGGCCTACACGCTCTACGACGGCGCCGGAAAGCATCCCTTCGTGCACGCTCTGAACGCGCGCGCCCTCACGGCCGCGTGCATCGACCTCGATGCGCTCGCAGGGCGCAAGGACCTGATGGGCCTCGGCCTCGATGTGAGCAGTGACGGTCGCGAGCTCAGCGTCCTCGACCCTCGCGGTCACCTGCTGGCGATAGTGGATGCAAAGACGTTCCGAGTCAGCGCTGCCACGTCGGGTCAGACCGGGAGCAGGGATGGCGGCGGCGGTCTGTCGCCGGGCATCTGGCTGGCCGGCGTCGCCGTCCTGCTGTGCGTCGGAGCGATCGTGCTCTTCATGCGCCGGCGGGACGTTGTCGCGCCCACGTGATTTGGCGTAGCTAGTGTTTCGCGCAGAGCGCGATGCAGTACCAGTACATCCACATCGGCAAGACGGGCGGCACCCTGATCTCGGCGGTGCTGCGTTCGCTGCCGTTGGAGCACAGGTCGAAGTTCCGGATCCTGCGGCACAACGTGTCGCTGCCGCAGACGGTCGAGGCCCGCCCCGAGATGCCGGTGATCTTCTCGGTGCGCCGGCCCGAGGCCCTCTTCGTCTCAGGATTCAACAGCAGGCTTCGAGAGGGTCGGCCGACCTACGACAGGGCCTGGACCGAGCGCGAGACAGTGGCATTTACGCACTTCGAGACTCCCAACAAATTGGCGGAGGCGCTGTCAGCCGACGACCCCAACCTGAAGGGCTTCGCAGAGCTGTCGATGCTGTCGATCAACCACGTCAGGAAAGGCTTGCGGTGGCACCTGAAGGGAATCGAGTGCCTCGAACAGCATCGCGAGGACATCGCGTTCATCCTGCTCCAGGAGCGACTCGAGCAAGACCTGCGGGCTCTCGCCGAGCGGATCGGAGTACCGCTCGACCTGGCGCAGGTCCCGCCCGACGCACGCCTGCACACAGCGTTGCCCGAAGACGAGACCGAGCTCTCCGACGTGGGTCTGGCGAACATCACCCGGTGGTACCAAGCCGACCGCGAGATCTACGACTGGTGCGCTGAGCGCCACGACCGGATCCTCGCCGCGAAGTGAGCTAGAGCCAAGCAGGGGCCGCGGTCGTTCGCCGGCCGCCTGTTTCCCGGAAAATGCGCCTGGTCGCGGCATATTCGGCTCCCTCCGGACCAACCTCTAGTTTGATCGGTTGCCCCCCCGGCCATCCTCGCTTGGACGAGGGGCCGGGCAAGGCCAGCCCCCGGATTGCCGATGGCTCTCGTGCTTGCTCGAGATCGCACAAGCGGCGTTCTTCGCTGCTTTTTCGTCGCCGTCCTGGTTGCATCTGCGCTCCTCATGCGCTTTTCGCCGCCAGTCGAGGCGCATGCCGTCGCGCGCGCATCCGGCGCTGGTTGCGAAGCGCACGAGCCGCACCAGGGGCCACTGCGGTTCGCCCGCGCGGTCGTGTGCGTTCAGAACCGCCACCGGCGCGCGCACGGTCTGCGGCCGCTGCGGGGCAGCCGAAGCCTGCAGCGCGCGGCCGTCAAGCACGCACGCGACATGGTCCGCAGGAACTACTTCGGCCACGTGTCGTTCGGGGGCCGCACGGTAGTCGACCGCGTCGGGCGGACCGGCTACTCGCGCCGGTTCGCTGCGGGCGAGAACATCTTCTACGGGCTCCCGCCGCGCCCGTCACCGGCGCAGGTGGTGTCCGCCTGGATGGCCAGCCCCGGTCACAGGCATCAGATCCTCAACCCAGGCTGGCACGAGGTCGGCATCGGAGCGATCATGCGGCCTCCGTTCAGAGCCCGCGGAGGCGTCACCGTAGTAGCGGTCTTCGGGAGTCGCGGCGCCCGCCGCTGAGTCCAGCCCGCAACTTTGACGACTCGAGCCGGGCGGTCACGACGAGTCGCTGCGCTGCGCTGAAGAGCGGCGTGCACGTGGTCAGAACGAGCCGGTCGTGCTTGATCGGGCGCAGCGCCCGGGTGTTGCCGGGAGACACGACGATGGACCCCTCGACCTCGTAGCGGAAGCGCCCGTACGGCATCTGGAGGACTATCGAGTCGCCCTTGCGCAGGGCGTCGATGTTCCGGAACGGAGCGAGATAAGTAGTGCGATGACCTGCCACACCGACCGTTCCGTGCTCACCGGGCAGCGCCGTACCGGCATAGTGGCCCGGGCCCTTCTCGAGCTGGTCCGGGTTCGCGCCTTCCACGAAGACGAACTTCACGCCAAGACTGGGAATCCGGAGCCTGCCCAGCGGGTCTCCGTTGTCGGTGCTGCGTCGATGGCGCTCCGCGAACGCCGCGGATGGAGTGCTCACCGGACTGCGCTTCACCGAAAAAGCGGCGGGTGCGGCCAGCGCGGCGGACTCCGCCTCGCGCAGCTCGGCGCTCAGCTCGTCCTGCTCCCGTGCCGTCGACCACGCGCTGATGGGCTCCTGCCAGGCGAGCGTGACGATCGCCTCCGCCAACAGCAGCACTCCGGTGACGAGCAGCACCACCGCGGCGGCGGTTCGCAGCCCCTCCAGTGTCGCGCTGCGTGCCGACACACCCGAACGCTGCTCCGGAATTGCGTCGGACATGAGCAAGCCCCGGGCGAACGGTGCCTCCGTCGAGAGCAACGTTGCCTTGGTCAGCGCATCCAACGGCTTCTCCTTTTTACCCCCTGCGCGGCGGCGGGACGTGGAGGGCGGCGATCCCCCACGTCCCATCGCCTGCCTGTCTACGCGGTACGCCTGCGCCTGAACAGCAGCAGCGATGCCGCGACACAGAGTGCTCCAACCAATGCGAGCGCTCCTGTGTTGACGCCTGTGCTCGCGAGCTCAGCCGGCTGGCTGCCGCGCGCGGTGGACCCCGACGATTGCTCGCCGGTGTCGGTCTGGGCGAACTCGCGTCCGCCTCCGCCGCCGCCACCGCCCTTTTCGCCCTGGTTTCCCTGGACGCCGGACTCGCTCTCGACCAGCCCTTTCACCTGACCCTGGTTGTTCTGCGTCTGGGTGTTGGCCTGGGTCTGGGTGTTGGCCTGGGTCTGAGTCTGTGTCTGTGTGTTGACGACGTTGTTGTTGACCGTCACCGGGCCTGCAGCACCGCCTGGTGCTCCGGGTGCTCCGGGTGCGCCTGGGGCTCCGGGAGCGCCTGGGGCTCCGGGAGCGCCTGGTGCTCCGGGTGCTCCTGGTGCGCCAGGTCCGCCGGGTCCAGGACCGGGGCCAGGCTTGCCGCCGTGATCTTTGCCGCCATGGTCCTTTCCACCGTGGTCTTTCTCACCGTGGTCCTTCCCACCGTGGCCTTTCTCACCGTGGCCTTTCTCACCGTGATCCTTCTCACCGTGATCCTTGCTGCCATGACCCTTGTCGCCATGGTCCTTGACACCCGTGTCGCCATGGTCCTTGTCGCCATGACCCTTTTCCTGGTCATTTGCCTTGGCCTCGTCGTCCTTGCCGTGATCCTTGTCGCCCTTGTCCTGCCCGTGGCTTTTGCCCTCGTCGTCCTTGCCGTGATCCTTGTCGCCCTTGTCCTGCCCGTGGCTCTTGCCCTCGTCGTCCCTGCCGTGGCTCTTGGACTCGTCCTCGTCTCCCTTGTCGTTCCCCTTGCTGCCGGCGTGCTCGCCGGCCTTCTCCTTGCTGCTGTTCTGGTCGCTCGTACCCCAGCCGAAGCCACTGCTCGCCGTAAGGGCGAACGTCAGCAGCACGGCCATGACGACCAAGATTGTCTTGTGGCTTTTAAGGAGCCCAGACATGGACAACACCTCCTTGCTCCTGTCGGGGTTCACGAAGTCGAGAGGACCCTACCTTGCCGGGGCCTCCCGCATCAGGACGTATCAGGAGCGCTTACGCACTTCCTTTGGCACTTGCCGCCTGCCCGCTGGCGAATGCCGTCAAACCGCAACCGGCAGGCGCCAGATCCGCCTCCGCTCGCGGCGAACCGAGAAACTGTCCCAGTCCAGGCAATTCCCGCACGGCCGCCACATATGAGTCGCCCGCAGACCTCCTGCGCGAGAAGGTGAGGGAGTGCGGAAGCCGGGCTTTCGCGGGCGTCCCGGTACCGGGAATTCCAGCCCTCCCAGAAGCAGTAGCCCAAGCGAGAAAGCTCAACTAGACTCGTAATGGCCGTAGGGAAACGGCTGACGGTGGAACCCAGGGAGGGAATTAATGAAGTTTCTTGGCCTCGTGGCCGTCTGCGTGACGGCACTACTGGCGATTGCGTCGCCCGCAGCGGCGCGCGCCGAGTTCAGGTGCAACGGTGTCTTCAAGGGCAAGGCCTATGGCGACGTGGTCGTCCCGCGCGGCGCGGCCTGCACGCTTGTCAACTCGAAGGTCGCGGGTGACGTGAGGGCGCTCAAGGGCTCCTACTTCCAGGCGACCAACACCGCGGTGCGCGGCGACATCGAGGGGCTAGAGGCGCAGACCATCTTCGTCGAGGCCGGCTCCCGCGCAGCAAGCATCGAGGCGGTCAGGACCGTTCAGTTCTTCGTCTTCAACAGCACGGTGCTCGAGGACATCGAGCCCGAGCGGACCAAGGAGGTTGTCCAGATCTGTGGCAACACTGTCCGCAGGGGCAACATCGAGGTCCGGCGGAGCGGACCGAACGGGACCGCGCTGGGTCAGCACCCCGGTACGGACATCCTCGTTGGGGACCCGCTGGCAGACGGCTGCCGCGGCAACGTGGTCAAGCGTGGCGACATCAAGGTCGTGCGGAACTTCACGGACATCGAGTTCGTGATCCGCGGCAACACCATCAAGAAGGGTGACATGCTCGTTTCGGGGAACACCGGCCCGGTTCAGAAGATCATCGACGGGAACGTCGGCGGAGGCCGCCTCACGTGCAGGGACAACACCCTCCGGATCGCGAGTCGCAACACGGGCTGGCATCGCGAGCTCGGCCAGTGCGCCTGACGCCGCGATGAACTGAAGCACCGCGAAGTGGGAAGCGCATGAAGAAGACGGCGCTTCCCATGATCGCTGTGATCGTCGCGATCGCAGGATGCGGTGGACCCGACAGCGGCTCGGATCGCGAACGCGTCCGGGACACCGTCCAGCAGTACTTCCGGGCAACAGCGGGCGGTGACGGGGAGACCGCGTGCCGCGACCTGACCGGGCAGGCACGGAAGGGTTTTGCCGCGCTGCTCGCCGTGCCACCTGCGGCGGGCTGCGAGGCCAACGTCCGGAAGGTAGCCCGCAGAAGCGTGCCGCTGCGAGCAATACAGGTCAGCCACGTGGTCGTCATCGGCGACCGGGCGACAGCCCAGGTCACATCCGAGCGCCCGTCGTACACCAGCTCCGTCACGTTGGTCCGGGAAGGCACATCGTGGAAGCTCCTGTACCTACCGGTCGCAATACACGCGTTCCAGCTTCCCCGGATACATTCGCACGGCCACCACTGAGCGGGACGTAGAGCTCCGCGCGTTACCTAACGGCTCCTGCTTCTCGTCCTCACCACCACGGTGCCGCTGGTGCGTCGTCCTGCTCTCGGCACGGTGGACCTGACCCGCCGTCCCTTGCCCCGGATGCGGTACTTGCAACCGGCGGCGCGCAGCTTGCGCTTCGCGCGCGACAGGCGATATCCCCGCGTCCTCGGCACCTTGCACCCGACGGGCGGGATGGTGAACCCGGGGCCGCTCTGTTGCTTGGCAGGCGTGAATTCGCGTGCGGCGCCGCTGAAGGTTGCCGTGTAGCGCTGCTCCGAGTGGTAGATCGCTCCGGTCCCGAGCAGGTCCAGCGAGCCCTGCACTGTCGCGCCGTTGCCCACGAACTGCACGGTCTCGTTACCGTCGAAGATCTGGTAGACGTTGGCGAGCAGGCCGCTGTTCTGGTTGAAGCCATTGATCCCGGTCGCGCTGATGGCCGGGTCGGGCCGGACACGGACCACGCCCGCCGCCGCATCGACTGACACGAAGGCCATGTCCTGCAGGGCACCGTTCGGGTTCACGCAGTAGCCGGTGGTGTACATCCAGATCGCGCCGGTTTCGGGAGCAACGAACGGGCTACCCGACTTGATGCACAGATCGACCGGGTTTACGCCGTTGGTCGACACCGGCGTGACGGTACCATCGAGTACGAGCACGCCGCCGCGTACGAAGGAGATTCCATTGACATCGCCTGAAATGGTGATGTCCCATGCGCCGCCCTGCGGAATGGATGCGCGAGCGGCCGCCGGCAGCAGCATCAGGAGGACGAGCACCATGAGGGGGATCCGGCGAGCCATGGTCTGCGCAATCCTCGCTCCTGGGTCGCGAGAAAGCAAGGTTGCCGGGACCTATCGGCCGCTCGGAGGATCATGCCGCGCAAACAGACCCAGGGTGCGAGTTCAGGCTTGGATGGGCGCAGGCCAATCCTCTATCAAGACACCATGGGTACATTTCTCGAGCTTCAACGCAGAGTCCAGACGGTGATGGAAGCTGGTCGCCCGATGGAGGATGCGGAGGACTTCATCAACGACTCGGTGTACGACCTCTCGGATGACGAGCGGGCGGCGTTGTGGCTTTGGGCGTGGAGTCTGCTTCCTGGACACCGTCAGCGGTACCAGGCTCTGCGCTATCTCGAAATCATCGATAACAACGAGTACTTCTAGAGCCGCTCGCGCTCTTCGCGCACGTCGGCCTCGAGGTGCACATCTCCCTCGCCGCGCTCGATCAAGATCCGCTCGGCGGGTGTGCAGGTTCCCTCCAACACCACGACCACGATCCCTGGCATGACATACGCTAAGGAAAGTAAACGGAGGCGTTGTTTCCGCCGCTGCAAACGTGCGGGCTGCCGCCGCTGCAATACATCGCGATGCTCCGATTCGTGGCCGGGCTAAACGCGGTCACATTGCCTCCACCACTTCCGGCGTAGGCATCCCTCACGTTCTGAGCGAACGGGCATGACGTGTTGGGACCGACGTACACCCCACCGCCGCAGGACCGCGTGCCACTTGGCGCGGCGGGCGTCTCCGGCGCCGAGCCCGTCGCCGGAGACGCCGAGCGCTTCCTGCGGTTGGCGCGCTTCAACCGCGCGACCTCTCGCTTGAGCTCTCGCGTCGCCTGACGCTGGCGCTCGTCCAGCCGCGCTTTGCGCTCGGCCCGCGCGATCTCCTCCTGCTGGAGACGCTTTTCGTCAGCGCTGTCACCGCTGTCGCCACCGCCGCCGCAGCCGAAGAGAACTCCACCGGCCAGCAGACAACAGATAAGTACGAGGAATCGACCGCGCACGCCGACGGCGAGTATACGGTTGGCACCGGAGGGCGATGGCATCTTTTCTAGTGATTCTGGGCCTGACGACAGGCGTGCTCGTCACCGGAGCGTGCGCAGGCGACCACGCGGCGCGCAGCAGTCCGCCGCCGCGAGCGCCCAGTGCGGCGTTGTTCTCGGGGGCCGACCACCGAAGCTTCGCGCACCTCAGCGAACAGCTGGGTGGCCGCATCGGTGTGAGCGTGTCGGGCGTCGGCCACAGGCCGAGCATCGAGCGCCTTGGCCGCCTGAGAGGCGGCGCCGCGTGGTCGTCGATCAAGGTTCCAATTGCAGTGGCCGTCGTCCGGAGGGGCGGTGCGGAGCGCAACGCGGCCCCGCTGCGCCGCGCGATCACCGCCTCCGACAACGAGTCGGCAGAGCAGCTGTGGGCCACCCTCGGGGCTCCCGGCGCGGCCGGCCGCGCAGTGGAAAGAGTGCTCGCGGCAGCCGGCGATACCACGACGAAGGTGCAGACGCGGCGCGTCCGTGCCGGCTTCACGGCCTTCGGCCAGACGCGGTGGCCCCTTGTTGCACAGCAGCGTTTCATCGCCGGCTTGCCGTGCCTGCCGGCGAGCGGCAGGATCCTTCAGCTGATGGGTCAGGTGATCACGTCGCAGCGCTGGGGACTCGGCTCGAGTCGTTTTCCCGCGCGATTCAAGGGAGGTTGGGGACCAGATCCGGCGGGGCGCTACCTCGTGCGCCAGATGGGACTGCTCGAGCTACCCAACGGGCGCTCGGTGGCCGTCTCGGCGGCGACGGTTCCACCTGATGGCCGGTTCGAGAGCGGCACACGAAACCTCACCCGCATCGCACGCTGGCTGACGCAACACCTGGACAGGGAAGCGGTCCCTGCCCAAGACTGTTGAAAAGGCCTTGGAAAGCACCCCGTAGATCAGTTCGCCGCGAGCACAACGACGAACGCCGCCCTCTCGAGCGACGCACGTCGGCTTTACTTAGTGATTTCCAGCTCCGCCGTCAGAAGGAGCCGACGCGCTTCAAGCTATATACAAAAGTCAGAAATGTCGCGTCGAATTTTGCGCGTTGTCTGTCCTGGCTGCGCTTTCGATCTGGGGCATCGACCGGGCGCCCGCCGCCGCGGAGGCGCCCGTCCACAACTATCGAGGGGTCGTTCCGGTCCTTCTCTACCACGGGATCGACGCTGTTCCACGCTCGCGCGAGCCCTACTCGACGACCCCGGCGGAGTTTGCGCGCCAGAGGGCGATGCTGTCCGGGGACGGCTTCCACGCGATCTCGATCGCTCAGTACGCGCGCTTCGCCGGCAGGGACGTCGAGGAACTCCCAGACCGGCCCATCCTGATCACGTTCGACGACGGCCGCCTCGACAGCTACCAGGGCGCCGACGCAATTCTCGCGCGATACGGCATGCGCGCGACGATGTTCGTGATCACCGTCAACGCCGGGTCAGCTCCGACATCCTCGCCGGCCGCCGCCTGATGGGCTTGCAGATCCCCGGCTTCGAGCCGCTGGCCTTCGCCGTGCCCTACAGCGACTATGGCCAGGAACGCACCAACTACGGTCCGATTCCGGCCTGGGAGAGCGGCTGGCTCCAGCGCACGTTCAAGGTCTTCTTCGTCCAGGATCGCCGCGTCTACAACCTGCCGGGCAACCCGATCGGCCAGCGCTACGGCGTGCGCGCCTCCACCACCGCCGAGCAGCTCCACGCATGGCTGCAGCAGGCTCTCCCGCAAAGCGCCTGGGTCTTTCCGGTCCCGCGTCCGAAGCTCCGCCGGCTGCGCGTTCGCCGGCGAAGTGTCGTGATCGTCTTCAGGGTTCGCGATGGCATTGCCTTGAAGGCCACTCGGCGCCGAGCCGGGCGCCGGCACCGCGTCCGTGTGAAGGTGAGCGCCGCGGGCCGCATACGCAACAGGCGGCTGCGGCCCGGCACGCTGTACATCTACCGCGTGGTTTCAGTGGACTTCGCGGGCCGCCGCAGCGCGGTGCGGAGGTTACGCGTGCGCACCCATCGGCGGCGCTGACGGCCCTACAGCCAGCGGGGCAGGAAGTGTCTGGTTTCACCACATAGGCGACGCATGTCTCGGTACATAGGAGACACCCGCAAAGAAGGGGTCTTCTATGGACAAAGCTCGCTATCTGGTGCAAGCGCACCTCGAGGAAGGTCGGTCGGTTTCTGAGCTCTGTGCG
>JBBRDT010000074.1:0-16885 GCA_038203635.1 Solirubrobacterales bacterium
AGGCGCTCTCCCGACGGTGGTCGACTTATGTGGGGAGCCAGTCTGCGGGGTCGCCTCGCCTGCGGCGAGGCTCCTGCCTGCTGGACTTCCCAACTAGGGAAAGAACTCTTTCCCTAGACCGGGAGGTTGACCTATGAGCGACATCCGCATCCACGACTCGCTCACCGGCGGCGTGCGGGCGCTGGAGCCGCGCGAACCGGGCAAGGTCGGCATCTACGCCTGCGGCCCCACGGTCTACGGCCGGATCCACGTCGGCAACGCGCGGCCCTATGTCGTGTTCGCACTCCTGAAGAGATTTCTCGAGCACGAAGGGCTCGACGTGACCCTGGTGGAGAACATCACCGACGTGAACGACAAGATCTACGACGCCGCGAAAGCGGCCGGCGTCCCGTCCGAGCGACTCGCCGAGGAGATGACCGCGGCCTATCGCACCGACACGGACCGGCTGGGGCTGGGACGCCCGGACCACGAGCCGCTCGCGAGTGAGACCATCGCCGGCATCATCGACCTGATCGAGGCGTTGATCGCGCGGGGTCACGCATATCCGGCCGCTGGGGACGTGTACTTCAGCGTTCGCAGCTTCGACGAGTACGGAAAGCTTTCCAACCGCCGGCTCGAGGATCTGCTGCCGGCGGACCAGGGCGAGCCCGACTCCGAGCAGGCGTGCAAGCGCGACCCGCTCGATTTCGCGCTGTGGAAGGCCCAGAAGCAGGGCGAGGACACGGCGTGGGACTCCCCCTGGGGACGGGGCCGGCCTGGCTGGCACATCGAGTGCTCCGCGATGGCGGAGGCGATCCTCGGGCTGGACTTCGACATCCACGGCGGCGGCTCCGACCTGATGTTCCCTCACCACGAGAACGAGATCGCGCAGACGGAGGCCGGCCGGGGCAAGCCCCTTGCGCGCCTGTGGATGCACAACGGGATGATCCGGTTCGGCGAGGAGAAGATGGCCAAGTCGGTCGGCAACGTCACCACACTCGCGGACGCGCTCGACCGCTATGGAAGGGACGCGCTGATCGTCTACATGCTGGGCGGCCATTACCGGCAGCCGCTCGCATTCTCGTCGGAGCGCATGGAGGAGGCGCGCCAATCGGCGCGCCGGCTGGCCGACTTCGCGCGCCTGGCCCGCCGCTCGCCCGAGCTCACCGGCGGCGACCCGGACCCGACAGTGGTGGCGCTGCGGGACGAGTTCTTCGCGGCGCTGCAGGACGATTTCAAGACGCCGGAGGCACTCGCCGCTCTGTTCAAGCTCGTCAGCGAGGGCAACCGGCGGCTGGCAGACGGCCGCGCGCTGCACGGCGCGGGCGCGGTGCTGGCGGAGATGCTGAGCGTCGTCGGGCTCGAGGGGATGCTCGACGAGCGCGAGGAGGCCGACGAGGAGGCGCTGCGACTCGTGCAGGAGCGCGAGGACGCGCGGCTCGCGCGGGACTTCGGCCGCGCGGACACGGTACGTGACGAGTTGCTGAAGCGCGGCTGGGAGATACGGGACACTCCCGAGGGCCCGGTGCTCGTGCCGGCCGGCAGTTGATCCTCTACGGTCGCAACGCCGTGCTGGAGGCCATGCGGGGCCGCCGGAAGGTTCGCCGCGTGTGGCTCGGGGACGAGCACCTCGCGGGCGCGGTGCGTGCCGCCGGAGTTCCGTTCGAGACCGCCGGCGCCGCAGCTCTCGAGGATCTCTGCGGCTCGCCCGCCCATCAGGGGATCGTGGGAGAGGCAGATCCGTATCCCTATTCCGATGCCGCTGAGTTGCTGGACGAAGAGCAGGCGCTCGTCGTCGTGCTGGACCGGCTGCAGGACCCTCAGAACCTGGGCGCCGTCTGCCGCAGCGCCGAGACGGCCGGCGCGGCGGGCGTCGTGATCCCGGACCGGCATGCCGCGGAGGTCACGCCCGCTGTCTGCCGCGCCTCCGCGGGCGCGGTCGAGCATCTGCCGGTAGCCCGGGTGCGCAACCTGGCCGACTACCTCAAGCAAGCCAAGGGGACAGGTGCCTGGGTCTACGGGGCGGATGCCGGGGCATCGCGCGCCTACACGGACGTCGACTGGGCCGGGCGGGCCGTGCTCGTACTCGGGTCGGAGGGAAAGGGCCTGAGGCCGCGTGTGCAAGCGGCCTGCGACGACCTGTTGAAGATCCCGCTGCTGGGCCGGATCGAGTCCCTGAACGTGTCCGCCACGGCTGCGGTCCTGCTGTACGAGGCTGTGCGATCTCGTGCAGCATCACAGCCCGGCACTTGACAAGTCCACATAACTCCGTACACTTGCCGCGCAAATCTAAGGTTGGACTTGAGGTTGAGCTTTGGGCAACGCTGAAGCTGGCCTTTAGGGTTCGTTGAGTGTTCATAACCGGGCGCCAGGGGAGGTAGCGCGCCACGGCCGAATCGACGTGATCCCGCTCTGGGGTCACGGAGTGAGGAGGTTGCAGTGGCCGTTTCTCCCTCTGCTGGCATCAGCGCGGGACGCGCTACAGCGCGCAGCAAGCTCACGCGGCGCGTTTCAGGCGCTGCACCGCAAACCGCACGCCGCAAAAACCACCAGCCGGACGACGAGTACCTGGTCGCCCTCGCCAAGCAGGGCGCGTTCCAGGCCGAGGACCGCCTCGTGCGCCGCTACCACGGGTTCGTCCGCCTCAAGGCCTCGTCCTACTTCCTGATCGGAGGAGAGTCGGACGACCTGATCCAGGAGGGCCTCGTGGGCCTCTACAAGGCCATTCGCGACTACCGCCCCGAGCGGGAATCGAGCTTCCGGAACTTCGCGGAGCTGTGCATCACACGCCAGATCATCACCGCCGTCAAGACCGCAACGCGCAACAAGCACACGCCGCTCAATTCCTACGTGTCGTTCAGCCAGACGCCGGCGGCGGGCGGCGAGGAGGGCGAGCCGACCATGGCCGACGTGCTCCCCGGGTCGACCGTCCATGACCCGGTGAACCAGGTGATCTCGACGGAGGAGATCCAGAGCCTGGTGGGATGCATCACGAGCGTGCTCAGCGACCTCGAGAGCAGCGTCCTGTCGCTGTACCTGGACGGCCGCTCCTACGAGGAGGTGGCCGAGCGTCTCGAGTGCGACACCAAGACGGTGGACAACGCGCTACAGCGCGTCAAACGCAAGGTCGGCACGCACATCGACTCGCGCGCAGTACCCCAGTAGGGACGGGCTAGTTTTCGACCCGCCTGGCGTAAACCGGCGCCGGGCGCGCGGTCCGCGTGCCCTCGACCTGAGGGCACGGGGCGGCCTTGCAGCCGGCGCCGCCACCGGCCGGGCCGCGGCGCGGCCAGCGGGGCAGGGGCGGCAGCTTGTTGCGGCGCGGGCCGCGGTCCTCGCCCGTCGCCTGTTCGGGATCCGGCTCCTGCTTGATCGCCCACCAGACGAGCCACAGGGCAGCGACCATCGGGATCTTGAGGATCACCACCATGTAGAGGATGGTCCAGCCTTCCAAGTACCTCTCTCCTTCGCGCTTGAGCCGGAGTGTAGCGCCCGGACTGGCTAGGCGACCGGCCTTTCGGCCACGCGTTCGAGCCACGCCGCCACGCGTGGAAAGCCGTCGAGCCGGAGATGCTCGTCGAGCACCAGATGGAAGATCTCGTCGTCGCCCGGCGGCCGTCCTGTCGCGTAGGTCAGGAACGGATAGGTGCATACGTCGGCCGCCCCGAAGTCGTCGCCGAACAGGTGGTCGCGCTCGCTCAGCAGCCCTTCGAACACCGGTTGCCAACCGGCCATCCGCGCCGCGAGCGCGGCGATGCGGCTCCGGTCCGGCGAGTCGCTCTCCAGCTCGGCCACGATCTCGTTCGGCGGGCGCTTCCAGACCTCGTCGAACCATTGGATGAACACTTCTACGGTTGCGTGCCGCGCAGGGTCGGACGGGTAGAGCGGCGGGTCGGGAGCAAACCGCTCCAGCCGCGCGACGATCCGCGAGGAGTCGGCCACCACCTCGCCGTCGAGCTCCATGACGGGCACCAGGTCCTGGCCGCTCAGCGCGCGGATCGCCGCACGGTCCGCGGGGTCGTGGTCCACCCATTCGACCGCGAGCCCCTTGTGGGCGGCCGCGAGGGCGACGCGCACGACATTGGTGGAATGGGGGATCCGGTGCACGCGCAGCATCGCGGGAACGCTCGCATTGCCGGGTCCGGCATGCAATTCGAGTGGCTTATGGCGTCGATCAGCGGCGGAACGTCTCGACGATCGCGTCGTGGTAGGCGCGAATCCGATCGGGGTCGGTCGCCACCACCGGCGCGCCGAGCAACAGGCGATCGGCGCTGCGCGAGCGGCGCTCGAGCGCGGCGCGACATTCATCGGGTGTGCCGGCGACCGCCATCTCGTCGAGCATCTCGTCGGTGACGAGCGCCGTCATGGCGGCGAGGTCGAAGCTCTTCCACAGCTCTCTGATCCGTGCCGCAACCTCCGTGAACCCGTGGAGGTCCAGTATCCGGTCGTAGGTGCGCACGGTGGCGTGAAACGCGATCTGGCGTTTTGCGTCCTCGCGAGCCTGGGCGCGGTCGTCGGCGATCGCGAGCAGGACCCAGTCGGCCACCGCCACATCGGATGGCGACCGTCCCATGCTTGCCGCGCCGTCCGCGATTGCTGGGCGCATCACCTCCTCGATGTAGCGGGCGGTCGCAATCGGGTGTGCGACCACGCCGTCCGCGATGGCACCGGCCATGCGGGTCATCCCCTCGTTTACCGCCGCCACGTAGACCGGAATGCGGGGACGGACCTGGCCGGCGCGACCGTAGGGACGCACGTTCAGCTTCACCAGCTCTCCCTCGTACTCGACAGCGCCGGCATCGGCTGCGTCCCACACGGCGCGCACCGCCTCGATCGTCTCGCGCAGCCGCGGCGCCGGCTTCTCCGCAGGGGCCCCCAGCCAGTCCGTGCGCATGCGGCGCGTGCCGGTGCCGAGGCCGAGCACGAAACGGCCGCCGGACATCTCGTCGAGGTCGAGTGCGGTCACGGCGCTCAGGAGTGGGGAGCGGCCAAACGCCCACGCGATCGCGGTGCCGAGCTCGATCCGCTCCGTCTCAATTGCTGCGGCGGCCAGCGCCAGGGGCCCGGAGTGGTTGTGGAACTCGGGCGCCCATGCCGAGTCGAACCCCGCTTCCTCGGCGCGACGGGCGATCGCGACGTTCTCCCGTTGCGTCGGCAGCTCGAGGAGGAGGCCCAGGTGCACGACGTTCTACACGCGGGCCGGCAGTACCGCGTCGGCGAGCATGTCGACCTGCTCCGGGTCCTTCGAGGAAGGGAACATGATCAGCTCGTCGCACCCTACGTCGGCGAACGCCTGCACACGGTCCTGGACCTGCTCGGGCGTCTTCGCCACGAACGCAGCGATTGCATCGGTGAACTCGCCGAGCCACGCGTAGTAGCTCTTGACCCATGCTTCGGTGTCCGCGGCGGCGTTCGGACCGAGCGCGAAGTATCCGAGCGCGGCCTTGCGCGGCTTCCCGTCACGCCCGGCGCGCCCCCACGCCGCGTCGACCTTTGCCGCCGCCTGGGCGAAGTACTCGGGCGGGCCGCCGCTGAAGATCCACCCGGCCCCGTACTTCGCGGCGCGCTCGACCGACGCGTCGACCCCGCCGCCGACCAGCACCTCCGGTCCGCCGATGGGCCGCGGCCCGATCGCGCCCGCGTGTCCGCGTTCCTCGCCTGACCAGACACGCTTCATCTCCTCGAGCTGGCGGTCCAGCACCTTGCCACGCGTCTTGAAGGACACGCCGCCGGCCGTGAAGTCGTCCTCGCGTGCCCCGACACCGACACCGAGGACGAAGCGCCCGCCGGAGAGGTGGTCGAGTGTCGCCACCTCCTTTGCAAGCATGGCCGCATTCGGCCGCAGCGGCGTGAGCAGGACGGTCGTGGCGAGGCGGATCCGTTCGGTCACAGCCGCGGCCGCGCCGAGCGCGGCGAGCGGCTCGTAGTTCGAATACACGAGCCGGTCGATCGTGCCGAGGCTCGAGAAGCCGTGACGGTCGGCCCGGCGTGCGAACTCGACGAGAGATTCGCCGTCGACGCCCGGCACTGCATTCGGTAGGCCGATACCGATCTCCATTGCTTCTCCTACGCTGCGGGTGGAATGGGGCGGACAACCTTAGAGAACCTGCCCGGGTGGGCGGTCTCGCTGCTGCTCGAGAGCCAGGTAGGCCGGCTGGGGCTGGTCGACGACAACGGTGCCCCGCGTGTCCTGCCGGTGACATATGTGCTGCATTCCGGCTCCCTGTGGACGGCGGTGGACAACAAGCCCAAGCGAGCGGGGGAGCCGGCGCGCGTGGGGTGGTTGAGAGCAAGGCCATCCGCGGCCCTGACGGTCGACCACTACGACGACGACTGGTCCCGGCTGGCCTGGGTGCAGGTGCTCGGAGAGGTAGCGGTGCTCGATGTCGCCTCGGCGCCCGGTGCCGTTGCCGCGCTCGCCGCCAAGTACCCGCAGTACGTGGACGATCCACCGCCGGGACCGCTGTTTCAACTCCCCCCCGACCGCGTGCTCTGCTGGTCCGCCGCTTCGCGTTAGGGTCCCCTCGTGCGCATCGGTGTCTCGCTACCGAACGTCGGCCTCGATCACGGCAAGGAGATGGTGCTGCCGGTGGCGGAGGCGGCCGAGCGCCTCGGCTTCGACTCGGTCTGGGTCGCACACCACGTGACGCTGCCGTACGAGCGCACCAGCCGCTACCCGTACCAGCATTCCGGCACGGAAGTGGCGATGTCGCCGGGCATGCAGTGGCTCGATCCGCTCGTCACCCTCGCCATGTGCGCGGCCGTGACGGATCGCGTGCGTCTCGGGACCAGCGTCCTGGTCCTGCCGTACCGCAACCCCCTCAACCTCGCGGCCGAGGCGGCCGCGCTCGATGTGCTGACCGACGGGCGCTTCGTGCTCGGGGTCGGGTGTGGCTGGATGAAGGAGGAGTTCACGGCGCTCGGGATCGACCCGGCCGAGCGCGGACCGCGAACCGATGAGCACATCGAGGTCCTGCGCGCGCTGTGGACCCAGGACCCGGCGAGCTTCCAGGGTCGCTTCAACACTTTCGACGGCATCGTGCTCGCCACCACCACCAGAACCGAGGGCGGTCCCCCGATCTGGGTCGGCGGCAATACGGACCCCGGGCTGCGCCGCGCCCTGCGGCTGGGAGACGGCTGGCACGGCTTCGAGGTCTTCCCGGAGGACATGCCCGGCGTGAACGAGCGGCTCGCGCGCATCGGCGGCGAGGTGGGCCGTGACCCTGGCGAGCTGGCGCTGAGCGTCGTGCGCGGGCTGATGCCTCCGGGACGCGAGGCGGAGTCCTTCGTGCCCGGCCGCCGGATGCTCGGCGGGTCGGCCCAAGCGATCGTGGACGAGCTCGGGGCGTATGCGGATCACGGCGTCCACGACGTCGTGATCCAGGTCAGCCTGCTCGCGCCGCAGGTGCCGGAGGCGCTCGAGTGGGTCGCGGCCGAGGTGCTCCCGCAGCTCCGACGCTGAGGCGGTAATCCCGGAGATAATCCTGGAGGCTGGCTGATATCGTCGCGCCCCCCGAATGACCGCTTATTACGTCCTCGGAATTGCAATGGTGCTGCTGGCCGTCGTGCTTTCCGCGATCGGCCTCACCCGTGAGGGCTTTCCGCCCAGCCAGGGAGCGGCCCGCGCGATCATGGCCGGCACGTTCGTTCTCGTGCTGACGGGCGCGCTTGTGCTGATCACCACGACCCACAAGGAGCACCCGCGGGCCGAGGCTGCGGAGAAGGCGGCCGAGAAGAAGGCCGAGGAGGGCGGTGGAGCGGAGCCAGGCGCAGCCAAGGCAGGCGGAAGGCCCGTTCGCGTCGCCGAGAAGGAGTTCTCGATCAAGCTGGACGGCGGCAACACGCTCGACAAGGGCAGCTACACCTTCGACGTCGAGAACGAGGGCAAGATCGGCCACGACCTCGAGGTTGTGGGCAAGGGCGTCGAGGAGAAGACGCCGCTCATCGACCCTGGGCAGACCGCGAAGCTCCCCGTCGACCTGAAGCCCGGGAAATACCGCCTCTACTGCACCGTCCCGGGGCACGCGCAGTCCGGTATGGACGCGGACGTGACGGTCCGATGAGGGCTCCGATTCCGCTCTTGGTCAGGTTCTCCGCGTAGTATCGTCCGCCCCCGGGATGAGGCACCTCCGCAACCCGTACGTCCAGGTCGGGCTCTGGACCGTCGCGATCACGTCCGTGGTCGGGGTGGTCGTGTGGACCCTTCCCTGGGAGCCCGAACAGGCCTCCACCCAGGCCGGCCCGATCGACACGCTCTACGACGTGCTCGCCCTCATCTCTTCGTTCTTCTTCGCGCTCGTGGTCAGCGTCCTGATCGTGTCGGTGGTCCACTTCCGCAAGCGCTCGCCGGACGACCTGCGCGATGGCGCGCCCCTGCACGGCAACACGCGCCTCGAGGTGATCTGGACCACGATCCCGGCCATCCTGATGGTCGGCACGGCGGTCTACAGCGGCCTGGTGCTGGCCGACATCGAGGATTCGAAGGCGAACGAGCGCACGATCAAGGTCACCAGCGAGCAGTTCGCATGGACGTTCGACTACGCGGAGGGCACACAGTTCCGGTCCGGGGAGCTGCATCTGGTCAAGGACACGCCGTACCACTTCAGGCTCCACGCGAAGGACGTGCTCCACTCGTTCTGGGTACCGCAGTTCCGGATGAAGAAGGACGCGGTCCCCGGTATCGAGACGAACGTGCGCGTAACGCCCACGCGCATTGGTCGCTACACGCTCGCGTGCGCGGAGTTGTGCGGCCTCGGGCACTCCACGATGCGCGCCACGGTGGTGGTCGAGGACCAGCCCGCGTTCGACCGCTGGGCCGAGCGTCAGCGCAGCGGCAAGGGACCGCAGCCCGGTGGCGTCGCCTCGGAGCAGGGGCAGAGCGTCCCGTGAGGAGGCAGATCTAGAATGGCTGGGATGGCGGTGGCGCCAAACGTGACTTTCGTCCGTCGCATGATGCAGCCCGGATGGATCCGCGCCGCCTGGATGACGCTGGCCGGCGCGGCGTTCGCCGTCGGCCTCGTCGTGGGCATCCGCGCGCTGTACGGGACGTACGTGTTCGAGGAGGACCCGCTCGTCACGGTCATCCTGATCGCCGCGCCGCTCGCGTTCCTCGTCGGCATCGGGGGGTTCGACTACTGGGGCCGTTACATCATCGGCGCGCCCACGAAGCCCGACGATCACGCGGACCACGGAGCCCACAGCTGGAAGGACTACTTCAAGGTCAACACCGACCACAAGGTGATCGGCGTCCAGTACGTGGTCACGGCGCTGTTCTTCATGTTCGTAGGCGGGGCGCTGGCCGAGGTGATCCGGGCCGAGCTGGCGCAGCCGGGCCAGCAGATCGTGGATCCGAACACTTACAACGGCCTGTTCTCGGTCCATGCCTCGCTGATGATCTTCCTGGTCGTCATCCCGATCTTCGCGGGGCTCGCGAACTACGTGCTCCCGCTCATGATCGGGGCGCCCGACATGGCGTTCCCGCGCCTGAACGCGCTCAGCTACTGGCTGCTGCCCGTGGCGGGCGTGATGATGACCGCGAGCTTCCTCGTGCCGGACGGCGGCGCCTTCAACACGGGCTGGACCGCCTACGCGCCACTGTCGACAAATGCGCCGCTGGGGCAGCAGTTCTTCACGATCGGGGTGCAGTTCGCCGGCACCTCTTCGATCATGACGGCGCTCAACTTCATCGTCACCATCATCACGATGCGAGCGCCCGGCATGACGTTCTGGCGCATGCCGCTGCTCGTCTGGGCCAACTTCTCCACGTCGCTGCTGGTCGTGATCGCGACGCCGTTCGTCGCGGGCTCGCAGTTCCTGGTCCTGCTCGACCGGACGCTGCACTCAAACTTCTTCGACTCGTCGCAGGGCGGCGACGTGATCTCCTACCAGCACATCTTCTGGTTCTACTCCCACCCGGCCGTCTACATCATGATGCTGCCCGGGTTCGGGATCATCTCGGAGATCATCTCGACGAAATCGCGCAAGCCGATCTTCGGCTACCGCCTGATGGCGCTTTCGCTGCTCGCGATCCTCGTCCTCGGGTTCACGGTGTGGGCGCACCACATGTTCGTGTCGGGCATGTGGACCTGGCTCCGCGTCCCGATGATGATCACCACGATGCTGATCGCCGTGCCGACCGGCATCAAGATCTTCTCCTGGCTCGCGACGCTGTGGAAAGGCGTGCTCGAACTGTCGACGCCGATGCTCTTTGCGCTCGGCTTCATCAGCATGTTCACGCTCGGCGGGATCAGCGGCATCATGCTCGCGGCCATCCCGGTGGACATCCACACCTCGGACACGTACTTCGTCGTCGCGCACATCCACTACGTGCTGTTCGGCGGCAGCATGTTCACGATCTTCGCCGGCATCTACTACTGGTATCCGAAGATGACGGGCCGCATGTACGACGAGCGCCTCGGCAAGCTCCATTTCTGGATGACGTTCATCGGCTTCAACGTCACGTTCGGTCCGATGCACTGGATCGGGCTCGAGGGAATGCCGCGGCGGGTCGCCGACTATGCCGACAAGTTCGCCGCATGGAACCTGGTGTCGTCGATCGGTGCGTTCTTCCTCGGCATGGCGATGCTCGTCTTCGCCTACAACTTCATCGTCAGCTGGGCAGGCGGCCCGCGCGCCCCCGGCAACCCGTGGCGGGCCCGCACCCTCGAGTGGCAGGTGTCCTCTCCTCCGCCGATCTTCAACTTCGACGAGATCCCCCAGATCGTCGGCGGTCCCTACGAGTACGGCGTGCCGGGCTCGGTGCACGCGGTGCTGAACGGCGGCCGCGAGAAGGTCCCGGTGGGCGCCGACGGCAACGGACACGCCGCGGCCCCGGCCGGCAATGGCAACGGCAACGGGTCGCACCGGGAGTGACGTGGAGGCTTCGGGCTCGACAACTTCGCAGGACCAGGCCCATGTGGTCGTGCTCGCCAACGAGACCGTTGGCGGCCAGATGCTGATCGACGCGATCGAGCGTCGTGCGGCGCGCGGGCCGATCCGTTGCACGGTCGTGTGCCCGCAGAACACGCCGCGCCGCGGCTTCGTGATCTATGACGACACTGCGCGCTCGGCCGCCCGGGTACGCCTGGAGCTGACCTTGCAGCGGTTGCAGGAGATGGGCATCGAGGCGCGCGGCGAGGTGATGGACCCCGACCCGTACATGGCGCTGCAGGACGCGGTGCGACAGTGGGGAGCGGACGAGATCATCGTCTCGACCTATCCCTATCCGCGCTCCGGCGTTCTGCGCCGCGACCTGGTCGAGCGCCTCGAGAAGTGGTCCGGGCTCCCGGTCGAGCACGTCATCGTTGACCTGCGGGAGGAGCCCGTGCGCAACGTCCTGGTGGTGGCGAGCCAGACGGTTGGGGGACGCAACCTGATCGAAACGCTCGAGCGCCGGTCGACGTCGTCGCCGCACCGCTTCACCGTGATCCTGCCGCCCACCGGGCCCGACGACGATACCGCTCAGGAGCGGCTGGACAACACCCTCGGCGAGCTGCGCCAGGCGGGCCTCGAGGTGACCGGGTACGTCGCTGAGCCCGACCCCTTCAACAGCGTCCTCAACGCGCTCGGACACCATCCTGCAGACGAAATCGTGGTCTCGACGCTACCCACGCACAAGTCGCGCTGGCTGCGCGGCGACCTGATCGACAGGCTCCGCAAGTCCACGGCGCGACCCGTCGAGCATGTCGTGTCCGACCCTGCAGCCGAGCGGCAGGAGCAGGCGGCCTAGTGCCGCTCGCCGAGGAGAGACACTGATGGAATCGGCTTCGATCGCTGCCGGCGCTCCCGCCCACGGTCACGAGCACCACGGCCCGCCCGAGGCCAACAAGAGCTCGCGCATCGACTCGCAGCTGCTCGGCGTACTGCTCTTCATCATTTCGGAGGCGATGCTGTTCGGGTCGTTCTTCACGGCCTACTTCTTCATCCGCGTCGTGCAGAACGAGCCATGGCCGCCGGAGCCGTTCGAGTTCCCGGTTCTGGTCGCGAGCATGAACACGGCGATCCTCGTGTCGTCGAGCTTCACCGTCCACTACGCCCTGCACTCGATCAAGAAGGGGAACCGGCTGGGAATGCAGGTGGGGCTCGTGACCACCTTCCTGCTCGGCGCGATGTTCCTGCTCACGCAGGTCAACGAGTACGTCAAGGCCGGATTCGCAATCTCCGACGGCGCGTTCTCGTCCGTCTTCTACGGCCTCACGGGACTGCACGGTCTGCACGTCTTCGTCGGCCTCACGCTGCTCATGATCATGATCGTGCGCGCATTCCGGGGCCACTTCAATCCGAACGCCCACATGGGCGTCGAATGTGCCGGGATCTACTGGCACTTCGTGGACGTGATGTGGATCATCGTGTGGAGCACGGTCTACCTCTTATAGGGAGCCTCATGCGAGCGAGAGCGTGACGCCATGATCAATCCGCTGAGATCCGAGGCCGACGCCTTCCGGTTCACACTGATCGTCGGTGCGCTGCTCGCGCCGATCGCGCTCGTCGCGATCATCTGGAGCACCGGTGCCGCGCTGGCCGTCGCCGGCGGTCTGGCAATCGGGCTGGTGATCGGCCTGTTCGTCATCAAGAACGACGAGCCGCGCGAGAAGATGCTGCTGGGGCAGCGCATCGCGGCCGACGACGACGGCCGCTACCGGATCCTCGTGATCGCCAACGAGACGCTCTCAGGACGCGCTCTGCGAGAGGAGATCTCCAAGCGCGGGCACAGCGGCACGGCCCAGCTGATGGTCGTATGCCCTGCGCTCAACAGCAAGATCAAGCACTGGACCAACGAGGAGGACGCCGCGCGCGAGCAGGCGCGCCAGCGACTCCAGGGTCTCTTGGCGGGCCTGCGCAGCGAGGGCTTCGACGTCGACGGAGACATCGGCGACGACGACCCCGTGCAGGCCATGGAGGATGGGCTGCGCCGGTTTCACGCCCACGAGGTGATCATCTCCACGCATCCACGCGGACGTTCCAACTGGCTGGAGCGTGACGTCGTCGAGCGCGCCCGCGCCCTCTCCGACATCGAGGTCACGCACGTGGTCGTCGACCTCGACCGCGAGGGCGTCGGGCCCGCGCCGGCTACTTGACGGTCAGGTCGCCCTTCATGCCGGCCTGCTCATGGCCGGGCACCGAGCAGTAGAACTCGTACTTCCCGGCCTTCAGGTTTGCGCTCACCTCGGAGACCTTGCCGCCCTGGACCACCGGCCCCTCGCCGTCGCCCTTGATGGCGATGTTGTGCGGCACGGAGGCATCGTTCTTCGTGCGCAGCGTCACCTTGCCGGCCTTGGCGGTTGCGCTCTTGGCCTGATACGCGAGCTGGCCGCTCGGATCAGTCGGGATCGAGACGACATTCTTGGCATCGGCCTCGGCCGTGCCGGAAGGGCCGCCCGCGCCGCCCTCGGCGGGCTTGCCGATCGCGCTGGCCACGTACGCGCCCACGTCGCGCGCGTCCTGGCCCTCGTACAGGTCGGCCGGCATCTGGTTCCCGCTCGGCAGATCGATCTGGTTTTCGACCACACCTGCGATCGTGCTGCGGCCGAGGCCGTCCGCGACCGACTGCTTGAAGGCGAGGTCGAGGTTCGGCCCCTGCACGCCCTTGGTGTTGGCGTTCTGGAGGATGTGGCAGGCGCCGCACTTCTGCGTGAACAGCTCCTTGCCACGGGCGACGTCCGGCGGAGACTCCGCGCCACATCCGGAGACAGCCAGAGCGGTCGCACCGGCAAGCACGGCCGCGAGCAGAGAGCTTCGAGGGGACTTCGACAGCATCAGCGGTCGGGCATTATCGACATTTCGGCGGTCGTGTGGCAAGTCGGAAGCATTCCGGGCCCAGGCGGGGGTCGACAAGGAGCATGATCAGACTCCTGATCCTGCTCGGCCTGACCGCCTCCTCGGGCGCTGGCGACCTGTAGCGGTAAAGCCGGAGAGGGGACTCGAACCCCTGGCCCCCTCATTACAAGTGAGGTGCTCTACCACTGAGCTACTCCGGCGCCCGCTTAGCGTAGCGCCGACACGGCCCTGCCTCGATGTGCGCGGAGGGCGTTTCATTGTCGGCGCCGCCGAACTCACTGGCCGCCCTCGAGCCCCCATATCGGGCCTCAGGGCGGCCAGTGGGAAGGCGCCATTCGGCCACCAGCGGGCCAGGCCGCGGAGGGCCCCGCGCCCACTCGGCGAATGTCCTGTAACTCGCCTCACAAATGCGGGGTATTCCCTCTGTCGAGATGGAGCTCGAGCGCGCCCACCAGATCGCCCGCGAACGCGGTCCTGTCATGCCCGTCTACTGGGTCGTGCGCGCGATCCTGCAACCCTTCTTCCACGTCTACTTCCGGTTGCGGCGCATGGGCCTCGAGCACGTTCCCAAGGACGGGCCCGTGCTGCTCGCATCGAACCACCGCAGTTTCTCGGACCCGTTTCTGATCGGTTGCTGCCTCGGGCGCCCGCTGCGCTTCGTCGCCAAGATCGAGCTGTTCGACAAGCGCTGGAAGGCCTCGATACTGCTCGCGCTCGGAGCCTTCCCGATCAGACGGGGCGAGTCCGACGAGGCGGCGATGGAGACGGCCCGCGTCGTGTTGGAGCAGGGCGGCGCGGTCGGCATCTTCCCCGAGGGCACGCGGGTGCGCCCCGGCCCGCTGGGCGAGCCGAAGCGCGGTGTCGGGCGGCTCGCGCTCGAGACCGGCGCCCCGATCGTCCCGGTCGCCATCGTGGGCACCGAGGACATCCGCCGTGGTTGGCGCGTCCGCCCGCGCCCCGTGACCGTCCGTTGCGGCAGTGCGCTGCGCTTCCCCCGCCCGCTCGACCGTGAACCCCGTCAGGCGGCCGCCCAGGAGATCTCCAACCGCGTGTGGTCGTGCATCTCCTTGCAGTGGGAATGGCTCGGCGGGCTCCAGCCGATCCGCCATGCAGTGGTGGTCGGAGCCGGCAGCTGGGGCACCGCGGTGGCCACGCTCCTTGCCCGCTCCGGAGCCACCGTACAGCTCGGATGCCGGACGGCCGACCAGGCGCGCGAGGTGGGCCTCAGCCGCACGAACGGCACGTACCTTCCCGGTGTCGAGCTCCCGGACGGCGTCCAGGTGGTGACCGTGGACGATCTGCGCTTCGCGGATGTCGACCTCGTCTGTATGGCGGTCCCGTCCCGCTCGCTTCCCGCGGCCATCGACTCCATTCAGGGCCGGATTCCTCCCGAGCTCGGCGTACTCGTGCTCTCGAAGGGCCTGCTGGCACCGGACGGCGCGGCGCCGACCCGGTTCGTGCTCGAGCGCATCGGCGAGCGCCCGGTCGCATGCCTGGGCGGGCCGGCGCACGCCGGCGACGCCGTGCGCCGGGGCGCGCACGTCACCGTTGCATCTCCTGACCCCACGTTCGCGGCGTTGCTTGCCAGCAGCCTCAGGCGTGCCGGACTCGCCTGCGACACCAGCACCGACCTCGTGGGCGTCGAGCTGGCAGGCGCCGCGAAGAACGCCGCCGCGCTCGCCGCCGGGGCCGCGCTCGCGGGCGGGCCCAATGCTGCCGGGGCCGCGGCCGGGAGGGTGTACGAGGAATGTCACGCGCTCGCGCACAAGCGCGGCGCGGCAGCGTCGAGCTTCACCGGCACGGCCGGCACGGGCGACCTCGTGGCGACGGTGCTGGCAGCGCATAGCCGCAACCGGCGCGCAGGAGAGCTGCTCGGGCAGGGTGTCGAGCCCGCGGAGATCCCCGGGATCCTCGGCCAGGTCCCCGAGTCCCTGTACGCCGTGCCCCTGCTCGCGCGTGCGATGAGCGAAGCCGGGCTGCGCTCCACTGCGACAGCGGAGCTGGCGGCGCTCGCCGAGGGGCGGATCGGCGCGGATCAGTGGGTGGAGATGGCGCGCCGCGCGCGCGCCGGATCCAGGGCGGCCTGACCACCGCGCCGCATGGGCTCCGGGGTACGCTCTAGCAGGTGGGGTCAGAGGGGCAGCAGATGCACGCGCCGGCCGACAAGGCAGCGCTCGACCGGGACTTCTCGAAGTTCTATCGCGAGCACCTGCGCGACGTCTACAACTACACCTACTACCGCACGAGCAACCATCACGACGCCGAGGACCTCACCACCCAGACCTTCATCCAGGCCTACCGTCATTTCGAGCGAGCCCAGCGCGAGTCGAAAGGGCGCCCGCTGCGCCCCTGGCTCATCCGCATCGCCCACAACCTCGCCGCCAACTACTACCGCGACCGCAAGCGCAAGCCGACGTCGGCGCTCGAGGACGTCGAGGCAACGCTCGGACAGCCCCACGACACCGAGGACCTGGTCGTCGGGCGTGAGGACGCCGTTGCGGTGCTCAAGGGCGTCCAGTCGCTTCCCGAAGACCGGCGTGAGGCCTTGATCATGAGATTCGCACTGGGAATGGACAACCGCGAGATCGCGCACACGATGGGTCGCACGGAGGGGGCGACGAAGGTGCTCATCCACCGCGCGATCAAGCAACTCGAACACGATCTGCAGCTGGAAGCGGGGGAGGAGACGTAATGGCGGACGCTGAGCCGGCCAGGCACGAGAGCGGACCGGGACCCGAGATCATGCGTTTGCTGGAGCATGCGCTGAAGCCGATCGAGCCGCCGTCCGACTTCATGACCCAGCTCGAGGGCAAACTCGCGAACATCGAGGCGGCCGCGCTCGAAGCGCTCGAGGAGGTTGTGGACTGGGAGCTCGCCACGATGCGGGATCCGCGCAACTGGGTACGCCCGGTCGCCGCCGTCGCGGTCGGCTCGGCCGCCGGCGCCGCACTGGTAGTGCTGGGTCTACGCTCGCGCCGCCGGAGAACCCAGGGCCTACGTGCACTCGCCGAGTCGAGCGGGAAGGTGGCAAACGAAGCCCTCACCTCGGCACGGGGATTGATCCGTCAGTAGCGCAGAGGTCGCCGGGGAGTGCCCCCGGGCGAGGCTAAAAACGGTTTCAGCGCCTCGC
>JBBRDT010000075.1:0-16876 GCA_038203635.1 Solirubrobacterales bacterium
GGCCGCGCGGAGCGTCGTCGCGCCCGGATGGCGCCCGCCCACGATGCGGTGCCCCCCCCGGCCCACCTGCCCGCCGGCGAGCCGCACCGACGCCCCCGGGTAGGCGGGGCGGGGGGGGCGGCAGGGGCGGCCCCCCGCCGCTTGTACGATCGCCGCGTGCATGAGCTAGACGTCTTGTCGGGCCGGCTGCCCGAGGGTGTGGGGCGCGATCCCGGCGATGACGTGCTGGTCGGCAAGGGCGGCTGGCTGTTCGAGCGGGACGGCGGCCGTCGCGCCCTCGCGCAGATGCGCGGTGACGTGATGCTGGCGCGCAAGGCAGCACTCAGATGGGTGTTCGTGCTGGAGTCGCGCACGGCATGGCTCGGCGACCGCGGCATCCCGTACGTGTTCGGCGTGGCGCCGTGCAAGACCGCGGTGCTGGCGGAGCACCTGCCGCACGGCGTGGTGGTCTCGCCGCGACGCCCGATCGGCCAGCTGCTTCGCCGGATCGCCGAGGACGATTCGTTTGCCGAGGTCGTGTACCCGCTCGACGAACTGCGTGCGGAGGCGGCGCAGCGCACGGCGTTCTCCTCCCACGACAGCCGCTGGGACGCGAATGGCGCGTTCGCCGGCTATCGCAGCCTGCTGGACGGGATTCCGGGATCGCTCGATGTACGGCGCCTCGAGCGTGATGACGTCGGCTTCGACACGCGCCCCGCGCACGGGGACCTGGGCCACCGGCTGGACCCGCCGCAGCAGCGCAATGTGGTGTTCGGAAGCCCGCGGCCGCGCGCGGCGGTGCTCGTATCGGACAACGAGGTCGAAGGTGAGGGCCGCATGCTCGTCACGCGGTGCGACGCCGCGCCGCCGACCACCTGCCTGTTCTTCGGTTACTGGTCCGCGTACCGGATGCTGACGTACCTCGCGGAGAGCTTTCGCCACATGCTGTTCGTCCACCTGTCCACGCTGGACCACGAGCTGGTCGAAGCGGAGCGCCCGGATCTCGTGATCGGCCTCGCCGACGAGACGGGCCTGCTGGACCTGCCGGCCGACGTCGCAGCGCCGCGGGCCCGGGAGCTCGCGGCGCGCAAGCTCGTGTCCGCGCGGTAGCGGCCATGGAGGAGGTCCCCGCACCGGCCCTGGCGGGCGACATCGCCGCGCACGACGAGGAGAAGGTCATCGAGGGCAAGGACGGCTGGCTGTTCCTGGCCCGGGACACCAACCACGTCATCCACCAGCACACCGGGCGCCTCCAGTTCAGCCGGCGTAGCCTCGAGGACTGGCGCCACGTGCTCGAGACACGCTGCGCGTGGCTGGCGCGCCGGCAGATCCCCTACTTCTTCCTCGTGCCGCCGAACACGCACGCCGTTTATCCGGAGTACCTGCCCGACGACGTCGTGCCGGTTGCGGAACGGCCGGTGCTGCAGCTGATGGGACATCTGCGCGAGCGGGAGTCCAAGGCCGGCATCATCTACCCGCTCGAAGAGCTCGTCGCCCACAAGCAGCAGGACCTCGTGTACATCAAGACCGACTCCCACTGGAACGAGCTCGGCGCCTTCGTCACGTACAAGCGGCTGATGCGCGAGCTCGCGGACGTCGTGACCGCGCGCGACATCGAGTGGGAGCAGCTGTTCGTGAGCCGCAACGACGTTCCGGGAGATCTCGGTGTCAAGTTGCGACCGGAGCGCAGCTCCACCCAGGTCTTCGTCGACGTGATGGGCTGGCAGGCCCACTACGCCCAGGACAACCGGGTGCGCGTCGAGGGGCGGCGCATCGAGTACACGTGCAAGCTCGCCCCCGATGTGACCTGCCTCGTCCACGGCGACTCCTACGTGGAGAAGTTCCTGCACATCCTCGCGGAGAGCTTCGGCCGGACCGTGTTCTGCCAGATGCCGAGTCTCGATTACCAGGTGGTCCAGGAGGTGCGCCCCGACGTCGTCATCGGCGTGCAGAACGAGCGGTTCCTGCTGGAGGTGCCCTACGACTCCACGGCGCCCACCCAGCGGGAGCTGGCAGCGGCGAAGGTGGCGCAGGGGAAGGTATACGGCCCGCGTACGCACTGGCAGACCCCGCGCGTGGACAGCTTCTTGTAGCCGGGGGCCAGGGGTCTACGGGACGAAGACGCCCTGCCGGGCGAACACGCCGTTGCCGGGGGTATTGGCGTCGCCGTCGGGCCCACCGTCGAGCACCTCGATCTGACCGATCCCCCAGACGCTGCGCTTGCCCTCGCGGATGATGCCGGGGACGACCGCGTCGAACGTGGTGACCACGCCGCAGGTCGAGCCGATCGCAGGATCCGGTGTGACTGCGCACGCAGCGTCGACCGGCACGTCGAGGTCCTGGGCGGTGGCGGGCTGGTCGATCGCGGCGCCGTTCGCGCGGTCCGTGATCCGCAGCGCGCCGCGCATCTGCAGCTCGCCCGCGTAGTCGGTCAGGCCGGCCCTGTTGCGCACGTCGGTGAGCGACAGCGCCACCTCGACGTCGGCCTCGTCCTGCGGAGTGCTCGGTATGCCCGCGATCACCTTGAGCTTGACGCTCCCGGAGGAGTTGGCCGCCGGGCCGTTCGCCTCGGGCGCTCCGACCGTGAGCTGCGACGACGACTGGGCGGGCGGGCTGCAGGACGACTGCTCGAGCGGTGGTCCGTGGGTCCGGTTCGCGCTCGTGCAGGCGCTGTAGGCGGGTACCAGTGCGACTTCCAGCCGAGCCGCCGTCCGCGGCCGCGGGAAGGCGTCGTTCAGCACGGTCAGCACGAGCTCCGGGCGCCGGTTGGTGGTCGTCGAATCACGCGAGTGGAAGTTGACGCCGTCGCTGATGGTGCTCGCCAGCCGGAAGCTGACGTCCCCCTCGGCGGTGACCGCGGGCGTGACGTCCCATTCCGTCCAGACGCCGGTTGCGATCGCGCCCGAATCCGACAATGCGCCACCCGCGGGCGCGGGTTTGTTGTTCCAGTTGATCGTTGACTCCTCCCACGTGTTGGAGGTGGAGAACACGGCTGGGCCGTCCGCCGTGTTGCTCGTCGAGAACAGCCTCAGCTTCGCGCTCTGGACCGTGCCCGTGAGGCCGTCGATCAGGAAGCGGAGGTAGCTCTCGACGCCGGGGTTGCCGCCGTCGTCCGTGCGAAGCGTGGTCGCGCTCCCGAAGTTGGAGCCGGGGTTTGCCTCCTCGACGTGCGCGTCCGCGCCGGGGTTGAAGGTGAGCGTCGAGGTTCCGGGGGTGCGCGGGGTGAACCGCGCCGTGTAGGTCGTGTTGGACGTCGGCGCGACGTTGTGCGTCCGCGCCTGGCCGTCGGACCACGACGCGAACTCATGGGTCGTGTTGTTCCTGACCTCGATCCCCTGCGCGCTGAGTGTGTTGGCAGAGCCCTCGATGACCGTCACGGTGATCGGCGCAGGACCGCTGAAGGAGCCGAGCGACACGGCCATGCCCGTCGGATCGCTGGCGGCGGTGATGCTGACCGTCCGCGGATCGAGCTGGCGCGAGACGGTGGCCGTGTTGTTGTTGGAATCCGTTGCGGTCAGCTTCAGCTCCAGTTGCGACGGGTACTCGTGGTCCGGCGCGACGAACGTTCCTCCTGCGGTGTTCTCGAAGCCCTCGATCGTGTGTTGGTGGCAGTCCCCGGGAGCGGTGCAGTGATTCATGATCAGCTGCCAGTCGAGCGCCGTGCCAGGCAGTGATCCGTCCTCGGCGTCGGTGGCGGAGCCGGTGAACGCGATCGATTGCCCCACGCCCCAGGTCGTGCCCGCCGCCGGCGTATTGATGGTGGGCACGGGCGGTCCGCTCCCGGCGCTGATCGTCACCGTGTCCTCGTCGAACGCGCCGCTCGAGTCGGTCACCCGCAGGGTGACCGTGTACACGCCGGGACTCGTGTAGGTGAAGCTCGGCGACACGCTGGTCGAGTCATCGAGCTGTCCGTCGTCATCGAGGTCCCATGTGTAGCCCAGCACCTCGCCGGGGTCGGGATCGCTCGACTGGTCCGCGTGGAAGCTCACCTGCAGCGGCAGGTTGCCGGACTGCGGTGCCGCCGTCGCCACCGCGTTGGGCGGGGTGTTGCCGGGATTTCCCGTGTAGCTGATCCGTCGCACGTTGCCCGCCGCGAAGTCCGGATAGAACAGCGCGCCGTTCGGCCCGAACTCGAGGTCGACCGGGAAGTTGGCAGCCTGCGCAAACGCCTGCTTGGTCGACGGGTCGGGGAGCCCGTTGGCATCGGCCCGGAACACCCAGATGCACTCGCGCGAGTGATCGGCGAAGAACAGCGCACCGTCGTAGGCGTCCGGGAAGCTGCCCGCCGCGGGTGCAAAGGCCATTCCCGAAAGTGCCGCGCCCTGCTGCTCCTGGCAGTTCTCTCCGGGCACGATCTTCTGGCCGTGCCGGTAGGCCCAGTACGGCGGCGTCGCGGTGCCCGCGGCGTACAGGCTCTCGCACAGGTTCAGGTTGAGGGAGTCCATGGCGCCCATGCGGATCGAGCTGGGCGCGCCGTTGGCGTCCAGGCCGCCCTCGTAACAGGGCCAGCCGAGGTTGCGCGGCCCCCCGAACGGCGACGTCACGCGGTCGATCTCCTCCCAGGCCCCTGCACCGACGTCACCCACCCACACGTCGCCGAAGCCAGGCCGGATCGCGAGCCGGAAGGGGTTGCGCATCCCGTAGGCGAGGATGCGGCGCTCGTTGGCGTTGGTGCTGGAGAAGAGCGGGTTCCCGGGGACCCCCGCACCGGTGTCGGGGTCGATCCGGATCAGCGATCCGCTCAGCCCGAGCGGATCGGAGCTCGTGCGGATGTCCTGTGAGCGCAGGCGCCCGCCCTCCGCGGTGGGCGGTGACATCGGCCCACCCACGCCCCCCGGCGGGTCGCCGCAGGGGTTGACGGGTTGCCCGTCCTGGCCGTAGTCCGAGAAGTCCCAGCTCGCTCCCTCCCCGCCCGAGAAGTACAGGTTGCCGTCCGTGCCGAACTCGAGCCCGCCTCCAGCGTGGCTCGGGTACTGCTGGCACCAGTCCTCGACCAGGACCTGCTCGGCGCCGGTCATCGTCTCGCCGCTCACCTGCAGGCGCGAGACGCGCCCGCTCACCACGCACCCGTCCGCCGTCCCGCCCGGAGGAGAAGGGCACGTGTCCGAGGTCTGGCCGGCCACGCCCCAGCGCGGGGCGGTGCCGCCGATCGCGGCGTCGCGCACGTAGTACACGTACACGTACGGGTCGGCCGGGAAGTTCGGGTCCACCGCGATGCTCATCAGTCCGCGGTCCCAGTAGTTGTGGACCTGGGTGCGCAGGTCGGCGAACTGCGTGGCGCTCGTGTCCGAGAGGCTGCTGAAGGTCTTGATGATCCCGCTCTTCTCGGCCACGAACACGCGGCCGTTGGGAGCGAAGTCGACCGCGGTGGGCTCGGTCAGGCCAGTGAACGCGGTCGACTCCTGGAAGCCGGGGGGCAGGGTCGTGGCGTGCGCGGCGGCGGCGCCCGTCAGGGCGAGCGCGACCGTGACAAGCACGGCCGCGACCGGGCGCGTCATGGCACGAAGACCCCGGAGCTCGCAAAGACCGAGTTCCCGGGGGTGTCCACGTCGCCGTCGGGCCCGCCGTCCAGCACGTCGATCGCCGTGAGCTCCCAGACCGCGCGCGAGCCCTCGTCGACCACCCCGGGCGTGACGGCATCGGCCGTCGTGGCGATGGCGCAGTCGCTCCCGGCGAGCGGCGTCGGGGTGGGCGTGCAGGGCACGGTCACCGGCAGCGGGAAGTCCTGGACGGTCGCGGTGCCGGCGGCCGCGCTCACCCGGTCGGTGAGGCGCAGGGTGGGCCTGAACTGCAGCTCCCCGGTGTAGTCGTCGTGCAGGACCGAGTCGTTGCGGACATCGGACAGCTGGAGCGTGATCGCCACGTCCGCCTCGTCCTCGGGCGTGGCGGGGTTGCCGACGTGGACCTTCAGCAACGCGAAGCCGGTCGAGTTCGCGGGCAGCCCGTTGGCGTCGGGCGTGCCGATCGTGAGAGTTGAGGACCCGCGCACCGGCGGCGTGCAGGACGCCTGCTCGAGCGGTGGTCCGTGGAGGCGGTTCGGCTGCGTGCACGGCGCATGGCTCGGCACGAGCGGGACGCGCACCGGTGCGGCCACGCGTGGCCGCCCGTACCCGTCGTTCGACACCTCGACGACCAGCTCCGGTCGCAGTGCCCCGTTGGAGAATTCGCGCGACCGGAACGACACACCGTCGGTGCTGGTTTGCGCAAGCTGGAAGCTGTAGCTGCCGTCCGCTGCGATCAGGCTCGTGACGTTCCACTCGATCCACTCCCCCTGCGCGATCGCCCCCGCGTCGTCGACCGGGCTCGTGGTCGCGGCCGGCCGGTTCTGCCAGGTGATGGTGTTCTCCGACCAGGCGTTGGACGTGCCGCGCAGCGCGGGGCCGTCCACCGTGTCGCTCGCCGACCGCAGTCGCAGCTTTGCGCTCGTGATCTTTCCGGAGACCCCGCCCACGATGAACCGCAGATAGCTCTGCTCGTCGGCGCCGGCATCGGTGCGCAGTTGGTCGAAGGTCCCGGAGTTGGTTGTCGGGCTGGCCTGTTGGACCATGGCGTCGGCCTCGGCGGGGAACGTGAGTGTGTAGCTGCCCGGGGCGTGCGGCGCGAAGCGGGCCGTACGGGTCAGGGCCGCGGACGGCATCGTGATCGTGTGCGTCTGGGCCTGCCCGTCCGACCAGGACGAGAACCGGCGGGTGGTGTTGTCGATCACCTGCTGCGCGGGCGCCGAGATGGAGCGGGTCGAGCCGACGATCGCCGGTTTCGTGAACGGCGCCGTGCCCTCGACGCCGTCGATCGACACGGTCGCGCCCGGCGGCGTGGAGTCGACCGTCAGGTTCGCGGTGCGCGGGTCGATGCGGCGAGTCCGCGTCTCGGTCTCCCCGTTCGAGTCGGTGACGGTCAGCCGGATCTCGATGTGCGCCGGGTAGGCGCTGTCGGGAGCGGTCAAGGAGCCGCCGGCCGCGTCGGTGACGGCGGCGAGCTGGTTCTCCTGGCAGTTGCCCGGTGAGGCACACACCACTCGCACGACGACCCAGTCGAGCGCGGTGGGTGGCAGGGCGCCGTCCTCGGCATCCGTCCCGGACCCGGAGAAGCCGATCACGTCGCCGGTTGCCCACGTCGTGCCGGCGGTGGGCGTGTCGATGGAGCCGACAGGGCCGCTGCCCACGGTGATCGTGAGCGTGTCCGTGGCCGTCGCGCCGGAGGTGTCCGTCACGCGCAGGCTGACCGTGTAGACGCCACCCTCCAGGAACGTGTGCGTGGGCTCCGGCTCCGTCGAGTCGCCGAACTCGCCGTCGCCGTCGAGGTCCCACTCGTAGATCAGCAGGTCACCAGCGTCGGGATCGCTCGAGCCGGTGGCGTCGAACGTCACCGTCAGCGGCCGGTTGCCGGTCACCGTGTCGGCCTGCGCGTCGGCGGTCGGCGCCTGGTTGGAAGAGTTGCCCACCCACTCGATCTGCTGGATCGCCTCGGCCCCTTGGTCCACATATAGGAGGTCGCCGTCCGGCGCCACCTCGATATCAATCGCGCGCGGGAGCTGCTGCCCGAACGGGATCACGCGCCCGCGCTGCGGCACCCCGTCGGACCCGGGGAGCATCACCCACATGCAGTTGCGCAGCCGATCCGCGAAGAACAGCGCCTTGCGGTAGGCGGCGGGGAACGACCCGGTCGCGGGATAGAAGTTGACGCCCCCGATCTGGTTGCCGATCGGCTCCCCGGTGGCGGGGTTCGTCTCGCAGTCCTCGCCCGGGACGACCGGCAGCTCGTGGTCGTAGCCCCAGTAGGGGGCCGCGGTCGCGTTACCGAGGCCGTAGAGGTCTTCGCAGATGGTCAGCTCCTGGTCATCGCTGCGCGGCCGGATCCGGGTGTAGGGCACGCCGTTGGCGTCAAGTCCACCCTCGTAGCAGGGCCAGCCGAAGTTGCGCACGGGGTCGGAGGGGTCCGGCACCCGGTCGAGCTCCTCCCAGTATCCCCCGCCGCGGTCGGCCACCCACACGTCATTGGTGCCCGGGCGGATGGCGAGCCGCACCGGGTTGCGGAATCCGTGGGCCAGCATGCGCCGCGCGTTCGGCTCGGGGCTCGCGGCCATCGGATTGCCGGGGGCGCCCTCACCGGTGTCCGGGTCGATGCGGATCAGGGATCCGTTCAGGCCGAGGGGATCGCCCCCGGTGCGCAGGTCCTGCGCGCGCAGGCGCCCGCCCTCGGCGGTCGGCGGCGACATGGGGCCGCCCACGGGGCTGGGAGGATCGCCGCAGGGGTTCATCGGGTGGCCGAGCTGGCCGTAGTCGAAGATCTCCCAGCGGGCGCCGTCGCCCCCCGAGACGTACAGGTAGCCGTCCGCGCCGAACTCGATCCCCCCGCCCGGGTGGTACTGGAACTGCTGGCACCAGTCGTTGACGAGCACCTGCTCGGGACCGTCCTGCTGCTGGCCCGCAACGCGCAGCCGCGAGACACGCTGCGACACGATGCAGTTCACGTCGTCGGTGTCGCCGGGGCAGTTGTCGCTGGTCTGGCCCGGATTGCCGAATGTGGGAGGCGTGCCGCCGATCGGCGCATCCAGCGTGTAATAGACGTACACGTAGGGCTCGGCGGGGAAGGCGGGGTCGATCGCGAGGCCCAGCAGGCCGCGGCTGGAGAAGTTGTGGACCTGGGTGCGGAGGTCCGCGAACAGCGTCGGGGTGGGGTCGGAGAGATCGTCGAAGGTCTGGATCGTCCCGCCCTTCTCCGCCACGAACACGCGCCCGGTGGGCGCGACCTCCGCGTCCATCGGGGCGTTGAGGCCGGTAATCGCGGTGCTCTGCTGGAAGCCCGGGGGCAGCGTCAGAGCGCCGGCCGCCCCGGGCCAGGACGCGAGCACGGCCATGCAGGCCGCGAGGACCATGATCCCGAAGAGATGCGGGCGGAAGGTTGACCCGGCCGCCGCGCGTGCGGTGAAGCGTCTCTCGTGCAGCGATGACCCTTCGGCCCCTGCCCCATCCCTGAGATGAGAGGCCCGTCGTGGCGAATCCAGCGCGGCTGAGCCTAGCAGCAGACCGCCCCGCAGGAGAGAGGTCAGGTCAGCTTCATTTCCTCGCTCCCAGCGAGAAACGGGCTACGGGATGAAGATGCCGGGACGGGCGAAGACGGTGTTGTCGGGCGTGGCGGTGTTCCCGTCGGGACCGCCGTCCAGCAGCTCGACGGAGCTCAGCTGCCAGACCGCACGCGCCCCTTCGTCGATGACCCCCGGGTTGAGGGCGTCCAGCGTGGTGTCGACCGAGCAGGTGGAGCCGATCCCGGCCGGCGTCCCGGCGCACGGCACCTCCACCGCCAGCGAGATGTCGCTGATGGTCGAGGTACCGTCGACCCTGTCGGTGACCCGTACCGTGGTGCGGGCCTGCAGGCCGCCGGTGTAGTCGGCCAGGTTCGCGCGGCGGCGCACGTCCGTGATCGACACCTGCACGCGCACGTCGGCCTCGTCGGCCGGCGTCGACGGGGCGCCGTTCATGACCTGGAATGATGCGGACCCCACGGAGCTCAGAGCCGCACCGTTGGCATCCGGGGTTCCCAGCGTCAGCTCGCCCGACGCCAGTGCGGGGGGGCTGCACGACGGGTCTGCCAGCGGTGGGCCGTGCCTGCGGTTCGGGCTGGTGCACTCCCGGTAGGCGGGTACGAGGGCGAAGCGCGTTTGGGCGGCCACCTTCGGGCGCACGTAGGAATCGTTGACGACGGTCACGACCAGCTGCGGGCGCAGCGTCTGGTTCGAGGCCTCGCGTGAGTGGAAGGTGATGCCGTCGTCGCCCGTGGGTGTGAGCGCCAGGTTGATCGCACCGTCAGCGGTAACTGCTGAGGTCACGTCCCACTCCACCCACTGCTGCGTGTCGATCGCGTTCACCTGGGCAATCGACCCCGGCGCGAATGCGGGGTGGTTGTTCCAGTTGATCCCGGTCTCGGTCCAGCCTCCGGCGGCCGCGTGCACAGCGACCCCGTGGATGGTGTTCCCGGTCGAGCGCAGGCGCAGCTTGGCGCTCGCGACGCGTCCCGCGATGCCCTCGACCGCAAACCTCATGTACGTGTCCACGTCCTGGGCGCCACCGGTGGCCTGATCCATGCGCAGCGTGTTCGATGTCCCGAAGTTCGACCCCGGGTTCGCCTGCTCGACGCGGGCGTCTGCCTCGGCCGCGAAGGCCAGGGTCTGGGCGCCGGCCGTGACCGGGGCGAACACGGCCTGGTAGGCGGCACCCGACGCCGGCATGGTCAGCGTCCGCGCGCGCGGCTGCCCATCGGACCACGACGAGAACCGGTAGGTGACGTTCGAGAGCGCCTGTTGCGTCGCCGCCGTGAGCGTGTTCCGGGAGCCGACGACGATCTGTTTCGTGACCGGCGCCGTGACGGGCGCGTCGTTCAGGATCACCGCCGCGCCGGGCGGACTCGAGGTCAGTGTGAGGTTCGCGACCTGGGGGTTGAGGCGCACGGAGTCGGTGTGCGTCTCCCCGCCGGAGTCCGTCGCGGTGAGCCGGATCTCGATGTACGCCGGCGCCGGGTGGTCCGGCGCGGGGACCGAGCCGGTCGTGCGGTTCTCGAAGGCGCCGAGTCCGTGCTCGTGACAGTCGCCGGGCGCCGAGCAGTGGACGAGCACAACGGTCCAGTCGAGGGCCGCGGCCGCCAGCGCCCCGTCCTCCGCGTCGGTGGCAGAGCCGGAGAAGGCGATCACGTCCCCGGCCTTCCAGGTCGTGGCCGCCGTGGGTGTGTCGATCGATGCGACCGGCCCGCTCGTGACCGTGATCGTGAGACTGTCGGTGTCCGTCGCACCCGAGGTGTCGGTCACCCGCAGCGCAGCGGTGTACGTGCCGCCCTGCAGATAGGTGTGCTGGGGGTGGGTGGCGGACGAGTCGTCGAACTCTCCGTCGCCGTCCAGGTCCCACGCGCGGATCAGCAGGTCTCCGGCGTCGGGATCGCCGGAGCCGGTCGCGTCGAAGGTGACCGTCATGGGCCGGGTGCCCGTCACCGCATCGGCCGCGGCGACTGCCGTCGGCGGTCGGTTCGCAGAATCCCCGGTCCAGCGGATCCGCTTCACGTCCTGGGCGCCGTCGTCGATCCACAACAGGTCACCGCCCGGAGCGACCTCGATGTCCGCGGGGCTGGCGGCGGCCTGCGCGAACGGGACGACGCGGCCGCGCTCCGGCAGCCCGTCGGGGCCGGGCAGCATCGCCCAGATGCACTCGCGCAGCTCGTCACCGAAGAACAGCGCGCCGCGGTAGGCGGCGGGGAAGGTCCCAGCCTGGGGATAGAAGGAGAGCCCCCAGATCTTTCCGCCCGGCTCGTTGGCGCTCTCGTCGATCGAGCAGTTTTCGCCGGGCACGATCCCGAGCTCGTGGTCATAGCCCCAGTACGGCGCGGTGGTCGCGTTGCCTTCGTGGTAGAGGTCCTCGCAGATCGCGAGGTTCTGCTCGTCGCTCGCCGGTCGCACCCGCGTGTACGGCACGCCGTTCAGGTCGAGCCCGCCCTCGTAGCAAGGCCACCCGAAGTTGCGAATCGGATCGGTCGGCTGCGGCACGCGATTGATCTCCTCCCAATAGCCGCCGCCCCAGTCGCCCAGCCAAACGTCGTTGGTGCCGGGACGGATGGCAAGCCGCGGGGAGTTCCGCAGGCCGTGCGCCAGCATGCGGCGCTCGTTCGCGTCGGCGCTCGTCGCGCGCGGGTTGCCGGGCGCGCCGGCTCCGTTGGCCGGGTCGATCCGGATCAGGGTGCCTGCGAGGCCCAGCGGGTCGCCGCTCGTGCGCAGGTCCTGTGCTCGCAGCCGCCCGCCCTCGGCGGTCGGCGGCGACATCGGCCCGCCCACCGGGCTCGGTGGATCGCCGCACGGGTTGACCGGGTTCCCAAGCTGACCGTAGTCCCAGGTCCCCCAGCGCCCGCCGTCCCCGCTCGACACGTACAGGTAGCCGTCCGCACCGAACTCGAGCCCGCCGCCGGCGTGGTAGGCGAACTGCTGACACCAGTCGTTGACCAGCACCTGCTCCGGCCCGTCCATCAGCTCGTTCGCGTATCGCAGGCGGGAAACCCTTGCCGACACGACGCAGTTGACGTCGTCGAGGCTCCCGGGACACGGGTCCTGGTCGGTCCCGGCGGTCCCGAACACCGGCGGCGTCCCACCGACGGGAGCGTCGAGCGTGTAGTAGACGTAGACATAGGGGTTGGCCGGGAAGCCCGGATCGATCGCGAGGCCGAGCAGGCCGCGGTTCGAGTAGTTGTGCACCTGCGTGCGCAGGTCGGCAAAGACCGTCGCCGTCGTGTCGGCCAGGCTCGTGTACGTCTTCACGATCCCGCTCTTCTCCGCGACGAAGACGCGACCGTCGGCCGCGATCTCGATGTCCATCGGGCGCTCGAGCCCGCCGATCGCCCTGCTCTGCTCAAAGCCCGGCGGCAGGATGACCGCCGACGCCGGTGTGGCCCCGAACAGCGCAAGGCACGCCACCGCCATCGCGGCCACGAGACGAGCCATCGTCGTGATCTTCCCCCGCTGCAAGGTCCTCCCTGACCTGGAATCCAGCTTTTTCCACCGTACCAACGGGCCGGTGGCCGGGCGACTCTTATCCGGAGAGCGCTCCGGAGCTGCCACCGCGCGCGAAGTCCTCGTCGCTCATGCCGGCGATCGCCGCGGCGACCGCCGCGCCTCCCGCCAGCAGGACCGCCGCAGAGAAGATGAAGTAGGCGTTGCTGATCACGGCGGTCTCGATGGCCGCCATCAGCCCGCCGAGCGCGAGCAGCGCTCCGGCCCAGGCCGGCACGGCGCCCAGTCTGGCGGCGCCGATCGCGAGCGCCACGAAGCCGGCGACGAACGCCAGCGTCGGCAGGTAGTAGACCAGCGACCATTCGTCGTGCTGCACCTCGTGCAGGGCGGTCTCGGTCGTTGCGAGGTCGACGCCCGGACGACCGGACAACTCGCCGAGCACTCCCCAGGTGAAGCCATCGAGGGAGATCACGGAGGCGAATGAGATCAGCCCGACGATGCCGAGCACGCCGCCGATCAGGCCGAGCCGCGGTTGCCGCCGCCGGACGAGGAAGGCGAGCCCGAGCACGGCGGCAGCGAAGACGACGATCGCCACGAAACCGAGCGCGTGGGCGAGCTGCCAGCGGTCGGCGTGCGCGGCGATCTCGCGCAGCTGCTCGGCCTCGTTGCCGCGCTCGAATTCCTTCGGGTGCAGGATGTTGTCGAGCAGCAGGAGCGCCGGCGCGACCACGAGCGCCCCCGCGGTCACGCGTCTGTAGAGGCCGACTTCGGCAACGGGGACCGCTGTCACGACATCAGCTCCTCGAGGTTGCCCGGCTGCAGGCGGTGCTTGGCGACGTCGTCGGGGGCGGAGGACTGCGCCACCTGGATCAGCGTCCCGTGCGACTTCGAAGGCCGCAGGAACGCCTCCTTCCAGTCCGGGTCATCGAGGCGCTTGTCCACCAGCTCCATCCCGAGCCCCTCGAGGTGCTCGATCGCGGCGTGGATGTCGTCGGTCTTGAAGGTGATGTGGTGCATCCCCTCTCCCCGCTTCTCGAGGAACCGCGACAGAAAGCCTTCCCCCAGCGGCTCCAGCAGCTCGACCTTGCCGCCGCCCGGAAAGCGCAGCTGGACCCAGCGCCACGTGTCCTCCACGTCGCCGCCCATCAGGTACTCGCCGCCGAGCCCGTCCCGGTAGAGCTTCAGGGCCGGCTTGATCGCGTGCACGGCGACCGCGACGTGATCGAGCTCGAGCTTCAACGCTCGAGGCGGAGCTCGTGGGAGCGGCGGGCGAGCAGGCCGCGCAGCCCACCGTGGCGCACGCGCGCTCGCTCGCGTCGCAGCGTGCGCATGTACGGATAGAAGTCCACCTGGATCGTGTGCCGGGGAGAGCGCACGTAACGCTTCGCCATCCGCTCGTCCTCACGCCGGATCACGTCCCGCATCACCGCGCGCGAAGGCAGCTGGGCCCTGTCCTCGAGGATGTCGGCGACCCATTCGGACTGCAGCTCCGCGATCGGCATGATCGCCCCCAGCGGCTGGATCAGACCGATGAAGTAGAGGCCCGGATGGTTCGGGTCGACGACGCGCCGGTACAGCGGGATGCGGTTGTCCGGCGCGCTGATCATGTCGGCCGGGAGGAAGGGAAACGAGATCTTGTAGCCGGTGCAGTACACGATCGTGTCGACCGGCTCGGTGGTGCCGTCCGTGAAGCGGACGTGGTCGCCGTCGAGGCGCTCGATGTTCGGCTTCACCGTCACGCGCCCGTGGCCGATGCGTGTGCACAGGTCCGACGAGATCGTCGGATGCGCCTCGAGCAGCTTGTGGTCGGGCGCCGGCAGCCCGTATGACCCCATGTCACCCTGGGCCGTCTTCAGCGCCCGCGCGTAGAAGTAGCGCTGCACCGCCAGCGGCAGCCGGCTGGTCAGCTCCGTGCCGAGCTCATCCGTCGGGCGGCCCTTGAGGTACTTCGGGATCACGTAGGCGCCGCGGCGCATCGCGAGGTAGGTCATGTTCGCCACGCGTGAGGTCTCGACCGCGATGTCGGTCGCGGAGTTCCCGATACCGAGCACGAGCACGTTCTGTCCCTCCATGCCCTCGGGCGTCTTGTAGTCGTGCGCGTGCAGCTGGCGCCCGTGGAACTCACCGGGGTACGGCGGGTCCGGCCAGCGCGCGTCCCAGTGGTGGCCGTTGGCGATCAGCACGTCGTCGTAGCGGGTCGTGGTGCCGTCGTGAAGCGTGACGTTCCAGCCGCCCTCCGGCGCGGCTTCGACGAGCTTCACCTCGGTGCGGAAGCGAATGTGCTCACGGAAGCCGAAGCGGTCCACGTAGGCATCGAAGTAGGCGGCGATTTGCTCGTGGTTCGGGTAATCGGGAAGATCGGACGGCATCGGGTAGGTCGCATACGCCATCAAGCCGCGCGATGTGTTGATGTGCAGGGAGCGATAGGCGGCCGACATCCCGTTGTCGTTCATGTAGCGCCAGTTGCCGCCCACCGCGGAGCCCTTCTCGAAGCAGTCGAAGGGCATGCCGCGGGCGTGCAGGACCTGGCAGGCCGCGATGCCGGAGGACCCGGCGCCGATCACGCAGACGCGCGGGTGCGCCCCGCGCGCCCGGCTCTCCCGTTCAGCCTGCTGAGTACCCGCCTCCACCGGGCGGCGATGCTAGTGCATCGTTCGCCGGCGGCGTGCGAGCCCACATACGGATAGCCTTCCGGCCATGCTCCACGCGGATATGACCGTACGAGACGTGATGAGTACGGAGGCGGTGACCGTCAGCGCGGACGACACCCTGGTGGCCGCGTGCCTGCAGATCGACGCCGGCGGTATGGGGTCGGTCCCGGTGATCGACGCCGCCGGCGGTTGTATCGGAGTGCTGTGCGGTTGGGACGTGGTGCGCGCCATCGGCCGGGGCGCCGACCTCGACAGCACGACCGCGGCCGAGGTCGTCGGCGGGGACGGCGTGGTGCATCCCGACGATGATTTCGAGGCGCTCGTCGCCGCAGACGTGGGCAACGTGGTCCCCGTGGTGGAGGAGGACGGGTTGTACGCGGGCGCCGTCGGCCCGGCGGACGTACTGGCGGCGCGAGAGCAGATCACAGTGCTGGGCCCGACCGCTGTGCCCGACTCGAATATGACCGTGCGCGAAGTGATGAGTACGGAGGCGCGGACCGCCGCCGCGGACGGCACGCTGCTGGCCGCGTGCCGGCAGATGCACGTGGCAGGTATGGGGTCGGTACCGCTGATCGACGCCGCCGGCGGGTGTGTCGGAGTGCTGGCCACTTGGGACGTGGTGCGCGCCATCGTTCAGGGAGCCAGCCTCGACAGCACGACCGCGGCTGAGTTCGTCGGCGGAGGCGGCGTGCTGCATCCCGACGACGATTTCGACCAGGCGCTCGGCGCCAACCACGCGGACATCGTGACCCCCGTGGTGGAGGACGGGTTGTACCTGGGCGCCATCGGCCCGGGGGACATGTTGGCGGCGCGGGAGGTGATCACGGTGCTGGGCCCGGCCGCCGGCCGGCTCGACACGACGATCTCCCCGCACGAGACGATGATCGGGGGCATGCGTGGCCCTTACCTGCTGGCGGGCACTTCGGCGCTCGTCCTCGTCCGCATGGCGATGGCAGGGGCCGGCATGCAGCAGGACCCGGAGGTGATACTCGACCTCCCGTGCGGGCACGGCCGCGTGATGCGAGTCCTGCACGCAGCCTTCCCCGGGTCCACGCTGATCGCATGCGACGTCGATCGGGAGGGGGTGGACTTCTGTGCCAAGACCTTCGGTGCCGTGCCCGTGTACTCGCATACCGACCCCGCGGCCGTGCGGATCGGGCAGCAGGTCGACCTGCTCTGGGTGGGCTCCCTCTTCACGCACATCGATCCTGCGCGGTGGAAAGACTTCCTCGACCTGTTTGCGCGCACACTACGACCGGGTGGAGTGCTCGTGCTCAGCACGTTCGACCGGCCCCGCCTGCCGGGCCTGGAATCGATGAACCTGCCCGACGCGAAGCAGCTGCTGCGTGAACGGGACGAGCGAGGTGTCGCCTTCCAGTCGTACGCGCACGACCACGACTACGGCATCGCGCTGGCGAGCGCCGACCACGTCCGGGAGGCGCTGGCGTTCGGAGGCACGTTCGAGTTCCTGGGCCATGAGCCACTCTCCCTGTTCCTGCCCAAACCGACGCAGGACGCGTGGATGTACCGCCGCGTGGGCGACTCGCCCTAGCCGCCCGCGTACCCGCCGCCGCCCGGCGTAGCCGGTGAGCGGCCTGTTTCCGAGCCACGGCCTGGACAGCCGCGGGCGTTTCCGCGCCACGGCAGCCGCACGATGCGCTGCGCGTCGTTGTTGCCCTCGAAGCTCTCCCAGACGTGGTTCCGCGGGTCGGCGCGGTGCACGTAGGCGAAGCACCCACGCAGTCCGGTGACGTCGATCCACTGC
>JBBRDT010000076.1:0-16338 GCA_038203635.1 Solirubrobacterales bacterium
CGCCTTCTCGAATGGCTCCTAATCCTTGCCGATCAAGTCCCTCTCGCAGGGGTTCAGCGAGAAGCCCGGAGTCGGACTCGAACCGACGACCCCTTTAGGCACATCGGGCATCCCGCACGCGCTTGCTTCCGCTACCGCAAGCTACCGCACAAACACGCCTTGCCGCATGAACGGCGTGTTGCCGGCCGCCGTTGCGACAGAGCCGTCCGCTCCGCCGTCGTACATCTCAACCTGACCGAGGCCCCAGACTGCCCGCCTCCCTTCCTTGGCGGTGCTTGGATCGCCGTAGACTGCGTCGGCCGTCGTCGCGATGCCACAGGTGCTGCCGATGGTGTTGGGCGTAGGGGTCGCGCCGCAGGGAACGGTGACCTGGAACGTCCTGTTTCCCGTCGCCGCCTCCGTCCCCACTGCCGGGGCGACGGCGTTGTATCTGTCCGTGATCCGAAGATCGATCCTCGCCTGGACTTCGCCGGTGTAGTCGTCACCCCCGGCCGCATTGGCGGCTCCGCAGGTCGAGACTCCCGTCTGGCAGCGCACGTCGGTGATGTCGACCACGATCTGCACGTCGGAGTCGTCGATCCCCCCAGGGGTTCCGACGAGCGTCCGCAGCCGTACGGAGCCGGTGGAGTTCGTGGTGGCGCCGTTGGCGTCCGCGGTGCCGACCGTGAGGTTGCCCGATGACTGCGCGGGCGGGCTGCAAGAGCCGTCGGGGTTGGAGCCGTTGCCGGGGAGGTCAGGAGGCCCATGCTCGCGGTTGGGGCTCGTGCACTGGTTGTAGGCGGGCACGAGCGACGCGCGCGCCGGGCTCGCCGCTTTGGGCCGCGGGTAGGCGTTGGAGGTCGTGTTCAGCAGCACCGTGACGTCTAACGAGTTGATGGCGTCGAGGTTCGCGGTCGCGAGGTCGGGACGCGCGTCGCCGTTGAAGTCGCCGACCACGACCGAGTTGGGGTTGCGGCCGACACCGAAGTTGGCCGGCGGGCTGAAGCCCCCGCTGCCGTTGCCGACGAGGATCGAAACGTCGTTCGAGAAGTGGTTCGCGACCGCCAGGTCGGCGCGCGAATCGGCGTTGAAGTCGCCGACCGCGATCGAGGAGGGAGCCCCGCCGGCGGTGAAGTTGGTCGGCAGGCCGAAGCCTCCGCTGCCGTTGCCGAGCAGGATCGAGACGTTGGACGGCGGACCGGTCGGCGTGCCCGTGTTCGCGACCGCCAGGTCAGCGAGCGCGTCGGCGTTGAAGTTGCCGACCGCTACCGAGGAGGGGTTGGTGCCGGCGTCAAAGTTGGTCGGCCCGCTGAAGCCCCCGCTGCCGTTGCCGAGCAGGATCGAGATGTTGTACGGGAAGCCTGTGTTCGCGACCGCCAGGTCGCGGTGCGCGTCGGCGTTGAAGTTGCCGACCGCTACCGAGTGGGGGTTGTTGTCGCCCGCGTCGAAGTTAGTCGGGGCGCTGAAGCCCCCGCTGCCGTTGCCGAGCAGGATCGAGACGTCGCCCGGGGAGCTTCTGTAATTGGCAGTCACCAGATCGAGGCTCGAGTCGCCGTTGAAGTGACCGACCGCGACCGAGATGGGGCCGCTGCCGGCGGCGAAGCTGGTCGGGCCGTTAAAGCCCCCGGTGCCGTTGGCGAGCAGGATCGAGACGTTGTTCGAGTCGAGATTCGCGGTCGCCAGGTCGGGGCGCGAGTCGCCGTTGAAGTCGCCGACCGCGATTGAGTAGGGGGTGCCGCTGACGGTGATGTCGGCCGGCGCGCTGAAGCCGCCGCTGCCGTTGCCGCGCAAGATCGAGACGCTGTTGTAGTAGTCGTTCGCGGTCGCCAGGTCGAGGCGCGAGTCGGCGTTGAATTCACCGACCGCGACCGCGGCGGGGGGGCCGGCGGCGGCGAAGCTCCTCGCGCTGAAGCTTACGGCGTGGGCGGCTGAGGGCGTGAGGGCTACCGTCAGGACCAGGCCCAGGGCCGCACTCCCGAGCCATCGAAGCTGACACCAAATCCTGATTGTGCAGGCCATTGTCGCCACCCTCGGGTGCGATCGGGGAGCTGGACTCTACGCCCGGGTGACCGTCGCAGCTTCACGGTGGGGTGTCAAGCAGCTGCCGAACCGGGAGCTTCGACATTTGGGAACGTAGGAAAGCCCGGAGTCGGACTCGAACCGACGACCCCTTCCTTACCATGGAAGTGCTCTACCAACTGAGCTATCCGGGCGGGTTGGGCCTCACTGTAGCGTCCCCGCGACCGGTGCTACCTCCGGCGTTTGCCTCAGGGAACGAAGACGCCTTGGCGCGCGAAGACCGTGTTCGGGCCTGTAGACACGATGTCGTCCGGGCCGCCGTCGTAGACCTCGATCTGTCCGAGTTGCCAGACCGCCCGCTTGCCCTCCACGATGGCACCGGGAACCACGGCGTTGAAGGTCGTGGACACCGAACACGTGGCGCCGATCGAGGTGCTCGCGGTCAGCGTGCAGGGCACCATCACCGGGAAGGGCGAGTCCTGCGTCGTTTCCGACATCGAGGGGCCGTCGTTGCGGTCGGTGATCCGGACAAGCGGGTTGACCTGCAGCTGGCCGGTGTAGTCCGAGAGATCGTTCTTGTTGCGCACGTCGGTCATCGACATCGACATGGCCACGTCGCCGACGAGCGTCTTGAACCTGACGAAGCCGACCGAGTTGGCCGCCGGCGATGTGGGATTCGGCGTGCCGACCGTGACCTCGCTGGACGCTTGCTGCGGCGGGTTGCAGGACGCGAAGTTCAGCGGCGGTCCGTGCTGCCGGTTGGCGCTGGTGCACGGAGCAAACGCGGGTACCAGCGAGACCCTGAACGGCGACGCTGACTTCGGCCGCACGTATCCGGTCGCGACGTAGTCCTGGGACAGCTGGTAGCCGGTGGGGATGACCTTCGCCGCGGGAGTCTGCACCAGGCCGCCGAGCGCGCCGGCGGTCTCGAGCACCGGCAGGCGCAGCTCCAGGTTGGAGACCGTCACCGTGCCCTGCCCGTTCGAGTTGCGTCCGTAGGGCTGGTCCGCGGGCAGCAGCTCGAGCTTGGCGATGTGGCCGCTGTCGAACTTCCACCCGTTGGGGTGGAGCTGGAACACCTGGCGCGTCGTCGCCGTACCGGAGTTGATGTCCGGGCGGTAGAGCGCGCGACCGACCAGCGTCTCGGTGCCGCTCGGACCCACGTCCAGCAGGCGCCCCGCCAGCTGAGACGTCGGGCTGGGTGAGTTGATGTCCGCGACGACCGTCGGCGATCCCATCAGCGTGAAGCCTCCGGCCGGAGCCGCGGCCAGGCGATAGCTCGCGGTCCCTGTCTGGTCAGCGCCAGGCGCGGCGGCGCACGCGCCGCCGCCGGCGATCGGGTCAAAGGACGAGCCGGCCTGGTCGCTCACCGATGGAGGGATGACCTTTGCCGCCGCGTCGGTGAAGCGAATCTCGCCACCGGGGAAGTCGGCCCAGGTCGGGGCGCGGAACGGTTGATCGGTGTTCGGGTCGTCGAACGGCCCCGTCGCGCCGCCCGACGGCCCACCACAGGCCTGCGTGAGGGTCTGCACTCCCTGGAAGGGCGCCGCCCCCGTGCCCTTGACGTAGTGGTCGAACCAGGCGTGCAGCTGGCGGCTGCGGAACGTGGCGTCCGGCGCCTTGTTCTGCCCGCGCTGGTGACCATGGTCGCTGAAGATCAGCGAAACCGGTGTCCCCGGGTACGTCGCGCGAGTGCGGTTGTAGAAGCGGATGGCCTCGTCCGGCGGGAACAGGTCGTCGGTCCAGCCGTTGGAGATCAGCAACGGCGCTGGGGCGATCGAGTGGTCGATGTAGTAAGAGGAGTGGTGCGTCGTGATCTCGTCCACGATGTCCTGGGAGAGCGGGTTCGCGTCATACGGCTCCCCCCCGTTGATCGAGCTGTACCAGGTCACCAGGTCCGCATCCGGGTCGGTGCCGGGCGGCGCGTAGTTACTGGTCGCCTGTCCCGTCGCGTACAGACCGGCCACGAACGACTGCTTCATCACGCCGATCCGTCCCCGCTTGAGGTAGGGGGAGTCGACCACGTAGTCGAGCGTGTGCCCGTTGGGCTGCAGCGAGTAAGCGAGGTCGGTCCACGGGATGTCGGGCTGCGCGGCCGCGATCCGCATCGCCTTGCCGCCGTCGCTCACCCACGGGATCAGCGAGCCGTTCGGGAGCATCTTGCGTGTCTTGAGCGCGGCGAGCGCCATGGAGAGGCCGCCGCCATAGGACCCCCCGTTGACACCGATCCTCTGCGGGTCGATCAGACCTTCGCCGCCGGTTGCACCGGTGGCCGCCCGGTCGGCGAGCGCTTCGAACATCTCCTGCGCGTCACGGACCTCGAAGCGCGTGTCCATCAGGTGGTTGTAGCCCTCCTGGCACACGAGCTGCGTGCGCTTCGGGTCGGCGCCGCCACACGAGTTGCCCCACCCGCGGTCGCTCATCGAGAAGACGGCGTAGCCGTCGCCGATCCAGCCCCCCGAGGTAGCGGACAGCTTGGAGCCGCCCCAGCCGTGGTAGAGCCCCACGATCGGGAAGTCACCGTCCGGGCCGCTCGCCGGCGCGGGGGGAAAGCCAACGTTAATGTCGATCGGAGCGCCGTCGAAGGTCGTGAAGATGCCCGAGCAGTGGCGCTGGCCTGCGTTGGCCCCGCTCTGGATGGTGCAGGTGATGTCTCCACCGGCCCCGTTGGGGATGTTCGGAATGGCCGCGTCGGCAACTGACGGCAGCGCGAGCGCGCTCAGAACACCAGCAAGCGCCGCGAGCCGGCGAACCGATCCTGTGGATGCCATTCCTCCGCCCTTCATGGTGGCCGCCCTCCCCTTACGCCAAGGGACCCGGTCCGGACCATAGTCGAATCAGTCTGTGGCGTGTTGGGCGGCGACAGGAATCGAACCGGCCTCGATCACGTGCTGCGCGAGGAACGTCACCTGGTCGGCCACGATCCGCTCAAAGCCCTCGCCGCGATAGATGTCGAAGTGGCCGAGGTCGTAGCCGCGCACGTGCGCTCCGCCCGCCTCGGCCAGGTCACGCGCGATGTGCGGTGGAGTCAGGTCGTCGCGATCGGCGATGCACACAAGCCACGGGCAGGCCAGCTGCGGGCCGAGCCGGAAAGGCCGGTAGCGGGGAACCTGGAGCATCACCCGCGGCGTGCACTCGTTGCGAAAGCGCGAGCCGTCCCCGATGATCGCCAGATAACCCGGTTCCGACTCCGGCGACTGCAGAACCGCGTTCGAGCCGGGCGGCCCGATGACCGGCACGTAGTGCGGCGGGCGCCCGATCAGGGCCCCGAGCTTGTCCCGCAGCGCGTGCATCGTGATCTTCACGTTGAGCGACAGCGGGAACGAGCCGATCTGCTTCAGCCCGTCGGCGAACGGCCCCTGGGAGATCACGGCCCGCACGTGGCCGTCACGCACGCCCGCGACGACGACATGGCCGCCCGAGAAGGACGAGCCCCACAGCGCGATGCGTGTCTCGTCGACCTCTTCGCGCGTGCGCGCGCAGGCGATCGCTGCTGTCCAGTCCTCGAGCTGCAATTCGATGTCCAGCAGCTGGCGTGGCTCACCTTCGCTGTCGCCGAAGTGCCTGTAGTCGAAAAGCAGCGCCGCGATGCCCGCCTCGGCGAAGCGCTCGGCGAAGTCGGGAAGCGCGTCTGCCCGCGTCCCACCGAAACCATGGGCCATCACGACGCACGGCAGCGCGTCGTGGGTCCCGTCCGGAAGGTAAAGCCAGGCGGCGCACGTCTTGCCGCCGGACGGGAAGGTGATGTCTTCGCGAGTCACGGCCACGAGAACCTCCGTCGATAGCCCGCCCCCACGGCGGGACGGTCCGATCCTAACCGGACAGGCGAAGCTGCACAGGAGGCTCCGGCGGAGCGGCCGCGAGGCATTCGGGGCCCTCGTTCCTGCTCGAGTTGACGAACGGATGCGCGGGCCGCACCGCCAGCCGGTCGGATGCCAGCGGCGCGAGCAACTCGGCCACGGCCTGACCGTCGAGGGCGGGGTCGAGCCAAGCGTCCCATTCGGCAGCCTCCGGCAGGACGGCCGGCATGCGGTCGTGGATCGGCCGCGCGACGTCGTTCGCCTCGCAGGTCACGATCGCGCAGCTCGGCGCGGCGCCGGCGGTCCAGAGCCCGGCGAAGCAGAACGGCCGCCGCTCGGCGAGCGAGTAATGGAGCGGCCTGCGTTGCAGCTTCGGATCCTCTGGCTTCTGCCACTCGTACCAACCGTCGGCGACGACCAGGCAGCGGTGCTCTGCGTCCTGCACCAGGTCCCGGTAGGCGGGGCGCTCGCGCAGGCTCTCGGCGCGGGCGTTGATCATCTGGAAGCGAGGATTGGCGTCCGCACGGCCTCGGATCAGTCCCCAGCGCAGGTGCTGCATGCGCCGGCCGTCCTCGTCGGCGACCGCGACGAGCACCTCCTGCGTCGGCGCGATGTTGAAACGCTCGTAGCCGTGGTCGGACTTCGGCGGGGATGCGCCGAGCAGCTGCGCCATCCTGACGTGAAACGCGTCCCCCTTCTTGCCGGTGTTGCTGTAGCGCCCGCACACGTCGCGGGAAAGGTAGCGTCTAGCTACACGGGCCGGACGCCGTAGGGGCGTCGGTCCGGCAGTAGAACGCCAGCAGCCTGCGCGGCGTCTGCGTGGTGGAGCCGACGCTCTCGAAGGCGCCGCCCACCGCCAGTACCGGATCGACGTACTCGAGGTCGAACACGCCTCGGTTGGGGCTTGGGTTCCAGTCGAGAGCAGCGCCCGTGTAACGGTCGGTCTCGGCCAGCTTCGCCCCCTGGGTGATGTCCGCGAAGCTCCCGCCGAGGATCGTGTTGTAGGTCGTGATCGGCAGGAAGTCGTACGCTGCCGCGCCACCGGCGACCGCGGGGTTCCAGGGCGTCGTGCTGCCGTCGTCGGATATTCCGAGCTCGGCCGCCCCGGGCCGGCTCTGCGCGGGAGTCCCGATCTGCGTGAAGCTGCCGCCCACGAAGACAGTGGGCAGTTGCTCTGCCGGCAGGACATCGTCCACGATCGCGCGGCGGCGATACTTGATGGACTGGACCGTGCCGTCCGGGCTCGGGTTCCAACTGGTCGCCTGCGCGGTCGTCGAGCTGAGCTCCGCAAGGTTTTCCCGTGCGGCGCCGCCGATCGTCGTCAGGTTGGCACCGCCCACGTAGACACTCCCACTGTTGATTGCCAGCGCGAGCAACGTGGCGCTGCCGTTGACATCCGGGTCCCAGCTTTCCACCACGGTGCCGGTATCCGTGGTCCGGACCTTGGCGAGCTTGCGAATCGGGACGGCCCCACCGTTCAGGTTCGAGAAGGCGCCCGCGGCGTAGACGTAGGCATCCCCACCGCCGGCACCGGACGCGAAGGCAAGCGCATACACGTCGTTGTTCGGGTCGGGGTTCCATCCGGTGACCGCGCCGCCCGCCGCCGGCCCACATGCGGTCGCAAGGGGTGTCGTGACAGCGGCCAGGCGGCTCCTGCCGACCGCGTTCACGGCGTCGAAGTCGCCGGCCAGGTACAAGGTTCGCTTGTCGGCCGACAAGAGCAGGGCGCGGACACCACCCCCGGTCACGAGCGGAGCCCAGGTCGTATCCACTGTCTTGTTCGCCGCGATGTGGGCGACGTTCGAAAAGCCGACGTTGTTGCCCACGCCGATGAACGTCCCGCCGACATACCAGCCTCCGCACCCGTCTGAGATCACCGAGCGCACCTCTGTTCCCACGACGTCCGGCCACCGCGTGTCGGGCGCTGTCCGGAAGGTGTGTGCATCACCGACCGTCCACTCGTGGGTCACCGGGGCGGACACGTTGCCGACCTGGTCCGACACGCGCACGGTGAGCGCGTGAGCTCCCTTCGAGAGCGCGGGGTAGGTGCGCTCCCAGGATGGGCCGTTGTGCCGGCCGCAGGGTTCGTACTCCTCGTCGTCCAGCTTGCACTCAAAGCGCGACGGCAGATCGCTCGTCTCGCTGGCCAGCGTCGATCGCTTGTAGCTGAACGAGAACTTCGCCTCCCGCCTGTAGGAAGGCGTGTCGGCCACGAAATTATCCACGGTGAGCGGAGTCGAGTCGACGGACCAGCGGAAGACCGCGGGCGTCGGGTCCTCCCCGCCTGCGCCCCAGGAGACCACCTTCAATTCGTGTGGGGCGTCTGCCAGCGTGTCCTGCACGGTGAAGCTCCCCGGGCTCGAACAGGGCATGTAGACCGGGTTGCCGTCGAGCTGGCACTTGAACCTGCTCCCCGGCTGGGAGCTCGTGAACGAGAACCATGCGGCCTGGCTGGTCGCGCGTCTCTGCGGGGCCAGCACGATGCCGGTATCGGGCTGCGCGGTGTAGGCGACGGTCCACTGATACGTCTCGATCGGCGACACCCTGGCAGGGTTGTCGGGATCGACGGCTCTGACCGAGAATCGATATGGGCCGTTGACGAACGGGCTGTAGGTGGTCGGTGACCAGCACGGGCGCCAGCTGCTCCCCCCGTACTGGCCGTTGAGCGCCTCGAGCCTGCACTCGAAGCCGCTGCGCGGCTCATTGCTGGTGAAGTGGAACTCGCCCGTGAGGAAGCCGCTCGTGGCGGGATCGTCCGTGCTGTCGCCGCCGCTGAATACGTCCTCGGCCGCCCCGCGCGTGATCTTTGCCTCGAGCGGGATCTGCTCGCCGCCGCGAGGGCAGGTCGCACCGGCGCAAACTCTGTCATTCGCGACCGCCGCCGCCAGCTCCTGAGTCGGCGGATCGTTCCGCAGATCATTGTCGGCGAGCAGGTTCGTGAGCTCCAGCGGGTCGCGAGTGAGGTCGTAGTACTCACGGAACAGGACGTCCGAGTAATCGGTGGTGCCGTCCGGCTTTATGGCATAGGTCTCGGTGTAGTGCAGATCGGACGTCTGGATGGCGGACCACCGCCCTGCACGCGAGAAGCCGCCGGCGAGCTCGGTGAGGATCCGCTTGCGCGGGTTCGAGACGTCGAGCAAGGTCCGGCCGTCCTTCTGGTCTCCGCTGGCCGGGGTTATCCCCGCAACATCGAGCACGGTTGGGGCGATGTCCACGTGCCCGACAAGTCGAGAATCGGTTTCGTTGCCGGGGTGGCCGGCCCATCCGGGCCAGCGCAGGAAGAACGGGACCTCGGACGACGACGCGTACGGCCGTGCCTTGGCCGTGCCTGCATGGTCGCCCCACATGAAGCCGTTGTCGGAGGTGAAGAACGCGATCGTGTCCTCGTCCTGCCCCATTGCGCGGATCTTGCGCATCACAGCGTCCACCGCGTCGTCAGCCGACTTCAGCATCCGCAGCTGCTCCTGCCACTTCTCGCGGTTCCAGTCGGCGTCGTAGTTCGTCTCCAACTCGCGCAGCCATTGTGGCTTGTCCGTCACATCCGCCTCGAAGAAGGACTCGGTCTCCGTCAGCGCCGGTACCGGCGCGTCCATATATTGCGGCTCGGGCACGTAGGGCGCGTGCGGCGTGTAGGGCGCCACATAGAGGAACCATGGCTGATTCCCCGCCCGATCGAGGAAGTCGATCGCCCGCTCGGCCACGTACCTGGTCGAGTAACGCCAGACCTGCTTCTCGGTGCCGTTCTCGTTGATGCAGGTCGGCGAGTACGAAGCGTTGAAGATCGCATACTCGTCGAAGAACGGCGGGGCGTCCGCAGGGTCGCCGGGCGGGCGTGCCGAGCATGAGATATCCCACCCGTTCAGATACTTGCCGAAGATCCCGGTGCGGTAGCTCGGCGTGGCGTTCTTCAGATAGGCCTCCATCGTCTGCTGCTGCTTGGGGGCCGCCTCGCTCGTCCCGAGCTTGGGACCGTCGGTGTCTGCAACGCCGTGGTTGTGTGAGTACTGGCCGGTGAGGATCGTGGCCCTGGCGGGACAGCACCACGAGGTGTTCGCGATCCCGTGCGGGAAAAAGCTCCCTCCCTGGAAGGAGCCTGCACCGTCACTGCCCCCTGTCAAGAACCATTCCTTCGTCTTCGGCATGACGGCCATCGTTCCGTCGAGGCGCTGGTCGTCGGTGACGAAGATCACCACGTTCGGCGCCGCGGCTGCCGAGCCCGCGAGCGGCCCTGCCCCGAGCGCGTACAGCACCACGAAAAGCGCCAAAATCCGATACGGACGGTACAGCTGAATCTCCTCCCTGCGGGCCCTGCGATAACCCCTGCGGCCGCTGCTCACCCCACTGTACTCTGCATTGCCGCTTCAGATCGCTGTAACCGCGGGCCAGAAGGCCCTGGGGAAGGGCCAAGCGAGGCCCTACTTGAGCTGGATCCGCCGCGCCGCCCCGAGGGCGATCACGCCGAGGGCGACGTATGCCGTGTGCACAAGAGTGTCCTTCGTGTCGATCGGAATCACCCCGAGCACGTCATGGCCGTCGATTGCGCCGGCGGCTGCGACGAATCCGTAAGCGATCGCAAAGCCCAGCACGACGCTGGGCTCGGCAAGCAGCTCCGGATCGCCGACGTTGCGCACCGTTTTCCACAGGAATGGCGGCAAACCAGCGGCCGTACTCCTCGGGGGTCTGCTTGTGGGCCTTCATGGAGAGGTTCCTGGCGAGTTTGACATCGTCGATAGGGGCCAGGCGCTCGACGCGTTCGCTGATCTCCTCGACCAAGAGATCGCTTTCCGCTCGCAGCAGGCTGGCGGCAAACCTCTGGCCGAGCGCGCGGTTGTGTTCGATGAGCCCGTCGAGCACTTCCTTCAGGCGTTCGAGGGCAGGCTGGGCGTCCTCGTCGCCGAGCTCGTCCACCGTCTTGAGGTAATCGCTCAGAGCCGGCGTCGATGCGTCGATGACCTTGAGGCCCACCTCCTTAGACTGCCCACGGACGGCCGCAACGGCCCTCTCGGGGTCGTCGGTAACGAGCGTGCGGAACGCGGCTCCGATCCAGTGTCCCTCCGTGTCGATCAGCTGGCCAGCTGCGGCGACAACCGCGGCGCAGAGCGCAGGGTCAGATCGGCTCGCCTCGGTGTCTCGGACCCGGCGGCGCAGTTGCGCCCCGGCCTCGTGGCTGCTCTCTAGGCTGAGCGCGAGAGCTCCGCTCAGGTCCGCGGACTCGAGAGAGAATGTGTGCGGCGCGACGGCGTTCGCGCCCTCGATGCCGACGCTGCTTCGTCGAACGACGTAGATGAGCACGCGGTAGGCTGCCCGCTGTTTCTCGGCGTCCAGCTTCGCGACGAGTTCGACGACCGCGGCGCTGTCGCCATCCACGGCCGCACGCTCGATCGCATCGGCTTCGGCTGGGTCGAGATCGAGGTGCGCACCGGCGCTCTCGAGTTAGACGAGATCGACTCGCGGGCCGGGAACCCGACGAGTTTTGCGCAGGTAGCGCAGGAGCTGGTCTGCGCGCGGACGTTCTCGCCCCCGCGGTCCGGCGTAGGGATGATGCCCTTCTTGAGGGCCCCGCCCGCGCTCGCGCTGCCTGTGAGGCCGCTTGCGAGTCCCACGGCCGTGATCGCGTCACCGCCAGGCAGAGCGGCAGTACGAACCCCGTGCTTCTTTTCGGTGGAAATAACGACGTCAGTCGACGCTGCTGGGATCCTCGAACACCGCGCCGTCGGCGCGAATGCCCTCCAGGTTCCGGGCCTACCATCCTTGAGCCAGCCGAAGCCCCGCCCGCAGAAAGTCTGGCAGCCCACTCGCGCCGACAGGTCAGCAGGTCACCGTGAGATGGAAGCCGGAGGCGGTGCCCGACTCGGTCACGACGACGCTCTTGCTGTCGGAGCCGGTCGCAACGGCAAGCGTGCCGGCTGCGGTGTCCGTGGGGTTCGCCGTGAAGGCGCACTTGCTGACGTCGCTTCCGAACGCCACCGAATAGGTCGGAGGCGTGGTGCCGGTCTGGGAGGCGCCCGTGGCACCGCGCGTGTTGCCGAGCTTGCCCGTTGCGTCGACCACCGCGAACAGCAGCTGGCCCGTGCCGACCAGTTCGGCGGCGTGCTTGCCGCCCACCATGTCCGCGTTGAGGTTCTTCACCAGGCCGGTGCCGTTCGTGACGAACGGCGGCTTGTCGGAGTTCGCCTTCCCGCTGAAGAGGATCTCGCCGACATGGTCGGCCTTTTCGCCGGAGATGAACTGGAACGCCGTCCCGTCAGAGAGGTTCACGCCCGCCAGGCATGCATTCTTTCTCGCTTTCGCGCGGCAGCCGTAGATGGCGCCCCCGCCGCTGTCGGACTTGTTCGATTGGCGGGTCGTGTACCCGCCGGTGCCCTTGGCGACCCCGCCCGCACCCTGGGCGATGTTGCCGATGACCTGCGTCTCGCGCTTGTAGGTCGACGACGCACTGGTGCCGGGATTGCGCTTCCCTCCGATGATCGAGCCGCCGGTGGAGCTTGCGACGGCCCAGGGACTGGCGATCAGCCCTAGCACGACAGCGGCTAGAACGACATGCTTCGCACGGCCATCGGTTCGAAAGGTGCGACGCGTGCGGGCGATCACACGCAACAGGGCAGAGATAGGGAACAGCGACATCTGAACCTCCTGTTTCGCATTTTCATCAAACAACCCGGTACCTGGTTCAAAGTTCCGCCGCCGCCCCGATCGTGCGGGTGCGCGCTTCATACACGGAACTGCTGTCCGACAGGAGAAAGGCCCGCAAAGGCGCCGCCTTTTGCTCTCTGATGCTAACGGGGCAGGGAGGATTCGAACCCCCGACTTCTGGTTTTGGAGACCAGAATTTTCGGCCGGTTTTCGCCTCTACCAAGCCAAATCGTGTTGCCGTGGGAAAGAGACTGGGAAAGGCAGACGCTGGAGGCCTGTGTCAAGGTGCGTGTACCGGCCATTGCTTCCTCTCTCAAAGCGTTGCTTAGAAGATGCACATGCAGTGTGATCGCCGAGGACTGCTCGGCGGCGAGCGACCCAATGCCGCCGACCTGCAGATCGGCTGCAGCATCCGCCGCCTCTTCAGCATCGGGGACGTGCGGCTGATCGAAGGCCGCCGGGCTGATGAGCTACTTCCCGCCGATGGTGGGTGAGGTCGAGGCAGGCGCGCTGCCCGCCGAGTGGCTTTCCGTTCCCGCGGGCGAATAGGCGCCATCCCGGACTACCCATCGGCAAGCGCCGCGGCCGTGCGGCTCCGGATCGCCGGCCAAGATAGGTAGCCCGGGCGCCCAATCTGGGCAGCTTGACCGATGCGCGCGGGCCCCTGCTCGGCTTACGTTCGACGCGTGAGTTGCGGATCCGAAAAGAGCAGAGCCAGATGCCGCGCTACGTAGTCGAACGCGGGTTCCCGGACGACCTGGGGATTCCGGCCGGAGCCGAAGGTGCAAAGTCGCGCCTCGCGGTTGTCGAGCTAAATGCAGACGCGGGCGTCACCTGGCTTCACTCGTACGTGAGCGAGGACCGCCGGAGGTCGTTCTGCGTCTACGACGGGCCGAGTCCGGAGGCGATCCGCAAGAGCGCCGCCCGCAGCGGCCTCCCCGTCGACCGGATCACCCAGGTCCGCGTGCTCGATCCGTATTCCTACCCCGAGCAGAACGAGGAGAAAGCATGACTGCCAAGCAGCTGATCACGCTCGCCACAGTCGCGGTCGCGATGATGGCGTCGGCGGCCACGGCCGCCGCGAAACCGCCGGACCTGAGCACGGCCCGCGCCGCCACCGCCGGCTATCACAACATCGACAAGGCGCTCTCCGCCGGATACGCGGAGTTCAGGGATGTCCAGGACATCGCCTGCATCGACAAACCCGGCACCGGCGGAGTGTGACTCGGGTGGCGACTGTGGAATGTCGAAACAATCAACTTTCCGTCTATAACCTCAGTTTGAGTGACGCCACGCCGAGCCCGCTCTGCGACCCAGACAGCGGTGTGCTGAGGGCCCACCCGGATGGAATGGGTGTTGTGGCGACAGTCCGGACAAAACGAGGCTCTCGGAGCCTCGAACACGAGGAGGCATCGCTCGCAAGCCCGAAGTCCCGCAGTGCCGAGCCTGCGCGCAACAAGCGAGACGTACAGGATCTCTTCGTTGGGCAGCAGCTGCTGCCCAAGGCGTTCTCGCAGCCCACGCTCCAGCACTCGCTCGAGCATATGGCGCTTGCGCTTGGCAACCCCGCCTCTCAGATTTGATCGACAAGGCGGTCGCGGCCTCCGCCGTGCTCGTCCGGGTGGCGATAGAGGGCGCCGGGCGAGAGCACCCCGTCCGCATGACACTGCGCGGCCTCTGGTACCGGTTCCGTCCGCAGGACGATACGGAGATGCTCCGAGAGCTCGGGTTCACGGTCGAGGACATCGCCGCCCTCCGCAGCGATAGCGACGAAGGCTAGGGCTGCCCGCTCGCCCCGACCGGCGCCCTCCAGCGCGCCTGGCTGATGGCGCGCGAGCGGGAGTAGCTGATTCTCATGCGCCCCCTCGGCCTTCCGCCGGCCGCTCGGCTGGGCCGGCTGCGGCCTCGCCTCTGCCGATCGATCCCTATCGCGAGCGCGATGAGGTGGCCTATTCGTAGTCTCGCGCGCACCGTGACGCCTACCGCTCCGCCGGACCCCGACACCTGGCACGCCGCCCGGTTGATCCCCACGGCGGGGATCAGGGGATCGGAGGAGCAGGAGCGCCGGGCGACCTCCTGCCTGCTCGCAGTGATGGGCGCGGTGGACGAGTTCGGCAAGGCGCTGCTCTCGGAAGTCGGCGCACCGAAGGGTCAAGTCTCGACGTTCACGGAAGTCCAACTCAAGGAGCCCGACGGCAAGCTGTCGATCCCCGACGGCGTGGCGGTGGTCGAGCGCGGCAAGACGAGCTGGCGCTGCCTGATCGAGGTCAAGACCAGCGGCGCGCCGCTCAAGCCGGAGCAGGTGAACCGCTACCTCGACATGGCGCGACAGCACAACTTCGACGCGGTAGTGACGATCTCGAACCAGATCACCAACTCCTCGAGCGAGTGTCCGGTAGACGTGGACAAGCGCAAAACGAGGACCGTGTCGCTGCGGCACCTCTCCTGGTGGCGGATCGTCACCGAGGCGGTCGTGCAGCATCGCCACCGAGGAGTGTCCGATCCCGACCAGGCATGGATACTCGGCGAGCTGATTGCGTACATGGACCACGAGGCATCCGGGGCAGGTGGGTTCCAGGACATGGGCGAGAAGTGGGTCGGGGTCCGCAACGCCGCACGCGAGGGGACGCTGCGCGAGAGCAACGCCGGCGCGCGCGAGGTCGCCGTGCGATGGGAACAGTTCGTGCAGTACCTCTCGCTCGGCCTGAGCCAAGACCTCGGACGTGAGGTCCAGGTTCGCCGCCGCAGGGGGACGGACGTGGACGCTACGGTCAAGGGGCTGGCGGAGACGGGCATGCTCTCGGCGTCGCTCCGTGTTCCCGACGCGGTCGGGCCGATCAGCGTGGAGGCCGACTTACGCACGCAGCGCGTGACCACCAGCGTCGCGGTGGACGGGCCGCAGGAGGGCCGGCCGCTCACGCGCATCAACTGGATGCTGCGGCAGCTCCGCGAGGCTCCCGATGACCTGCGTCTCGACGTGAGTTTCGCGAATATGCGCGAGACAACATCCGCGCTTCTCGGCGCCGTCCGAGACGAGCCGCAGCAGCTCCTCGCCGGAGACCCGAAGCGGGAGCCACGAGCGTTCAGCCTCGCACTGGCCCGTCCGATGGGCACCAAGCGTGGGAAGGGGGAGCGATCGTTCGTGCGCGAGACCCGCCAGCAGGCCGTGGACTTCTACCGCGAGATCGTTCAGAACCTGCGCGCCTGGCAGCCCGCTCCGCCCAAGCTGCCCGACCACCCACCGGAGGGGAAGGCGCCCGAGACGCCTGTGCCCGAGACGCCTCCGTTCAGCGCCGAGGAACGCGAGGTCGGCGAGGGCGCCGACCCTGCGAAGGTCACCACGGGTCAGCTCGAGTCGGCGCAATAGACGGGCGCCGTTGGCCCGCGACTGGGAGACATGGCTACGAAGTGCGTCTCGTCCTGCCTCTGCCGACGAGGAGGCAAAGCGGGACCGAACGGAAAAGCGAATCAAGGACGCCATCCGGGCGCACCCAGAGCTGCCCTCGTCCGTCAACGTCTACGTTAAGGGCTCCTATGCCAACAACACGAACGTTCGGTTGGACGCCGACGTTGACATCGACGTTGAATGGACCGACCAGTTCGTGGTCGACACGTTAGGCACAGCGAGAGGTGCCACAGCAGGGGATCTGGGTTACTCGCCAGCAACCACGACGTTTGATCCCGCTGCGTACCGGGACACTGTCGAACGTGCGTTGATCGGAGCCTTCGGCACAGCAGCGGTTGACACGAGCCCGAACAAGTGCATCCTGGCCCTGACCCGCTTTCGTGGACACTTTGATCTGACCCCGCTTTGACGGACTCGCTTTCTTAGAATCCTCCGGCGTGCAGCGAGGAGGAATTAATGCCCAGCAGGTATCCAGCCGAGGTGCGCCGACAGGTCGTGGAT
>JBBRDT010000077.1:0-15831 GCA_038203635.1 Solirubrobacterales bacterium
CTACAACACCGACCGCGCCCACACCGGCAGGCTGACCCAAGGGCGAGTGCCGGCGGATATCGTCTGCGGAGCCCGCAAGATGGCGACGGTGCGATGAACCAGAGTTGTCGTGACAACTCGGGGTTAGGACGGCTTAGCGGCTCACGCCCGTGTGCCGACCATGACCAGGTACTCCTGCTCGAACCGTGCGCGGTCGGGCGTGCCGCGGTTCCACTCGTCGGAGAATCGTTCCAGCGCCTCCTCGAACTCCGCCTCACGGCCGGTGCGGCGGGCGTTCCCCTGCGCCGTGATGGTGGGGCCGTACCGTTCCTTGAAGTGCTGGGCATAGTCGCTCGGGCGCTCGAAAGCGGTGATTTCCAGCGGCTCACGCTCCGACGTGTGGAACTCGACGCGGTCGCCGACCAAATCCTGCACGTGCGTCTCGCTGCCCCACAGCGGCGGCGGTTGCGCTCCCGGTGGAGGCGGCGGGGCGAACGGGCCCATCGTCCGGAAGAGCGCGCCGATCATGCCCTCGGGCGTCCAGCTCAGCAATCCGACCGTGCCGCCGGGGCGGCACACGCGCACGAGCTCGTCGGCGACGTCCTGGTGGTGGGGCGCGAACATCGCCCCGATCGATGACATGACGACGTCGTACGACTCATCCTCGAACGGCAGGTTCTCGGCGTCGGCTTCGGCCCATTCCAGCTCGAGGCCTTGGGCCTCTGCGCCGCGCCGGCCGGCCTCGAGCAGCTCAGGGGTCAGGTCGCTTGCCGTCACGGTCGCCCCGCGCTCGGCTGCCGGAATCGAGGCGTTGCCGGTGCCGGCAGCGACGTCGAGGACGCGCATCTCGGGACCGATCTGGCAGGCCTCGACGAGCCGTGGCCCGAGCGGCAGCAGGAACGTCTCGACCATCGACGGATAGTCGCCGGAGGCCCACATCGCGCGATGGCGCGCCTTGAGCTCGGCGTCTGGAGCGGTAGACGACATGGGGCCTCCTTCTGGTTGACGGCGAGATCTTTCCACGCGGCAACTCTGCTTGCGCGCCAAGGAGGCCGGCCCGCGCGCCCGAAAGGGTCAGGGTGGCGACGGCGGCAAGGACGGTCCAGGGACGATTCGAGGAGCTGGTCCTCGACTTCCTCGCGCATCTCGAGCTGGAGCGCGGCATGGCCCGCAACACGCTTCAGTCATACCGGTCCGACCTGCTCCAGTTCGGCGCGTTCCTGGCGCAGCGCGGACGCGGGGCGGAGGACGCCGAGCCGGCGGACGTCGCGGACTTCCTCACCGAGCTGGCGCGTGGCAACGGGCGCCCGCCCGTGACGACCTCGACGATCCAGCGAAAGTCGGCGGCGCTGCGCTCGTTCTACCGTCACCTGCGCCGCGAGGGGGTGCGCGAGTCCGACCCGACCGCGCAGCTCACGCCGCCGCGTAAGAGCCGCAAGCTGCCCCGGGTGCTCGGCCGCGCCGAGGTGCAGCGCCTGCTCGAGCAGCCGAAGGGCACCGACCCGATCGCGCTGCGCGACCGCGCGATGCTGGAGTTGATGTACGCGTGTGGCCTGCGCGCGTCGGAGACAATCGACCTCGATGTCAACCAGATCGACCTGGTGGATCACGTGGTGCTCGTCCGGGGCAAGGGCTCGAAGGAGCGGCTGGTGCCCGTGGGTCGTACCGCCGCGCGCGCCGTGGCCGACTACCTGCGCCGCGGGCGCCCGCACCTCGTCGGCGAGCAAACCCAGGCGCGGCTGTTCGTCAACTTCCGCGGTGGCTCGCTCACGCGCCAGGGCCTCTACAAGATCATCGGGCGTCACGCTCGGTCGGCGGGCCTGCAGGACAAGATGAGCCCGCACACGCTGCGGCACACCTTCGCTACCCACCTGCTCTCCGGTGGCTGCGATCTGCGCTCCGTGCAGGAGATGCTCGGCCACGCCGACGTTGCGACCACGCAGCTCTACACGCACCTCTCCAACCAGCACATCAAGGACGCCTACTTCAAGGCGCATCCGCGCGCGCGCCGGAGCTGACCAGGTCGAACTTTGGCGTTTCGCTTCCACCTGTCGGAAGCAGATCGCCAAAGTTCGCGAGATGACGAAAACGCAGCGCGGGCGCGTACGCTTAGTGCGTGCCCGAGCTGCCCGAAGTCGAGACCGTGCGCCGCCAGCTGGCCGATCGCGTCGCCGGTCGCACGATCGTGGACGCGCAGGTCCTGGATCCGTTGTGGAGCGCCCCCGTGCCGCCTCCCGACGTCGAGGCTGGCCTGCTCGGCCGGCGCGTCGAGCGCCTGCGCAGGCGCGGCAAGTATCTGATCGCCGACCTCGACGAGGATCGCCACCTGGTCATGCACCTGCGGATGACCGGGAACCTCCTGTGGGTCGCAGAGGACGATGACTCACCGGGGCGCCCGCACCTGCGTGTGCGGCTCGTGCTGGACGACGGTAACCGCGTGCTGTTCACCGACCCACGCCGCTTCGGCACCGGCCTGGTGATCGATGGGGACGGGCTGCTCGACCGCTACCTGGACGCACGCCTCGGCCCCGAGCCGCTGGATCCGGACTTCACGCCGGAGGTGCTGCGCGAAGCCGCGCGCGGCCGCAGGGCACCTGTGAAGGCGTTTCTGCTCGACCAGCGCCGGGTCGCGGGCATCGGGAACATCTACGCGGACGAGGCGCTGTTCCGAGCCCGCATCCACCCGCTCAAGCCCGCCGGGTTGCTGAGGCGCGGCGACTTCGAGCGCCTGCACGCCGGCATCGTCGAGACGCTCGAGGCGGGTCTCGCGCACCAGGGTGCCTCGATCGACGACTACCGCGACGCGAACGGGGAGCGGGGCTCGATGCAGGACGAGTTCCTCATCCACCGGCGCGAGGGCCTGCCGTGTCCGCGCTGCGGCGGGCCGGTGACGAAGCTCGTCGCAGCAGGTCGCGGCACCTACGTCTGCCGGAACTGCCAACGCGCTCCGCGCCGCCGGCGCGTGCCGGCGCGGTGAGCGAGCCCCCGCTCCCGCCGCGCTTCGAGGTCGGGCATTGGACCGACCCGGAAGCCGCGACGGGTTGCACCGTCGTGCTGGCGCCTCCGGACGGCGCCGTGGCCTCGGGCGACGTGCGCGGGGGCGGCCCGGGCACCCGCGAGATGGACCTGCTGAACCCGATTGCGAATGCATCGCGGGTCCACGCCGTGCTGATGAGCGGCGGCAGCGCGTTCGGCCTCGCGGCGGCCGACGGGGTCGTGGACTGGCTGGAGCGCCACGGCCGCGGCTACGACACTCCGGGCGGGCTCGTCCCGCTCGTGCCCGCCGCTGTCGTGTACGACCTGTTGACCGGGGACCCGGCGCGGCGCCCGGGGCCGGCGGAGGGCGCCGCCGCCTGCGATGCCGCGACGGACGACCCGCTCCTTGGCACCGTCGGCGCGGGCACGGGGACGGCCGTGGGAAAGATCCGCGGCCGCGAGTTCGCGGTCAAGAGCGGCGTCGGCATGGCGAAGCAACACCTGCCGCAGGGCGGAAAGCTGGTCGCCCTCGCCGTCGTGAACGCGTTCGGCGACGTGATCGGTGAGGACGGCGGCGTGCTGGCCGGCACGCGCGGCGAGGACGGCAGCTTCATCGGCTCGACCAAGCTGATTCGCACACGGCCGATCGAGCCGCCGAGCTTTCGTCGCGGCGGGCCGCTCGAGAACACGACGCTGGTGTGCCTGATGACCGATGCAGAGCTCACGAAGACGGAGTGCGGCATCGTGGCGAAGATGGCGCAGGCCGGCATGGCGCGCGCGGTGGACCCGGTGCACTCGCAGTTCGACGGCGACGTCGTGTTCGCGCTGGCGAGCGGCACCGCCCCGCGCGTCGAGCCGTTCGTGGTCGGCGTCGTCGGGGCGGCGCTCACCGCCGAGGCGATCCGCGACGCGTGCCGCCGGGCCACGTCGCTGCACGGCATCCCCGCGCTATCGGATCTGCCACAGGCATGACCTCGGGCAACGTCGAGCAGCTAAAGGAAGGGTTCCGCGCGATGGAGCGCGGCGATGTCGAGGCAATCGTGGCGCTCGCGCATCCGGACGTCGAGTTCGTCAATCCCGACACCGCGCTCGAGCCCGGTACCCGCCATGGCCTCGACGGTCTGAGGGCCGGCATGGCGGCGATGCTGGAGGCGTTCGAGGACCTGCGCTTCGACTACGAGCGCATCGTGGACAACGGGGACCGCGTGGTCGCCATCGGCACCTTCCGCGGTCGCGGACGGGGAAGCGGAGTGGAACTCGGTTCCACGCCGTTCGCGGTCGTGATCACACTGCGGGACGGCAAGATGGCGCGCTACGAGTGGTTCGTCTCACCGGAAGACGCACTGGCCGCCGCGGGCGTCCCGTCAGACGGTTGACGGGGCCGCAAGCAGTGAGGAGGGCGACCCGGCATCGTCGGGGTCGGCCACGAGCAGGAGCACCATCTCATCGCCGCGATGCTGGACCTCGATGCCCTCGACCTTGAGGGCCGAGTCGAGCGCATCCCACGCCGTCATGTCTCCGTTCGCGTCGAGCATCCCCACGCCCGACGCGATGCACTCGCCGTCGTCGTAGGTGTCCTCGCCGCGCTCCGCAACGGCGGTGAAGACGACCCGGCCGTCGTGCAGGCCGGCCGCGTCCGTGAAGCACAGGCGCACCCCGTCGACCTCGCCGAGGTCGTGGCGTCGCGTTCCGGTCACCGCGCCGGCATCGAGGCGGCCGTCCCCGAGTGAATCGAGCGCAGCGGCCAGGTCGAGCGCGATGACGGCGTTCACGGCGCCACGACCGTTGCCGCGCTGGAAAAGCAGCACGTGCCCGCCCGACACCGCGGCGCCCTCGATGTTGAGATCGGGAATGTCGCGATCGAGCGCGTCGTACAGGGGCCGGAGGTCCAGCTGCTGCGGCTCGCCGGCCAGCGCGCCGCGCATGTCGAGGTCCCACAGGAAGCCGGTCTTGCGCTGCGGCCTGGAGCCCGATCCGAGTGCCAGCAGCGCGCCGGGCAGAAAGGCGAGCGCCTCGACGTCCGGTTTCCGGTGCTTTCGCTGCGCGGGGTCCGTAGGTAGCTCGCCCGGGAGAAATCGCACCAGGTGCCCCGGTGCGTCCCCCTGCGCCGGAAACACCCCGAGCTCGTACTCGTCGTCGGCGATCACGTAGATGAAGTCACCGGTGCGCACGAGCCCACTGGCGGCCGAGATGAACCGGCCTCCCTCGATCGAGAGGTCGCGGATCGGGCGCGGCCGGATCAATCTCTAGGCCGTGAGACTCTCGAGCCGGCCGGCCTCGTCTGCCTCGACCAGCTCCTGGAACCCGCCCAGCGGCTCACCGTCGATCACGATCTGGGGGAAGGTCATGCGGCCCGTGAACTCCGCAAGCTCGCGGCGCCCGACGGGATCCTTGGCGAGGTTGATCTCCTCGAAGACGAGTTCGCGCTGCGTCAGCAATTCCTTCGCGCGGATGCAGCGCGCGCATGGGTCCGTCGTGTAGACGGTGATCCGGGGGCTGCCGTTGCGCGAAAAATCCATCCGATACCAGGGTCAAAGTGTAGGGGCCGCAGGGACGGCTTTCCCCTGCCGGCAAACCGACAAACACTGAGCGGAGGCGCAAACCGGGTGGCCTATTACAAGACGGAGGCGATCGTGCTTCGCTCGATGCGCCTGCGCGAAGCCGACCGCATCGTCCACATGTACACCGGTACGCGTGGAAAGGTGGGCGCCGTCGTGAAGGGCGTGCGCCGCACGAAGTCGCGCTTCGGGGGACGGCTCGAACCCTTCTCCCGCGTGAGCCTCGTGATGTACGAGGGTCGCGGCGACCTGCACACCGTGACGCAGGCCCAGTGCGTCGAGTGGTACCCGCGGCTGCGCGAGCGCGGCGGCGCGATCCATTACGCCGGCGCCGCGTGCGAGTCGATGTTGCGGCTGTTCGGCGAGGGGGAGGGCAACGCGGCTGCCTACAACCTGCTCTGCCACGAGCTCCAGCTGCTCGACACGCGGCCGGAGGCCGCGTGCGGAGGCAACCTGCTGGCATTTCGGATGAAGCTGATGCTGGCCGCCGGCTTCATGCCGGAGCTCGCAGACTGTGCTCGCTGCGGGGGACCTCCCGGAGCCGGTGCGCTGCGGTTCTCGGCCGCCGCGGGTGGCGTGGTCTGTCACGACTGCGGGGCGGGCGACGGCTTCACGCTCGACGAGTCGGCGCACTCGTTCATGGTGAGCGCGCTCTCCGTTCCCCTGAAGGATGCTCCCACCGCCCCCGCGCCGATCCTCACGCAGGTGGAGCGGGCGCTGTCGGGGACGGTCGAGTACCACGCGCACGTCCGGCTGCGCAGCGTGGCCTAGGCAGTCCACACCAATAGAATCGCTCCGCGGACGTGACCAAATGGGTGTATGAGTTCTCCGAGGGCTCGCGCGACATGCGCGAGCTGCTGGGAGGAAAGGGGGCGAACGTCGCCGAGATGAAGCGCATCGGCGGCCCGGTTCGCGTCCCCGACGGCTTCACGATCACGACCGACGCCTGCGTCGCCTACATGAAGGCGGACGGGCAGTTTCCGGACGACCTCGAGGACCAGGTCGACGAGGCGCTGGCGCGCCTGGAGGAGCAGACCGGCAAACGCTTGGGCGACCAGGACGACCCGCTGCTCGTGTCCGTGCGCTCCGGCGCCCGCGATTCCATGCCAGGCATGATGGACACGGTCCTCAACCTGGGGGTCAACGACGGCTCGGTGCGCGGCCTGATCGCTCGCACGGGCAACGAGCGCCTCGGCTGGGACTCCTACCGGCGGTTCGTGCAGATGTTCGGCAACGTGGTGCGCGGCATCGAGGGCGACCTGTTCGAGCACGCGATCAAGTCGGTGAAGGAGTCGGCCGGCGTCGAGCTCGACACCGACCTCGACGCGAGTGCGCTCGAGCGGCTCACGCGGGAGTTCAAGGAGATCTTCGCGGCGCAGACCGGTGAGGAGTTCCCGCAGGAGCCGCGCGAGCAGCTGCGGCAGGCGATCCGCGCGATCTTCGACTCCTGGAACGGCGACCGCGCCGTCCACTACCGGCGCCTGAACCGCATACCCGACGAATGGGGAACCGCGGTCAACGTCCAGCAGATGGTGTTCGGCAACAAGGGAGACACCTCCGCCTCCGGGGTCGCATTCAGCCGCAACCAGACGACGGGCGCGCCGGAGCCGTCCGGCGACTTCCTCCAGAACGCGCAGGGCGAGGACGTCGTCGCCGGGGTGCGCAACACGCAGGACCTTTCCGCGCTGCAGGAGCTGATGCCCGAGGTGTACGCGCAGCTGATCGACATCCTGCGCACGCTCGAGCGGCACTACCGCGACATGCAGGACGTCGAGTTCACGATCGAGGAGGGAACGCTCTACATGCTCCAGACCCGCAACGCGAAGCGCCCGGCGCAGGCCGCGGTGCGGGTCGCGGTCGACATGGTCGAGGAGGGGGTGCTGACGCGCGACGAGGCGCTGCTGAGCATCGACGCACAGAAGCTCGACGAGCTGCTGCACCCGACATTCGATCCCGGCTATTCGTACCGCCCGACGGCCCGCGGCGTGCCGGCGTCGCCCGGGGCAGCCAAGGGGAGCATCGTGTTCACCGCCACCGAAGCGATACTCGAGGCCGAGAAGGGCAAGGACGTGATCCTGGTGCGGCCGTTCACCGAGGCCGAGGACGTGGCGGGGTTCCATGCCGCGAAGGGGATCGTCACCTCCGAGGGCGGAAAGGCCTCGCACGCGGCGCTCGTGGCGCGCGGCATGGGCAGGCCCTGCGTGGCGGGTGCCTCAGGGCTCAAGGTCGACCTCGAGGCCCGCGTGGTGCGGGTGGACGGCACGCGCCTCGAGGCCGGCGACCTGATCGCGATCGACGGCACGACCGGCCACGTCACGACCGAGGACGTGCCGCTGGTGGCGCCCGTGATCAGCGAGTACTTCGACACCGTGCTCGACTGGGCGGACGACGCACGGCGTTTGGGGGTGCGCGCAAATGCCGACCGACCCGCGGATGCGCGGCGCGCGCGCGAGTTCGGGGCGGAGGGCATCGGCCTCTGCCGCACCGAGCACATGTTCATGGAGGAGCAGCGCCAGCCGAAGATGCGGACGATGATCATGGCGGAAACGGAGGAGGAGCGGCGCGCCGCCCTCGAGGATCTGCTCCCGCTCCAGCGTGCCGACTTCGAGGGGCTCTTCGAGGCGATGGGGGATCGGCCGGTGACGATCCGGCTGCTCGACCCGCCGCTGCACGAGTTCCTCCCCAGCAAGTCGGAGCTGCTCGTGGAGCGCGAGCGCCTGCGCAGGTCCGACGACGCCGCGCGGATTGCCGAGATCGAGCACCTGCTCGCCCGGGTACGCGATCTGGAGGAGGTGAACCCGATGCTCGGCACCCGCGGCTGCCGGCTGGGCGTGCTTCACCCGGAGGTCTACGAGATGCAGGTGCGCGCCATCGTGGGCGCAGCGCTCGCGGTGCGCGAGCGTACCGGCACGGAGCCCGGCGTCGAGATCATGATCCCGCTGGTCAGCTACGAGCGCGAGCTCGAGCGGATGCGCGACCTGGTCGAGCGGGCCGCGGCCCCGGTGACCGTCTCGGTGGGAACCATGATCGAGCTGCCCCGGGCGTGCATGATCGCCGACCTGATCGCTGCCCACGCCGACTTCTTCAGCTTCGGCACCAACGATCTCACGCAGACCGTGCTGGGCTTCTCCCGCGACGACGCGGAGGGCGGGTTCCTCGCCGAGTACCTCGAGCAGAAGATCCTGGAGCGCAGCCCGTTCGAGACGCTCGACCTGCCGGGCGTCGGCAGCCTCGTGCGCGCCGCGGCCGTGGGCGGCCGCGTCGCGAACCCGGATCTCAAGCTCGGGATCTGCGGTGAGCACGGCGGCGACCCGGACAGCATCGACTTCTTCGACGAGGCCGGGCTCGACTACGTGAGCTGCTCGCCGTTCCGGGTCCCGATCGCGAGGGTCGCGGCGGCACAGGCCGCGATCCGCCACAGGACTTAGGGGACCGCTGATGCGGGTTGCCGTCGTCGCGGAGTACTACCCGCGGCTCCGGGATCCCGCCTGGGGCATCTGGGCCCATCGTCAGGCCGTCGCGGTGCGCGAGCATGGAATGGAGGTGCGAGTCACCGTCCTCGATCGCCCGCTGCCCTCCCGCAGCGACGTGCGGGCTCTGCCGAATCCCGCGCCGCTCGCCCACTGGGCGCGCCGCTTCGTCGACCCGGAGGGCCAGACCGTGATGGACGGCGTGCCGGTGCGCTACGTCCGGTTCTTCGCACCCCCGCGCCCGTTGAGCTACGCAGGCTGGGGGCGCTGGGCGGCGCGGCCGGTGCGGCGCGCCCTCGATCACGCGTGGCGGCCGGACATCGTTCACGCGCACTACGCGGTGCCCGCGGGCGATGCGGTGCTGCGCTGGAAGCGCCGCGGCAACGACGTGCCGCTGATCGTCTCGGTACACGGGGGCGATCTCTCCTATACAGCGGCCCGCAGCGACCGTGGGCGTGAGGTCGTCGCGCGGGTCCTGAGAGCAGCCGACGCAGTGATCGCCAACAGCGAGGTGACCCGCCGGGGGATCGAGGAGCTGACCGGCCCGCTCCCCTCGCTCGAGATCATCCACCCGGGCGCCGACGTGCCCGACCAGGTGGCCGAGCGCGAGCCGCACCCGATGCTCGTGACCGTCGCCCATCTCGAGCCGCACAAGAACCAGGCCGCCGTGATCCGTGCGGTCGCGGCGCTGAAGGACCGCCACCCCGGGCTCAGCTACCTGCTGATCGGCAAAGGCCCCGACCGCGCCTCGCTCGAGCAGCTCGCGGCCCGGCTCGGTGTGCCCGATCGCGTTTCGTTCGCGGGGTCGCTGGACCACGCCGCCGCGCTCGAGCGGATGGCGCGCGGCTGGGTACACGTGATGCCGAGCGTCCATGACGCATTCGGCGTGGCTCACGTCGAGGCGATGGCCGCCGGCCTGCCCACGATCGGCGGCGCGGGGACAGGGGCCGAGGACATCGCGGCCGCCGGCGACGGGATGGTGCTGGTGCCCTCCGGCGACGAGGGCACGCTCGCGCGTGCCGTCGACCGGCTCGTGAGCGACCCGCGCGAGCGCGATAGGCTCGGCGCAGCGGCGCGCCGCACAGTCGCGGCGCACTTCACGTGGGACCGAAACGGTGAGCGCACCGCCGCCGTCTATCGCCAGATCGCCGAGAGGAGCCGATCATGAGTCACGACGAGTTCAGGCAGGCCGTGGAGGCGCAGGACCTCGACGCGATGGTGGAGGCGCTCGCGGACGACGTGGTGTTCCACAGCCCGGTCACCTTCAAGCCGTTCGAGGGACGTGAGGCGGTATCGATGCTGCTGGGCGTGGTCTTTCGCACTTTCGAGGACTTTCGGTACACGGATGAGTTTGACGGCGACGAAATCAAGGCGCTCGTCTTCCAGGCCAGAGTCGGCGACAAGCAGATCGAGGGTCTCGACCTGCTGCGATTCGACGGCGAGGGCAAGATCGCGGACTTCACGGTGATGGTGCGGCCGCTCTCGGCAACGATGGCGCTGGCCGAAGCCGTCGGCAAGGGCCTCGAGCAGGCCGCGGCCCGACCGGCCTAGCCGGCTGCCAGAATCGTTCGCATGGAGGCCCACGCCGCCGACGTCGAACATGCGCTCGCAGATGCTCCCGTAGCGGGGTCGTTCGAGGCCCGGATCCGCGACCTGGAGCAGCAGCAGCTCGCTGCGCTCGCCACCCGGTCCTATCCGCCCAATCGCGCGACGGAGGAGCCGCCATGCCGCTTGCGCACGCCGTTCCAGCGCGACCGCGACCGGATCGTCCACTCGAAGAGCTTTCGCAGGCTGAAGCACAAGACGCAGGTGTTCGTCGACCCGGAGGGGGACCACTACCGCACGCGGCTCACGCACACCCTGGAGGCCTCCGGGATCTCGCGCACCGTCGCGCGGGCGCTGCGGCTGAACGAGGATCTGACCGAGGCCGTCGGCCTGGGCCACGACCTCGGCCATCCGGCGTTCGGGCACGCCGGCGAGGAAGCGCTCGACCGTGCCCTGCACCAGCGCGTCGGCCGGCGATTCCGGCACAACGAGCACTCGCTGCGGGTCGTCGACGTGCTCGAGCGCGACGGCCGGGGCCTGAACCTGTCCGAAGCGGTGCGGGACGGGATCCTGCACCACACCGGTCCCGGGCTGCCGGCCACGCTCGAGGGCCGCATCGTGCGACTGGTCGACCGTGTCGCGTACATCAACCACGACATCGACGACGCGCTGCGCGCGGGCGTGCTGTCCGAGTCCGACCTGCCGGGCGAAGAGATCGCGATCCTCGGCGAGACGGGCTCCGAGCGCATCGACCTGCTGGTGCACGACCTCGTGGAGTCGTCCGAAAGCGCCGGCGACATCGCCCAGGGGGAGCGCATCGGCGGGGCGATGAGCCGTTTGCGCAAGTTCATGTTCGACCACGTCTACTTCGCTGAGGCAGCCCGGCGCGAGCAGGAGCGGGTGACGCAGGTCGTCAACGCGCTGTTCGACCACTACATCGAGAACCCGGACGTGCTCCCGGTACTCGATCCGAGTGGCGACACCGAAGCGGCCACGCGGGTGACCGACTATCTCGCCGGCATGACCGACCGCTTCTGCATCCGCGAGTTCGAGCGCCTCACCGTTCCGCGCGCCTTCACGTGAGCCGCGTCACTCCAGAGTCGATCGAACGGGTCCGGCTCGCCGCCGACATGGTGGAGGTGGTCTCCGGACACACGGAGCTGCGTCGCCGCGGGACGCGTTATCTGGGGCTGTGCCCGTTCCACGACGAGCGCACCCCCTCGTTCTCCGTGGACGCGGTCGAGAAGCTCTACTACTGCTTCGGCTGTCAGGCCGGCGGCAACATCTTCACCTTCCTGGAGGAGAAGGAGGGCCTGGACTTCCGCGACGCGGTCGAGCAGCTCGCCGACCGCTACGGCGTGGAGCTCGAGTTCGAACAGGGCGGCCGCGACGACGAGCGCCGCCGCTCGCGTGAGCGCCTGCTCGAGTTGCTCGCCAAGACCTCGACCTTCTACGCGCGCTATCTGTGGGACTCGGCCGAGGCGGCAGGGGCGCGTGCCTATCTGGAGCAGCGCGGCCTGGGGCGCGAGGTGCTCGAGGAGTTCGGGGTCGGCTACGCGCCGAGCGCCTGGGACAGGGTGCTGATGAGCGCCCGGCAGGCCGGGTTCAGCGAGCAGGAGCTGCAGGCCGCGGGACTGTCTCAGAAGGGCAGGCAGGGCGGCATCTACGACCGGTTCCGGGCCCGGATCATGTTCCCCCTACGTGACGCCCGCGGGCGGGTGCTGGGCTTCGGGGCGCGGGCGACCCGCGACAACCAGCAGCCGAAGTACGTCAACTCCTCCGAGGGCCCCGTCTACCGGAAGGGGCGCCAGCTGTTCGGCCTCGACCTTGCCCGCACGCACATCGCCAAGGCGCAGAGCGTGCTGGTGGTCGAGGGCTATACGGACGTGCTTGCCCTGCACCAAGCCGGATTCCGGAATTCCGTGGCGTCGATGGGCACAGCCCTCACCGAGGAGCAGCTGGGAGAGCTGGCGCGCCTCGCGCGGGAGGTCGTCCTGGCCTTCGACGCCGACCGCTCGGGCCAGGAGGCCATGCTGCGGGCGCAAACGGCGGCCGCAGGCCGCGGGGTCGTTCTCAAGGTGGTGCGGCTGCCGGACGATAAGGACCCATGTGACCTCCTTGTGGAGGCAGGCCCGGACAGCTTCAAGACCAGAGCGGGGGACGCGATTCCTATCTTGGAATTCCAGGTGGAGAATGCACTCGAGGGAGCCGATATGAGCTCCGCGGCGGGAAAGGACAAGGTCGTGGCACAGCTCGCGCCCGTGTTCATCGCCGTGCAGCCCTCGGCTGAGCGCGACGAGCAGATCCGCCACGTTGCGGACCGGCTCGACCTCTCGGAGCACCTGCTCGCGCCGCTGCTGGTACGCCCGCGTGAAGGAACCCCGGCCCGTGCCACTCGCCTCGGCGAGCGTGGTGCGGCGTCGGGAATGGAGCGCTTCGAGCGAGTGTTCCTCGCGATGTGCGTGTCGAGCGGCGAGCGGGGGCGACAGCACCTTGCGCGGCTGGAGGACGAGCACCTTTCCTCCGACGTGTTGCGCAGAGCCCGTAACTGGATCCTTGAGCACTTCGACTCACCGACGGCCGGCCTTGGTCCTCACGACGCCGAGCTGATGCACACGGTGAGCGAGATCGTCGTGAGAGCGTCGAGCCAGTCGGCCAGCGAGCACGCGCTCGAGGAGAACTTCCTCGGGCTCGAGCACCGCAGGCTCGAGCGCGAGATCAAGAACGCGGTCCTCGCAGAAGACTACGAGCGCCACCGCGAGCTGTCCGTGGAACGCAGCCGGGTCACAGATTCGATCGCCAGGCTGATGGGGAGCGGGGAACCCTCGCCCTCTACCACGGAGGCCGCACATGAGCACGGCTGAGCACGCCTTCCGGTTCGACGAGCCTGTCGTCGAGGAGAAGGAGTCCCAGAGCGCCGAAGCGCCCGACCCCGTTCGCACCTATCTGAAGGAGATCGGTGGCGTCTCGCTGCTCAGCGCCAAGGACGAGGTGCGGCTCGCAAAGCTGATCGAGAAGGGCGACCAGCGGGCGAAGAACGCGCTGATCGAGGCGAACCTGCGACTGGTGGTGTCCGTTGCCAAGCGCTACATGGGCCGCGGCCTCAACCTGCTCGACCTGATCCAGGAAGGCAACCTCGGCCTGATCCGCGCAGTCGAGAAGTTCGACTATCGCAAGGGCTTCAAGTTCTCGACGTACGCGACCTGGTGGATTCGCCAGGCCGTCTCGCGGGCGATCGCCGACCAGTCGCGCACGATCCGGATTCCCGTCCACATGGTCGACGCGATCAACCGCGTCACCCGCACGCAGCGCGCACTGATCCAGGACCTCGGCCGGCACCCGACGGCGAACGAGATCGGCGATGTGCTGGATCTTCCGCCGGACAAGGTCGAAGAGCTGCTGGAGCTGTCGCGCGAGACGGTTTCCCTGGAGGCGCCCATGGGCGAGACGGATGCGTCGCTGGCCGACTTCATCGAGGACGACCACGGCCGCCAGCCGGAGGCGGTTACCGCTCGCAAGATCATGCGGGAGGATCTGATGAAGACGCTGGCGGGGCTACCCGAGCGCGAACGACGCATCATCGAGCTGCGCTACGGGCTGAACGGCAACGAGCCGATGACGCTGGAGCAGGTGGGTCAGGACTTCGGCGTCACGAGAGAGCGGATCCGCCAGATGGAGATCCGCACGCTGCGCCGCCTGCAGAAGTTCCGCATGGCCCGCGCACTGCGGGACGCCACTTCCGACTAGTGGCGCTCGCGAGGGCCCGACGGACCCTCGTGTCTAGTATTCCGCCGAGAGGGAAGCGGCCCCCGCGGCCGAACTCCTCGTAACTACGTTCCGGGGTAGCTCAATTGGCAGAGCGGCGGACTGTTAATCCGTAGGTTGTGGGTTCGAGTCCCACCCCCGGAGCTTTGCGAACCCGATCGTGCGATTCAGTGGGCGGCGCCGACCGGAGGGCGTGATCTCGCTCGCTGGTCGACGACGGTCACCTCGTCGGGGAACTCCCGGTCGGGGCGCAGGTTGCGGCGCAGGTGCGCGTACATCAAAAGCGCCAGACCGAGCGCGATGCAGAGGCCGCTGCACAGCTCCATGTACCCCTCCACGGTGGTCTTGCCGGCGAGGTCTCCTGCCGCGGCCAGCGCGAAAAAGCCGAGGCCGGCCGCGAGCGCCGCGGCCGCTTTCGCGGAGCTGAGGAAGATGTCCCGGAAGAAATAGGCGAACCCGGCTGCGGGGATCACATAGGAGGCGACCACGAGGTCGTCGGGCCGCGACACCCCTGGCAAGTCGGCGAGGAACCGGAGGTTGTGCCCGATGCTCTCGTGGATTGCGAAGAGCTCGTCGAGGCCTGCGTATCCCAGCCCCGCGCTGATCAGCAGATAGAACGCGATCAGCCTGCCCCGCCGAGCCGCGATGTGCAACGCCGCAGCCGTCATGAAGGCGGCCGTCGCCAGGACGATCAACGCGATGCCTCCGACGACGCTTTGCCCGGGCTTGGGCTCCCCGTCCACGTACACCGTTATTGAGTCGAGGACGCGGACCTCCTTCACGGGGCCCGCCGGGTACGGGACGTCGGCGTTGCCCCGGACTTCGTAGGCCGGTCCGTCCGTCGCTGCGACCAGCACTGCCAGCACGGCCAGGCAAGCCAGGGCGCCAAGCAGGACAAGGACAACCCGCCTGCGGGTCAGGAAACGGCCACCGTCCGGGGGATTGGAAAATGCCATGTATCGATTTCTGTTATCGCGCCCCGCTCGGACGTAAACGCGAACTTACGCCTGCGGCTGCGGGATCGGGCAGCCCGGGTCGGGCAGCCCGAGTCCGCGGGCTAGACGGGAATGTCAACTCGGATCCGAACACCGTCTTCCTGCGTCAGGGCGTCTTCGTTCCGTAAGCGCTCGCTTGCTCTGACACCCTGTCAACGGCTTGCGACGCTTGTCGTCCGGGTACCTCTCTAGCGTCGGCGACGGTCAATCGGGCCGGCGACCGGCCCACGAGCAAGGAGGAGACATGCCCGAGGGCTATTGCGTCAAGGAAAAGAAGAAGGTCGAGATCCAGGACCCCAAGCAGGTGACCATGAAGAACGGTCGACCCGCGATCCAGGGCACCTGCCCCGACTGCGGGACGAAGATCTTCAAGATCGGCAAGCTCGACTAGCTGTAAGTACGGAGCAGGTTGGTGCGCTCTAGAAGTCGAGCGACCGGGGGTTTGTGGCCGAGAGCTGAATGTCTGCGTTGATGGTTGTAGTGCCAGAGCCATCCGTCAAGCGCGACGGTTCGCTCTGAGCTCGTGCGGTAGACCGCGCCGTA